>JAZQNO010000021.1:0-77719 GCA_045627385.1 Bacteroidales bacterium
ACACAGCAGATTACAAAGGATGGTCGGCACTCAAATCCTGTCATACGGAGTTTTCGCATTTACGCCGGTGCGGCTTCTTTTTTTGTCTTGACTGAACTTGTGTGGCTGGAAAGTGTTTCGAATCGGACCGGCAGGCGAGGGACGAAATAAAAATCCCCGGCAATCAGAGATTGTCGGGGATTACCTTATAAATAAGGTGTTCGTTAAGCGTTCTTGGCTTTTTCAACGATGGCCTTGAAAGCCTGGGGCTCGTTCATGGCGAGGTCGGCGAGGACCTTGCGGTTGATTTCGATGCCGGCTTTGTGCAGGGCTCCCATCAGGCGGCTGTAGGTGAAACCTTCTTCACGGGCAGCGGCGTTGATACGCTGGATCCACAGAGCGCGGAATTCGCGTTTCTTGTTCTTACGATCGCGATAAGCATAGGTCAAACCTTTTTCCCAAGTATTCTTGGCAACGGTCCAAACATTCTTTCTCGAACCGAAATAACCTCTGGTCAAGGAAAGGATTTTCTTTCTTTTTGCTCTCGAAGCAACGTGATTAACTGATCTAGGCATTGTTTTGTTGTTTTTTGAACGTCAGCGTCAATAAATGAGCTTTTTAGCTGAGCATTCGGTTAATAAAGTAAAACTTCTTTCGGAAAAAGGCTTATTTCATAGCCAGCAGACTGCGAACTGCATTGACATTCGTCTTGTCGACCATTGCGGTGTGGTCAAGATTCAGTTTCTGCTTCTTCGTCTTCTTGGTCAGAATGTGACTGTGAAAAGCATGTTTTCTTTTGATTTTACCTGTTCCGGTAAGGGCGAACCTCTTTTTCGAACCGGAGTTAGTTTTCATCTTGGGCATGAGTTGTACTTTTAATTGGTTGATAAAATATCTGATAGCCGTTCACACGGTAAATCATTCGTTTGTCTTGTCGGGCGCAGGCTTGCTGTCTGCAGGTTTCTGAGCTTTTGGCTGTCCGCCTTTCTTCGAGAGGGGTGCAATCATGAGAATCATCCGCTTGCCTTCCAACACCGGCATGCTCTCCACTTTTCCGTAGGCTTCCAAATCGTTGGCGAAACGGAGCAGCAGAACTTCGCCTTGCTCTTTGAAAAGGATGGAACGGCCGCGGAAGAACACGTATGCCTTCACTTTCGAACCCTCTTTCAAGAACTCCTGCGCATGTTTCAGCTTGAAGTTGTAGTCGTGGTCGTCGGTCTGCGGTCCGAAACGTATCTCCTTGACAACCATCTTGGCGGCATTGGCTTTCTGGTCTTTCAGACGCTTGTGCTGCTGATAAAGGAACTTTTGGTAATCAATCACCCTGCAGACCGGGGGGACTGCGTTGGGGGAAATCTCCACTAAGTCAAGACCCTGCTCGTCGGCTATTTCCAAAGCCTTCGCTATCGGATATACGCCCATTTCGACATTGTCGCCGACCAGACGAACCTCTTTTTCACGAATTTTGTGGTTGATCCGATATTGGAACTTCAAATCGTCATTCTTCATCCAGAGAGTAGTGAGATGTGGATAATTACCTTTTATTCAATTATATAACGTTCATTTGAGCTTCTACTTCCGCAGAAATTTCGGCCGCAAAGGTAGTTAAATTTTTTGAACCCAAATCAATTCCGCCCTGTTTTCTTACAGAAACTTCATTGTTGGCCATTTCTTTTTCACCGACGATGAGCAGATAGGGGATACGCTTCAGTTCGTTGTCGCGTATCTTTCTGCCAATCTTTTCGTTGCGGTCGTCGACAACGGTGCGGATGTCCTGGCTGTTGAGCTGGCGGGCAATGTCGTAGGCATAGCCGTTGAACTTTTCGCTGATGGGCATGACCACCACCTGGTCGGGAGTGAGCCAGAGCGGGAACTTGCCGCCGGTGTGCTCGATGAGGACGGCGATGAAGCGTTCCATCGATCCGAATGGAGCACGGTGGATCATGACGGGACGGTGCTTCTGGTTGTCGCTGCCGATGTATTCGAGGTCGAAACGCTCGGGCAGGTTGTAGTCGACCTGGATGGTGCCCAGCTGCCAGCGGCGTCCGATGGCGTCCTTGACCATGAAGTCGAGCTTGGGACCGTAGAAGGCTGCTTCGCCGTATTCGACGCGGGCCGGCAGGCCTTTTTCCTTGCAGGCGTCAATGATGTTCTGTTCGGCGCGTGCCCACAGTTCGTCGCTTCCCACATATTTCTTGTGGTCGTTGGGGTCGCGCAGAGAAATCTGAGCTTCGAAATTCTCGAAATTGAGCGCTTTGAAGATGATTTCGATGATTTCCATCACACGAAGGAACTCATCCTTGACCTGGTCGGGACGGCAGAAGATATGGGCGTCGTCCTGCGTGAAACTGCGCACGCGGGTCAGACCGTGGAGTTCGCCGCTCTGTTCGTAGCGGTAAACGGTTCCGAATTCGGCCAGACGCAGCGGCAGATCCTTGTAGGAACGGGGCAACCATTTGTAAATCATGCAGTGGTGGGGGCAGTTCATCGGCTTCAGCAGATAGACTTCGCCTTCTTCCGGAGTGGTGATGGGCTGGAAACTGTCCTTTCCGTAGTGGTCCCAATGTCCGGATGTGACGTACAGTTGTTTGTTGCCGATATGGGGCGTCATGACCTGCTGGTAGCCGTAGTGCTTCTGAATGCGTTTCAGGAAATCTTCCAGACGCAGACGGAGAGCCGTTCCCTTAGGCAGCCACATGGGCAGACCCTTGCCGACCATGTCGCTGAACATGAAGAGCTCCATTTCCTTGCCGATCTTGCGGTGGTCGCGCTTTTTGGCTTCTTCAAGCAAGGCCAGATATTCGTCCAGCTGTCCCTGTTTGGGAAAGGAGATGCCGTAGATGCGGGTCATCTGCTTGCGGGTTTCGTCGCCGCGCCAGTAGGCGCCGGCAATGCTGGTGAGCTTGATGGCCTTGATGGGAGTGGTGTCGATGAGGTGCGGGCCACGGCAGAGATCCGTGAAATCGCCCTGGGTGTAGGTGGTGATGGTGCCGTCTTCCAGATCGTTGATGAGCTCGATCTTGTAGGTTTCGCCGCGTTCGGCGAAATACTTGAGGGCATCGGCTTTGGTGATGTCGAGGCGCTCCATTTTGGACTTCTTCTGAAGCAGTTCCTTCATCTTCTTTTCGATGGCTTCAAGGTCGGTCTCTTTCAGAACCGTTTCGCCCAGGTCGATGTCGTAGTAGAATCCGTTTTCGATGGCCGGACCGATACCGAACTGAATGTTGGGGAAAAGGGCCTGCAGGGCTTCAGCCATGAGGTGGGAAGTGGTGTGCCAGAAAGCATGCTTGCCTTCCGCGTCGTCCCATTTGAGCAGCTGAAGCTGACAGTCGTTCTGAATGGGTAACGACAGGTCACAGGTTTCACCGTTGATGCTGGCGGCCAGACAATCGTGGGCCAGACGGGGACTGATGCTTTCGGCTATCTGATAGGCATTGGTGCCGTTTTCGTAGGAACGGACCGATCCGTCAGGAAAAGTAACGTTGATCATATCTGTTTGTTTTTAAGCGCGCAAAGGTAAACAATTTTTCGAAATAGTACCTCGTTTATATAAATAATCAGTGCAAAGCCTCCGTGCCGAGCATTTCCGAAAGGCACTGATAGGCGGTTTGGGTGCTGTCTATGTCGCTCAGAATCATGGAACGCCGGCCTTGCGCCTCCCGTAGTCGGCAGCGGCGGTAATGCTCGGTCACATAGTGGAGAATGCCGCCGAAGGTGGGGGAATTGTAGAAAGGCGACTTGGAATCGGATACGAAATGGCAAATCATCTGATTGTTTTTCAGACTGATTCTTTCGATACCCAATTTCTTGGCCAACAATCTGATACGTATGAATCGGATGAGGTCTTCGCCTTCTTTCGGAAGGGGACCGAAGCGGTCTGTCATCCGTTTCTGGAAATCGTCGACCGCCTTTTCGTTTTCCAACTGGTCCATTTCGCGGTAAAGGGCCATACGCTCTGACGAGCCGGGAACATAAGTCTCGTCGAAGAAGAGTGAAAGGTCGGATTCGAGTTGGCAGTCAGAGACATATTCGGTAGTTGAGGAATCCTTGTCCTCTGCTTCCCGAGCATACAGGTCGGCGAATTCCTCTTCCTTGAGTTCGTGGAGCGCCTCTTTGAGAATGCGCTGATAGGTTTCGAATCCGAGGTCGGCGATGAATCCGCTCTGTTCGGCGCCCAGCATGTTGCCGGCGCCGCGGATGTCGAGGTCCTGCATGGCGATGTTCAGGCCGCTGCCCAGTTCGGAAAAGCTCTCGATGGCCTGCAGACGGCGCTTGGCGTCGGGATTCAGGAACTCGGTGGGCGGGGAAATCAGATAGCAGAAAGCTTTGCGGTTGGTCCGTCCGACGCGGCCTCTCAACTGGTGCAGGTCGCTCAGGCCGAACTTGTGCGCCGCATTGACGAAAATGGTGTTGACATTGGGAATGTCCACACCGCTTTCAATGATGGTCGTACAGATGAGGACATCGTATTCGTAGTTGATGAAATCGATGATGATCTGCTCAAGCTGAGCGCCGTCCATCTGACCATGGGCGATGACGGTGCGCGCTTGGGGCACACATTTGTGGATCAGGCTTTCGATTTCGGCCAGGTCGCCGATGCGGTTGCTGACGAAGAAGACCTGGCCGTTGCGTTCCAATTCGTATTCGATGCCTTCGCGTATGATGTCCTTGTCGAAGGGACAGATTTCCGTGCGGATGGGGTAGCGGTTGGCGGGCGGCGTGGACAGGACTGACAGGTCGCGGGCGCCCATCAGTGAAAACTGCAGGGTGCGCGGTATCGGGGTGGCCGTGAGGGTGAGCGTGTCGATATGGGTTTTCATCTGGCGCAGTTTCTCTTTTACGGCCACGCCGAACTTTTGTTCCTCGTCGATGATGAGCAATCCCAAATCGTTGAATTTCACATCTTTGCCGATGAGCTTGTGCGTGCCGACAAGAATGTCGGGCTTGCCCTGAGGCAGGCTGGTGAGAATCTGCCTGATGTCGGCATTGCTCCGGGTGCGGCTGATGTAGTCGACTGTGCAGGGAAGATCCTTCAGGCGGTCTTTGAAGGTCTGATAATGCTGAAGAGCCAGCACGGTGGTCGGCACCAGCACGGCCACCTGCTTGCCGTCGGCGACAGCCTTGAAGGCAGCCCGTACGGCCAGTTCGGTCTTGCCGAATCCCACATCGCCGCATACCAGTCGGTCCATGGGCTTCGCTTGCTCCATGTCGCGCTTGATGTCGGCCGTGGCTTTCGCCTGGTCGGGCGTGTCCTCATATATGAAAGAAGCTTCTAGAGCTTCTTGTAGATAAGTGTCTGTACTATAGGCAAATCCCTGTTCTTTTAGCCGGCTTGCATAGAGCTTGATGAGGTCTCGGGCAATGTCCTTTATCTTCTTTTTGCTGCGCTCTTTGATGTGCTCCCATGCACCGCTGCTGAGTTTGTGGATGACGGGCTCTTCACCTTCCTTTCCGCGGTATTTGGCCACACGGTGCAGGTTGTGGATGCTGACGAGAATGACGTCGTTGTCCTTGTACATGATTTTCATCACTTCCTGCTCTTTGCCATTCTGCACGGTTTTGAACAGACCGCCGAAACGGCCTATGCCGTGGTCGAGATGAACCACGTAGTCGCCGTATTGGAACTGCATCAGCTCTTTGAGCGTCAGCGCCATTTTGCCACTTCTGGCCTTGTCGGAGCGCAGACTGTATTTGTGGAAACGGTCAAATAGCTGGTGGTCGGTGTAGCAGAGCCATTTCAGGCCTTTGTCGACAAATCCCTCGTGGAGCGTGTTGTCGACTGCTTCGAAGGAGATGACACCCCGCTCGTGGAAGATTGAGCGGATGCGGTCGACCTGCTTGGGGTTGCTGCTCAGTATGAACAGTCGGTAGCCATCTGCCAGATAGTCACTGATGCGCTGGGCTGCCAGATCGAAATTCTTGCCGAAACTGTCTTGTGGTGAGCAGTTGAACGGGATGCTTGCCGATGAGGGAAAATGTGACTGGAAGCCGAATTCCAGACACTGGAAACGTCCGGTGATGTCTTTAAAAAAAGTGTCTCCGTCGATTAACTTGGCCGGACTGATACCGCTCGGGTGCGCGTCAGGGTCAGAAATGTCTGCGTCGGAGTCTTTCTGAAGCTGCAGTGTTTCCTTGCAGACCAGATTCATCCGCCGGAGCGTGTAATCGAAGTCGAAGAAGCCAATTATACAATCTTTTCGAAGGTATTCGCTTATAGCTACATACTGATTGTCAACTGTTTCGCCGTTTTCTGGAAAAATCTGGATTTCGTCCAGCATATCTTTCGAAAGCTGTGTCTCCACGTCGAAACTGCGGATGCTCTCCACCTCGTCGCCGAAGAAGTCGATGCGGTAGGGCAGCTCGTAACTCCAGGAAAACACGTCGACCAGGCTGCCACGGACAGCGAACTGACCGGGCTCGTAGACATAGTCCGTCAAGTGGAATCCGAGTTGGGTGAGGACATCGGAAATGAACTCCGTATCGACTTTTTCGCCGGTCTTCAGGCGGAGCGTCTGCTCTTCGAGCTTGGTTCTGGGGAGGACCTTTTCGATGAAGGATTCGGGGTAGGCCACAATGAACAGCCCTTTTCCTTCGGGACCGTCGTCCAGACGGCCGGCCAGACTGCCGAGCACTTCGTTGCGCAGGATGCCGTTGCCCGAATCCTGACCTCCGTAGCGTATGGAATTGCGGAAAGAGGCGGGCAGCATCAGCACGCGGTCCTGGCCGTAAAGCTGCAGCAGGTCGTAGTACAGGTAGGCGGCCTGGTCGGCGTCGTCGTGCACGAGCAGCAGGTCGCGATGGGGGAAATGTTCGGACAGGGCGGCGAGGCTGAGCGCCGCCGAAGAACCGGCCAGATGTTCGAAATACAGAGGGGTCCCGGCCGAAGGGGATATTTGGGAGACAGCCGCTTTCAGCTGCGGGCGATTGACGTATGCTTGAAGGAGATCCTGCAGTTTCACGTATTCATTTTCTTTAAATTGTGCGAAATTATAAAAAATCATCGAGGCGAAGCCTTGCGGATGAAAAAAAAGCCGTAATTTTGGAGCAAAAGATTTCCCGACATGAATTCAGATTCGATTGTCATCATTCCGACCTATAACGAAAAGGAAAATATCGAGGCCATCATACGGGCCGTATTCGCCCTGCCGAAAGCCTTCCACGTGCTCATCATCGACGACGGTTCGCCCGACGGCACCGCCGATATCGTGAAGAATCTCCAGAAAGAGTTCGCCGAAAGCCTGTTCATGGTCGAACGCAGCGGCAAATTGGGTCTGGGCACCGCCTACATCTGCGGTTTCAAATGGGCCATCGAGCGCCGTTACGACTATGTCTTCGAAATGGATGCCGACTTTTCGCACAATCCCAAGGATTTGCTCCGTCTTTACAAGGCCTGTGCCGAAGAGGGCGGAGATGCCGCTGTCGGTTCCCGCTACATCAACCATCTGGTCAATGTGGTCAACTGGCCGATCGGCCGTGTGCTGATGTCCTACTACGCATCCGCCTACGTCCGCATTGTCACCGGTCTCAAGATATTCGACACGACGGCCGGTTTCATGTGCTACCGGCGCGAAGTGCTGGAAACCATCGAACTGGACAAGATCCGTTTCAAAGGCTATGCTTTCCAGATAGAGATGAAATTCACCTCCGTCCAGTGTGGCTTCGATGTCAGGGAAGTGCCTATCGTGTTCACCAACAGGGAGTTGGGGACATCCAAGATGAGCGGCGGCATTTTCAGCGAAGCCTTCATCGGTGTCATCAGACTGAAATGGAGCAGTTTCTGGCGTAAATATCCACAGAAAGCCAAATGAAATATCTGATCCGCCACGCCTTCATCGCCGACGAGGAAAAGTCGTATAAGGGAGAAATTTTTGTTGACGGAAATCGCATCTCGAAAATATTCAAAGCCGGAGAAGTACCTCCGGCTTTGCTTGTCGATGAGTGTGAAGTGATTGACGCTGAGGGATGTGTGTTGCTTCCCGGAGTGATAGACACCCATGTCCACTTCAGAGATTCCGGTCAGAATCTGTCTGGCCCCATGGCCCAGGAGTCGTTGGCAGCCGTGGCTGGCGGTGTGACTTCCTTTCTGGACATGCCGAACACGCAGCCTCCCACGCTCGATCTGCCTTCATGGCAGGCCAAGATGAAGACTGCTTCCGAGGTATCCTTGGCCAATTACGGTTTCTTCATCGGTGTCAGAGCCGGAGAAGACGGCAACTGGGACAGTCTGGAACGGGCAGACTATGCCCGCATTCCCGGCATCAAGCTGTTCATGGGCTCCTCGACGGGCGGCATGCTGGTGGAAGAGGAGACAGACCTTCGTCGGGTATTCGCCTTGGCGGCGCGTCTGCAGGTGCCCTTGGCCGTCCATGCGGAGTCGGAGAGACGGCTGCGCGAACAGCGGGAACGTCTGGCCGGACAGGCGGAGGATCTGCCGGTGGCTCTCCATTCCCAAATCCGTGACGAGGCGGTCTGCACCGAGTCGTCGCGCCTGGCCGTCGATTTGGCCCGTCAATACGGCACACGCCTGCATCTTCTGCACGTGTCCACGGCGGCCGAGTTGGAACTGTTGGAAAACAAACCGTTGGAAAATAAGAAGATAACGGCGGAAACCTGCCCGCACTACCTGTATTTCTCGTCCGAAAGCTACGAGTCCGCAGCCGGGCGCACAGGTCTCCAGGCCGCTCTGAAATGCAATCCTGCGCTGAAGACTCCCCACGACAGGGATGCCCTGATGGCCGCTTTCAATACCTCTCTTATCGACACTTTGGCCACCGACCACGCTCCGCATCCGATGGAACGCAAACAGGGCGGGGCGCTGAAGGCCGCGTCGGGCATGCCCGGCGTGCAGTTTTCCCTGCTGCTGATGTTGGAGAAGGTCCGTACGGGAGAGACCAGCCTGGAGAATCTGGTGTCCAAGATGTCGTCCGTGCCCGCCCGCCTGTACGGAATGGAAGGTCGCGGCGCTGTCCGTGAAGGCAACTTCGCAGACTTGGTGCTGGTAAGACCTTGCGAGGCCTGGACCTTGGAGCGCAAAGACGTGCTCAGTCCCTGCGGCTGGAGTCCGTACGAAGGCACGGATTTCCATCATCGCATCTGCTTGACGATGGTTAACGGAAAGCCTGTCTGGAAGAACGGAAAGCCCTTGTCGGAGACTCCGGCGGGAATGCCGCTTGAATTCAGATGGAAATAATGAGAAAAATAGTGGAAACCCCTTTTCTATTAAAGGAATATGCACTACCTTTGCGGCCCGAAAATCGGAGAATATTTATTCATTATATAATAACAAAAACCAAAGATGAAAAAGAGAGTTTATCTGTTTGGCAACAAGAAAGCCGACGGTAACGGTTCGATGCGCGAACTGTTGGGCGGAAAGGGTGCCAATCTGGCAGAAATGAACCTGCTGGGCATGCCCGTTCCTCCGGGATTTACCATTACCACTGAAGTCTGCACCGAGTATTTCCAAGTCGGTAAGGACGCTGTCGTAGCCGATATCAAATCCGATGTCGAGGCTGCCATGAAGGCCACTGAAGCCGCTGTCAACGGTCCGAAGTTCGGCGATCCCGAGAATCCCCTTCTGGTTTCCGTACGTTCGGGTGCCCGCGCTTCCATGCCCGGTATGATGGACACCATCTTGAACCTGGGTATGAACGACAAGGCTGTCGAAGTTGTCGCCAAACGCAGCGGCAACGCCCGTTTCGCCTGGGACTCCTACCGCCGTTTCGTCCAGATGTACGGCGACGTCGTACTGGGTATGAAGCCCGTCAGCAAAGAAGATGAAGATCCTTTCGAGGTCATCATCAATTCCGTCAAGGCCAAACGCAATGTCAAACTCGATACCGAACTGAACACCGAAGACCTCAAGGAACTGGTCACTCTGTTCAAGGCCGCCGTCAAGAAGGTGACCGGTCAGGATTTCCCCGACGATCCCTGGCAGCAGCTTTGGGGCGCCATCTGTGCCGTATTCGACAGCTGGATGAACGAACGTGCCATCCTCTACCGCAAACTCAACAAGATTCCGGCAGAGTGGGGTACCGCCGTCAACGTACAGTCGATGGTGTTCGGCAATATGGGCGACAATTCCGCCACTGGCGTCGCTTTCACGCGTGACGCCGCCACCGGTGAAGACATCTTCAACGGCGAATATCTCATCAACGCTCAGGGTGAAGACGTCGTCGCCGGCATCCGCACTCCTCAGCAGATCACCATCGAAGGCTCTCGCCGTTGGGCAAAGCGTCAGGGTATCAGTGAAAAGGAGCGTGCTGAGAAATATCCTTCGCTGGAAGAATCCATGCCTCAGGCTTTCCGCGAACTGAATCAGATTCAGGAAAACCTCGAGAACCACAACAAGGACATGCAGGACATCGAGTTCACCATTCAGGACGGCAAGCTCTGGATGTTGCAGACCCGCAACGGCAAGCGCACCGGCGCCGCCATGGTCCGCATCGCCATGGAAATGCTCCACTCGGGCATGCTGACCGAGCAGGAAGCCATCCTGCGCATCGAGCCTGAAAAACTTGACGAACTGCTTCACCCTGTATTCAAGAAATCCGCTCTGGCAGCTGCAAAGCCTGTCACCAAGGGCCTTCCCGCATCTCCGGGCGCCGCTTGCGGCCGCATCGTCTTCTTCGCTGAAGACGCCGAAGCCATGGCTGAAAAAGGTGAAAAGACCATCCTCGTCCGTATCGAGACTTCTCCTGAAGACCTCAAGGGCATGCACAGCGCTGAAGGTATCATGACCGCCCGCGGCGGTATGACTTCGCACGCTGCCGTTGTCGCCCGCGGTATGGGCAAATGCTGCGTTTCCGCCGCCAACGGAGTCCTCATCGACTACAAGGCCCGCACCATCAACTTCGGCAGCATCACGCTGAAGGAAGGCGACTGGCTTTCCCTGGACGGTTCCACCGGCCTGGTATACGAAGGCAAGATTGAGACTCAGGCTCCCGAACTCTCCGGAAACTTCGGCGAACTGATGACTCTGGCCGACAAATATGCCCGTCTGAAAGTGCGCACCAACGCCGACACGCCCCGCGACGCCGCCGTGGCCCGCTCGTTCGGCGCCACCGGTATCGGTCTGACCCGTACCGAGCACATGTTCTTCGACGGTGACAAGATCATCGCCATGCGTCAGATGATTCTGGCCAAGGACGAAATCGGACGCCGTGAGGCTCTGGCCAAACTGCTCCCGCTCCAGCGCGACGACTTCTATGGCATCTTCAAGGCCATGCACGACCTGCCTGTGACTGTCCGCCTGCTTGACCCGCCGCTTCACGAGTTCGTTCCCCACGATGAGAAGGGACAGAAGGAAATGGCCGACGTCATGGGCGTCACCGTCGCCGATGTGAAGGCCCGCGTCGAATCCCTCATCGAACAGAACCCGATGCTGGGTCACCGCGGCTGTCGTCTGGGCAACACCTATCCCGAAATCACCGAGATGCAGACCCGCGCCATCCTGGGTGCCGCTCTGGATCTGAAGAACGAAGGCATGAACGTCTATCCCGAAATCATGATTCCGCTCATCGGTTCCGTGCAGGAGTTCAACGCCCAGAAGAGCGTCATCGACGCCACCGCCAAGGCTCTCTTCGCCGAACGCAACGAACATATCGACTATAAGGTCGGCACCATGATCGAGATTCCCCGCGCCGCTCTGACGGCCAATCAGATTGCTCAGTCGGCCCAGTTCTTCTCCTTCGGCACCAACGACCTCACTCAGATGACCTTCGGCTACAGCCGCGACGACGTGGCTTCCTTCCTGCCGATTTATCTGGAGAAGGGTATCCTCAAGAGCGACCCCTTCGCAGTGCTCGACCAGCAGGGTGTCGGTCAGCTCGTCAATATGGCCACCCAGAACGGCCGTGCCGTCAATCCGAACCTCAAGTGCGGCATCTGCGGCGAACACGGCGGCGAACCCTCTTCTGTCGAATTCTGCCACCGCGTGGGTCTCAACTATGTCAGCTGTTCGCCTTATCGCGTGCCCATCGCACGTCTGGCAGCCGCTCAGGCAGCTTTGAGATAAGCGCGTTCGAAAAATTTTTGAAGACATGGATGGCATAATTTTGTCATCCATGTTTTTTTTTATATGTTTGCTTTGTCAAAAGCCTTCATCTTATGAATCATAAGGAATTAGTTCAAGCTGTACAGCGTGAGACCGGCCTGCCGTCCGACAAGGTGTCCGCCATGACGGACTGTGCGGTGGCTGCCATTGTCGGCATGCTCGCCCAGGGCGATTCGATCGCTATCCAGGGATTCGGTTCGTTTGAGGTCAAAAAGAAGGAAGAGCGTCTGTCGGTGCATCCTTCAACGGGGTGCCGTATGATGATTCCTCCCAAACAGGTGCCGTCTTTCCGTCCGGGAGCCACCTTGAAAAGTCGAATCAGAAATCATCAGAATCATGAATAACAAGTATCTTCTGAACGATCTGGTTCAAAAACTGGCGGATGCCGGATTCGAGCGCAGGGAAGCCGACGCCTTCGCCCGTTCCCTGTTCACTCAGGTGGAAGAGGCCATTTTCCGCGACGGGATGGTCAAAGTGCAGGGCTTGGGCATTTTCAGGCTCGTTCAGGTGGAGGCGCGTCAGAGTGTCAACGTCAATACGGGTGAAAAGTTCGAGATAGACGCGCATTACAAGCTCTCGTTTTCGCCCGACCAGGCGCTGAAAACCAAGGTGAACGCTCCTTTCGCCCATCTCGAGACCGTCGCTTTGGACGCATCGGACACCGCAGACGCTCTGGACGTATCGGATGTCCCGTCCGCTGACGAGGCCTGCGCTATAAAGGCTGAAAATGCTTCCGAACCGGTCTTCGAAACGACTTGTCCGGCCGCTTCGGGCGTATCATCTTCTGATACTTCATCTGAAATCAAAGAACAAACTACTGAAAACAATATGGAAAAAGAAGAACCTGCATTCGAGGTGGAAGAGACCTCGCAGAAAAAAGAAAAGAAAAAGGGCGGTGCCTGGGCTTGGATTGTCTTTGCCCTCATCGTCATCGCGCTTGTCATCTTCGCCCTGTTCAACGGCTGTGACGAGAAATCCGGCAAACAGCCGAATGTCGTTGCCGAACAGATAGACGAACAGGCTTCGGTACAGGCGGAAGCCGAAGAGGCCGAAAAGGCTGAGGAAACCGTAGATGCCGCCACATGGGACACCTATAAGGAAATCACGCTGCAGCGCGGTCAGTGGCTGGCCCAGCTGTCTCAGAAATACTACGGCCATCGTGTGTTCTGGGTGTACATCTATCAGGCCAACCGCGATGTGATGCGCAATCCCAACGATCTGAAACCCGGTGTGAAAATCCGCATCCCCATGGCGCCCGCATCGGTGGTCGACCCCAACTCGGAAGCGTCGATAGCCAAGGCACAGGCCTTGGAGGACCAGTACCGTGCCCAGTTCGCCAAATGATCCGAAGCTCGTAAGCATTTTTTGTCTTTCATATTTCCTTTTTTTAACGATATGAGCTATATCCGTATAGCTCATATTTTTTTATCTTTGCGATTAACAAAATCCAATGGAATATGAGTCAAGTTGATATTAGAGAACTGAATGCTCTCATCGAAAAGAAGAGCGAGTTTGTCGATATGATCACTCTCGGCATGGACAAGGTGATTGTCGGACAGAAACATCTGGTGGAATCTCTGCTTATCGGTCTTCTGTCGGACGGACACATTCTTCTGGAAGGTGTTCCCGGTTTGGCGAAGACGCTGGCCATCAAGAGCCTGGCTTCTCTTATCCAGTCAAAATACAGCCGCATCCAGTTCACGCCCGACCTCTTGCCGGCCGACGTCATCGGTACGATGATCTACAGTCAGAAATCGGAGGAGTTCACGGTCAAGAAAGGTCCGGTTTTCGCCAATTTCATCCTGGCCGATGAAATCAACCGCGCGCCCGCCAAGGTCCAGAGCGCTCTGCTGGAAGCCATGCAGGAACGTCAGGTCACCATCGGCGACAACACTTTCCGCCTCGAGGCGCCTTTCTTGGTGATGGCCACTCAGAATCCCATCGAACAGGAAGGCACCTATCCGCTGCCCGAAGCCCAGATGGACCGTTTCATGATGAAGGTGATGATCGGTTACCCGAAGAAAGAAGAGGAGGCCCGCATCATCCGTATGAACATCAATCAGGAATTCGAGGAAATCAAGCCGATTCTGAAGGCCGATGAAATTCTCGAAGCCCGCCAGGTGGTCCGTCAGGTCTATATGGACGAAAAGATCGAACGCTATATCGTGGACATCGTGTTCGCTTCGCGTTATCCCGAAGAATACGGTCTGTCCGGACTCAAAGGCATGATTTCCTTCGGCGGTTCGCCCCGCGCTTCCATCAATCTGGCTTTGGCAGCCCGTGCCTATGCCTTCATCAAGCATCGCGGTTATGTGATTCCCGAAGATGTGCGCACGGTGGCCCATGACGTGCTGCGTCACCGTATCGGACTGAGCTACGAGGCTGAAGCCAACAACATGACCAGCGACGAAATTGTCAGCGAAATCCTCAACGCCGTTCAGGTGCCCTAATCGATCACGAATTCATTTCTATGGAAACAAGCGACTTGTTGGCTAAAGTCCGTCAGATAGAAATCAAGACGCGAGGTCTTTCCCGCAACATATTCGCAGGTCAGTACCACACCGCCTTCAAGGGGCGCGGTATGGCTTTTTCCGAGGTCAGGGAATATCAGTTCGGCGACGATGTCCGCAGCATCGACTGGAATGTGACGGCCCGTCTCAACAGCCCCTATGTGAAGATATTTGAGGAAGAGCGTGAACTGACGGTGATGCTGCTCGTCGACGTGTCGGGCAGCCGGCTTTTCGGTTCGGTGAACGGCCTCAAGCAGGAGATGATGACCGAGTTGGCCGCCACCTTGGCATTTTCCGCCATTCAGAACAACGACAAGATTGGAGTCATCTTCTTTTCCGACCGGGTCGAGAAGTTCATTCCGCCCCAAAAAGGCCGCAAGCATATCCTTTACATCATCCGCGAGCTGATCAGTTTCCAGCCGGAGCACCGCGAGACGGATCTTGGGGAGGCTGTCCGCTATATGACCAACGCCATCAAGAAGCGCTGTACGGCCTTCATCATTTCCGATTTCATCGATATGAAAGATTTCCGCACTTCGCTCACCGTCGCCAACCGAAAGCACGATATGGTGGCCATTCAGGTTTATGACAGGCGCGAGGCCGAGCTGCCTCCGGTGGGCCTGGTCCGCATGCTGGACGCGGAAAGTGGGGAAGAAGTGCTGGCGGACACGTCTTCGGCGGCTGTCAGAGACGCTTATCGACGTTGGTGGAAAGAATTGCAGGACTCGCTGGATGAGACCTTCAAGAAAAGCAAGGTCGACCATGTGTCCGTGTCGACCGAACAGGATTATGTGAAAGCCCTGATGGCTCTGTTTAATTTGCGCAATTAGAAGATGGTTCGTAAAAAAGTCATATGGATGCTGACGGCCTGTCTGTGCGTCTTGCCTCTGAGAGCGGCACGGGTGTCGGTCGATGCCCAGCTCGATTCGATGCAGATGCTCATCGGCTGCCAGAACCGCTATCGGCTGACGGTGACCGTACCTGAGGAATCGCAGGTGGAGATACCGGTCATTTATGCCGATACTCTGGTCAAAGGCGTGGAAATCCTTTCCCGCAGCGGACCAGACAGCGCTCAAATCGGCAATGGCCGCAAGCAGTACACACTCGACTATCTGCTCACCAGCTTCGATCAGGATCTCTATTATCTGCCTCCCGTCACAGTGAAGGCAGATGGTGAAGAATATGAGAGCAACTATTTGAGCCTCAAGGTTATGACCTATCAGGTGGACACGACTTCGATGCAGATATTCGATGTGAAGCCCATCTTGAAGGCGCCCTTTGTCATCCTCGATTGGCTTTGGCCTTGGGGACTGATTCCGCTTGTCGGATGCCTTGCCTGTGTGGCGGTGCTCCTCATCTCCCGTTTCCGCCGCAAGCAAGAGGAGGAAAGCGTCTCCGATCCCGAATTGCTTCTGCCGCCTCATGTGGCCGCCATTCAAGCGCTCGACGCCATCCGAGAGGCCAAAATCTGGCAGCAGGGACGTTATAAGGATTTCTATACGCAGTTGACCGATGTGCTGCGCCGCTACATTTCCCGCCGTTTCGGCATTTCCGCTATGGAAATGACTTCGGACGAAGTGCTGGACCTCTTGCGCCGCGAACCGGAGGCCAAGCCTGTCTACCGCGAAATGTGCCAAATCCTGCAGTTGGCCGATTTGGTCAAATTCGCCAAGATGAATCCTTTGCCCGATGAGAACGACCGCAGTCTGAAACAGGCATATCAGTTTGTGGATCAGACAAAAATGGAGGAAACTCAGGAAGATGTTTCCGGAAAGGAGGCAGGCTTATGATTCTGGCCAAACCTTTCTGCCTGCTACTGCTGATTCCTTTGGTGGCCGCTGTCGTGTGGTATGTGCTCACCCTTCGTCGCCGTTTCGCCAGCCTGCAGGTGTCCAATACATTCGCTTTGCGTCTGCATCGCACTTGGAAACGTTGGCTCGTCCATGTGCCTTTCGCCTGCGTGGCGCTGGCATACGCTTGCCTGGTGGTGGTCCTGGCCCGTCCGCAGTCGATTGACAGCTGGCAGAACAGCACGACGGAGGGCATCGACATCATGGTGGCCCTGGACATCTCCACTTCCATGTTGGCGGAAGATCTCAAGCCCAACCGTTTGGAGGCCGCCAAAAACATCGCCTCATCCTTCATCTCTGGCCGTACGACAGACAATATCGGCCTGGTGGTCTTTTCGGCGGAGAGTTTCACCCAGTGCCCGCTCACGACCGACCACAGCGTTCTGATCAACCTTTTCGGAAGCATCCGCAGCGGAATGATTGAAGACGGCACGGCCATCGGTCTGGGACTCGCCAATGCGGTAAGCCGCATCAAAGACGGTCAGGCCAAATCGAAGGTGGTCATCCTGCTGACGGACGGCACCAACAATAGGGGAGACATCGACCCGATTACGGCTGCGGAACTGGCCAAGACCTTTGGCGTCAGAGTCTACACCATCGGCGTCGGCACCCGCGGAAAGGCCCCGTATCCCTTCCAGACGGCCAATGGCGTGGTCTATCAGAACATAGACGTCGTCATCGACGAGGAACCGCTCAAACAGATTGCTTCCATGACGGGAGGCGTCTATTTCAGAGCTACGGACAATTCCAAACTGAAAGGCATCTACGAAGAGATTGACCAACTGGAAAAAACCAAAATGCAGGTGCACGAGTACAGCAAGCGGACGGAGGAATACCGCCGCTTCGGACTGGCTGCCCTTGTCCTCTTGCTTCTGGGGCTGCTGTGCAAACAGACATTGACCCGAAGTATTCCTTAATTGCCCATAAGTTATGTTCCGATTTGCAGAACCGTCCTATTTATATCTGCTGATAGCCATCCCTCTTCTATGGGCCGGCTTCATCTGGATCAACGCCCGCCAGCGCAGTCGTCTGGAGGCCTATGGCGATCCCCGGCTGCTTGCCCAGCTGATGCCTGAATGCTCGCCCGCCAGACTCTGGTGGCATTTTGCCCTGCAGATGCTGGCCATGACGGTCATTGTCTTCATGTTGGCAGGTCCGCAGTTCGGCTCGAAGATTGAAAAGGTCAAACGTCAGGGGGCGGAAATCATGGTGGTGCTGGACGTCTCCAATTCCATGAATTCCCAGGACATTGTCCCCAGCCGCATGGACAAAGCCAAGCAGACCCTTTCCAAACTGATCGAAGAGATGGTCAACGACAAGATGGGGCTGATCGTTTTCGCCGGTGACGCTTATACCCAACTGCCCATTACGGCCGATTACGTGTCGGCTAAAATGTTTCTCAATACGATTTCCACCGATATCGTGCCTGTTCAGGGAACGGCCATCGGTGCGGCTCTCCAGCTGGCAGGCCGTTCGTTCGGACTGACAGAAAGCGAGGCTGAAAGGGCGGTCATCGTGCTGACCGATGGCGAAAACCACGAAGACGATGCTGTGGGAAAGGCCAAGGAGCTTCTCGCCCAAGGCATCAGGGTTCACGTGGTCGGTATGGGTACGCCCAAAGGCGGTCCCATTCCCGTGGCCGGACGCAGCAACGATTTCCACAAGGACAAACAGGGCAATGTGGTCATTACCAAGCTCAATGAAGAAATGTGCGAGCAGATTGCCCGGGCTGGAGGCGGCGTCTATGTGCGGGCCGACAATTCCAACGCGGCGCTGAAGGTGCTGGTCAAGGAGTTGGAATCCATGAACAAGGCCGACATTGAGACGACGGTCTATTCCGAGTACGACGAGCAGTTCCCCTCGCTGGCCTGGATCGCTCTGCTGCTGCTTCTGGCCGACATGCTCATCTTGGAACGCCGCAACAGACGTTTCAGACATTTCAAACTGTTCTGATATGAAACGATTGGTGTTGATAACAGTTTCTCTTCTCATGGCGGGCTCTCTGATGGCCCAAAAAGAAGAACGCACGCAACTGCGTGCCGGCAACCGTGCCTATCGCGACAGTTCCTACACGGAGGCCGAGGTGGCCTACAGAAAAGCGCTGGAAGCCGATCCGAAATCTCCTCAAGGCAGTTACAATCTGGGCAATGCGCTCATCAAGCAAGATAAGGCCCAAGAGGCTCTTGAACAGTATCAGCTGGCCTTGTCGGCCGAAGAAGACCCTATGAATCGGGCGGCAATCCTGCACAATATGGGAAATGCCCTGATGCTGGGACAGGATTTGCCCAAAGCCATAGAAGCCTTCAAGCAGTCGCTCCGGCTGAATCCTTCCGACGATGAAACCCGATACAATCTGGCTATGGCCCAGGCTCTTCTCAAACAGCAGGAACAGCAGCAACAGCAGGAACAGCAGCAGGAAGAACAGCAAGAGGACCGACAGGAACAGCAGCAACAACAGCAGCAGCAACCTCAGCCTCAGGAAGAGCAGAACCGGCCGCAGGAGCAGCCCGAACCTCAGGAACAGCAAGAACAGCAGATGACTCAGGAACAGGCTCAGCAACTCCTGGATGCTTTGACTCAGGATGAAGAGGAACTTCAGGAACAGGTCAAGAAGCTTCAAATGCAGCAAGGACAACGCATAACGACAGATAAAGATTGGTAAACAGATGTTGATGGACAAAATACAGAAATATGGACTGCTCATGCTGATGAGCCTGCTGACGGCCGTCTGCGCCTTCGCTGCGCCGTCTTTCACCGCCAGTGCGCCGGCAAAAGTCCAAATGGGCCAGCAGTTCCGTCTGACCTATACCTTTGAAGACGGCGATCCGAAGGATTTCCGTCTGCCCGAATTGAGCGATTTCGACATTCTGATGGGCCCGTCCACCTCGACGAGCATTTCCATCATCAACGGTCAGACCAGCCGGAGCTTCTCCTATACCTATGTGCTGATGCCCAAGCAGGAAGGCACCTTCACCATTGCTCCGGCAACGGCTCAGGTCAAAAAGGCCGAAGTGCAGTCCAACAGTTTGACTGTCACTGTCTTGCCGAAAGATAAGAACACTCAGGTCGGACAGTCTTCCCAGGCGTCCTCTTCGCAGGGAGCCACTTCTGTCCAATCTCTGACCGAGGAGAACCTTTTCATCCGGGTCATTCCTTCCAAGACTCACGTCATGGAGCAGGAGGGCCTTACACTCACTTACAAACTCTATTCGAGAGTGGACGTCTCCGGTTTTGAAAATGCGAAATTCCCCGAGTACAAGGGTTTCATCTCTCAAGAAGTGGAACTGCCGCAGAACCAGCAGTGGGATATGGAGAATTACAACGGTCTGAACTACCGTACGGCGGTGCTGCGTCAGACGGTCCTTTATCCTCAGCAGAGCGGTCAGTTGGACATTGAAAGCGGCAGTTTCGACCTGATTGTCCGAGTCCGCAACAACAACCCGCGATCCCGCAGTTTCTTCGACGATTTCTTCGATACATATCAGGATGTCCGCAAAACACTGACAACCAAACCCCTGAAGATTACGGTCGATCCCTTTCCTTTCGGAAAGCCTGCCCATTTCAGCCCCTTTGCCGGCAGCCTGAAGCTGAGTTCCAGCATCAGCACGACTTCCGTGACCGCAGACGAGGCCGTCACCTTGAAACTGGTTCTGACGGGCAGCGGCAATATGAAGATGCTCAAGACTCCCGACGTGAAATTCCCGGCCGATTTCGACATTTACGATCCGAAAGTCACCAACAGCTTCAAGAATACAGCCAAGGGAGTGACGGGCTCGAAAACCATTGAATATCTGGTTATTCCCCGTTATGCCGGCAGTTTTGAAATCCCTTCCGTCGAGGTGTCTTACTTCGATTTGGCGACCAAATCCTATAAAACGCTCGTCAGCGATTCGTATACCTTGGAAGTCGCCAAGGGCAGCCAGTCCGATCCGACGGTTGTCAGCAATGCTTATGTGGCTAAAGAGAACGTGCGTTTCCTCGGGCAAGATATCCGTTATCTGAAGACCGATCTGAAACTGAAACCGCATGCCGGGCTCATTTACGGCCAGTCATGGTTCGTATGGGCATTTGTGCTGCCTTTCGCCATCTTTGTGATTGTCCTGCTGATTTGCCGAAAGCAAGCCAAGGCCAATGCGGATGTGGCGGCGGTGCGCACCAGAAAGGCCAGCAAGGTGGCCGTACGACGTTTGAAAAAAGCAGCCTCTTTCCTCAAGGCAGGTGACCGCAGCCAGTTCTACGAAGAAGTCTTGAAAGCGCTTTGGGGATACACCAGCGACAAGCTCAACATTCCGCTTTCCAAGCTCAGCAAGGAGCATATGGATGAACAGTTGGAGCAGTCGCATGTGTCGGAAACGATTCGCAAAGAATATATGGAAATATTGGAAACCTGTGAATTCGAGCAATATGCGCCTTCGTCGGGTGCGCAGGGAATGGACGAACTCTATGCCAAGACGCTGAAAGTGATCGACAAGATGGAAAGCACCATCAAAACGCTTGTCTGCCTGGTCCTGTTAGGAGGTTTTGCCCTGATGTCGACGCCTGTTCTGGCCGCAGAAGCTCAGGACAGCCTCATCCTTTGTGCGTCACAGGCATACGCGGCTGGCGAGTACGCTCAGGCGGCCGACTGCTACGAACAGCTGAAGGCATACGGTGAGTCGCCGCAACTCTATTACAATCTGGGAAACGCCTATTTCAAGTCCAATGAAATCGCTTCTGCCATTCTCAACTACGAACGGGCTTTGCGTCTGGCCCCTCGAGACGAGGACATCCGTTTCAATCTGGAAATGAGCCAGGCATACGTGGTCGACCAAATCGAGCCTTTGGGCGAATTCATGCTGGCCCGTTGGTACCGAAATTTCGGAAAACTGCTGTCGTCCAATCTTTGGTCGCTTCTTTCACTGGCCTTTTTCGCCGTTTTCATCGCCTGTCTGTGCGGCTTTTTCTTCAGCCGTAGGGGCGGATTGAAAAAACTTTCCTTCTGGATGGCTCTGATTTCAATTGTAATTACTATCTTTACCCTCAGCTATGCCTCGCGTTCGTACGATGCGCTTGTCCACCCGGATGAAGCCATAGTGTTTGCCCCGACGGTGACGGTCAAGAGTTCGCCCGACCAAAGCGGTACCGACATTTTCCTCCTTCACGAAGGGACCAAGGTCCGCATCAAGAGCACGCTGGGCGCTTGGAGTGAAATCGAATTGGCCGACGGCAGCGTCGGTTGGATGGAAACAGAACAGATAGTCATTATTTGATATGGATTTTCTGACGAATCTCATAGCCTGGGACAAACAGGCGGTCCTGGCGGTGAATCAGCTTCACACACCGGTTTGGGACCGCTTCTTCTGGTTGGTGTCCGAGACCCTTGTCTGGCTCCCGGCGGCCATTGCCCTTGTCTATGTCCTTCTCAAAAACAGGAAAATCGAATCTGTCCTGATCATCGCATTCGTGGCGGTCGCTCTCTTGCTTTCTGACCAGCTCGCTCACGAAATCAAGTTGTGGGTCGGCCGTCTGCGTCCGACGCACGATTGGGAGCTGATATCCCAACTTCAGTTTGTCAATGGCTACCACGGTGGCCGTTTCGGATTCCCCTCGAACCACGCGGCCAATGTTTTTGCCTTGACCGGCTTCTTCGTCTTCCTTTTCCGTGACCGCTTTTTTACGGGCTTCTGCCTGTTTTGGGCCGTTTTGGACTGTTTTTCAAGAGTCTATCTGGCAGCCCATTATCCTGTCGATGTCTGCTGCGGTGCTCTGCTCGGCTTCCTGATAGGATGGGGGCTGTATGCGCTGTATCAGACCGTCACCAAGCATTATTTCAAAGGATACGGGGCCAACCATATCTATAAAGCCAACCATACGGATACGCTTTTCCTCCGTCGCGACATCTATCTTCTGTTGGTGGTGTGGGGAACCGATCTGATTGGCCTGTGGCTTGCCGCCTATTGCACAATATAATCACAAAACATAACGCCTTATGACAAGAACAATTACATTCAACGAGTTGCGCAGAATCAAAGAAAGTCTTCCGGATGGCAGTTCCCAGCATATTGCCGATGAGCTGGGCATTTCGGTCGATACCGTCAGAAACTATTTCGGAGGACGCAATTACAACGGCGAAGGCATGAGCTGCGGCCTGCATGTGGAGCCGGGCCCGGAAGGCGGCATCGTACTGCTGGACGATACGACCATCCTGGATATGGCTCTGGCCATTCTTGCAAAGAAATAAGCGGTCGTCAGCATACTGCGTTTTTGACTGAAGCGGCGGCGGTCTTTCGGGACCGTCCGCTGCTTTTTTCGTTTTTTCAAATTAAGGGGCAAAAATTGAACGATATCGAACTTTTTTAAACTGAGAGTGTTTGGGTGGCAATAGGGCGGACTCTAATTTTGTGGGAAACCAATTCAAATAACAATGTCAACATCCAGTACTTTCGTTTTGTATGCCCTCAACTTGGAAAACCGTGTCAAAGGCGAACTGACCGCCGGCGAATCGCTGTACTACTCTTCTTTGTCGAAAGCCCAGAAAGCGGCCAGAGCGTATCGAGAAACCTATTCTTTTTTGTATGAACCTGATTGCCAGCGTGAGCTGTACTGTCTAGTACTTGAAGAGTACCAAATGAACGCGGATTTTCCGCGCCGTCTGTCCATGCGGGTGCTTTCTCCTGAAGGAAAACTGGTGGATTCGTCCTTCTGCGACAGCGACGATGTCTATAGAGGTCGTCCGGAGTCCTTTCTCCGTCACCAGGTGGGCGATATCGTGGAAGTTCCGGTGGGGGACCGCTTGTGTCTGGGAATCGTGTTGGAAAGACCGCTGTCACAAAGCGACCTTTCCATGAAGGCGGCCGAATCGCAGTGCGAATACGGGGCGGACGATTCCTATACGCTTATCACTTATCCCTCAATGGAAGTGGATTATGTGGATGCGCCGTTGGTATTCAAGCCTATGCACGAACCGACCGCCGGCGTGAGCCGCTGTCTGAAAGACGCTTTGGCGCAATATAAGGACTATGGCCTGATGTAGAAAAAGGTCCGGAAAAATCCGGACCTTTCTTTAGCTGGTCGGGGTACCCCGACTCGAACGGGGGACCTCCTGCTCCCAAAGCAGGTGCGCTAACCAACTGTGCTACACCCCGCCAAATGACGCTGCAAAAGTACTGTTTTAGCTTTGTATTTCCAACTTCGGCTTATTCAAAATAACTGGAACCGTCGTAGCAGTGGGTGCACAACTGGTCTTTCGGAAGGCCGATGGCTTCCACAAGATTTTCCAATGTGCTGAACTTCAGTGAAGTGATGTCGAACTGCTTGCGAATGGCTTCTACCAGATTGCGGTAGCGTTCACTGTGACAGTCGGCATATTCCCGCAGGCATTCCTCGCTGATGTGTTCGTTGTCGACACCTTCCAGCTCGACAATCTTGCGGCGGGCAATCAGTTCCATATCGCTTTTCGAGGCGGTGAACTTAAGGAAGGGACAAGAATAGAGGATGGGCGGGCATCCGATGCGCATGTGGACTTCTTTGGCCCCACACTGGAAGAGGGTGCTCACATTGTCTTTCAACTGGGTGCCGCGTACGATGGAGTCGTCGCAGAAAATCACCCGTTTGTCGCGCAAGAGGGCCTGATTGGGCATCAGTTTCATTTTGGCCACGAGGCTGCGGCGGGTCTGGTCGCTCGGAGTGAAGCTGCGGGGCCAGGTGGGCGTATACTTGATTATGGAACGGCGATAGGGCAGTTCGCGGGTTTCGGCATAGCCCAAGCCTACACCGATGCCGGAATCGGGAATGCCAGACACCATGTCGGCCTCCGTCTTGTCGTCTTTAGCCATTCCGATACCGCAGCGATAGCGGGCGTTGTCCACATTGATGCCATCATAGTCGGATACGGGATATCCGAAATACACCCACATGAAGGCGCAGAACTGACGTCTTTTCTCGGGTTTTCTGAGAACAGTGTAGCCGCTTTCGGTCAACAGGCAGATTTCACCGGCGTCGACATAGTGTTCGATGCTGAAATCGAGGTTGGGGAAGGAGCAGGGTTCGCTCGAAACGGCCATGGCGCCTTCTTTCTTGCCGAGTACGATAGGAGTGCGTCCGAATTTGTCACGGGCGGCGATAAGACCGTCTTCGGTCAGCAGGAGCATTGAACAGGAGCCTTTGACTTTGCGGTAGACATTTTCGATGCCTTCCACAAAATCCTTTCCCTGAGTGATGAGCAAGGCAATCAGTTCGGTCGGATTGGTCTGGCCGCTGCTGAGTTCGGCAAAGTGCAGGCCCTTGTCGAGCATTTCCTTTTCCAGCTCTGCGATGTTGTTGACGCAAGCCACCGTGACAATGGCGAACTTGCCCAGGTGAGAGTTGAGGATGATGGGCTGGGCATCGTTGTCGCTGATGACACCGATACCGGAATTGCCCGAGAAATCCTTCAGATCCGCTTCGAATTTGGTGCGGAAGTAGGAGTTCTCTATGCTGTGGATGTCGCGTTTGATGCGGCCGGTTTCCTTGTTGAGGGTGGCCATGCCTGCACGACGTGTTCCCAGATGTGAATTGTAGTCGATTCCGTAGAACAGGTCATTTACGCAAGACTGACTCGAAATGGTTCCAAAAAAGCCTCCCATAATTGTATGTGATTATTCGTATTCTTGCCAACTCTTGATCTGGATGTCGTCTTGGTTCAACTGGCAGAAAGCTTCGATGAATGCGGCTGCCAGACGGGCATTGGTGATCAGAGGAATGTTGTGGTCGATGGCACCGCGTCGGATGCGGTAACCGTTGGTCAGCTCCCGCTTGGTCAAATCCTTCGGAATGTTGACGATGAGGTCGAAGGCGTGGTTCGAAATCATCTGCATGATCTGATTGGGCTGTCCGCTGTTGGATTCGTCGGGCCAGCTGACTTTCTCGGCGGAAATGCCGTGATCGGCCAGGAATTGCTGGGTTCCGGCGGTGGCGTAAATCTTGTAGCCGTGATTGGCCAGCGACTGGCAGGCATCCAGCAGATCGACCTTGGACTTGCTGCCTCCGGACGACACCATGACGCCTTTTTCTTTCGACGGCATCTTGAATCCGGTGGCAATCATCGCGTTCATCAGAGCCTCGTTGAAATCGTCGCCCAAGCAACCGACTTCGCCCGTGGACGACATGTCGACACCCAAAACCGGGTCGGCCTTGTGCAGGCGCGAGAAAGAGAACTGAGAAGCCTTGACACCGATGCGGTCAATGTCGAAAGCGTCTTTCTGGGGAATCTCGTAAGGCGCATCGAGCATGATGCGGGTTGCCGTCTCGATGAAGTTGTGTTTCAATACTTTGGAAACGAACGGGAAGCTTCTCGAAGCACGCAGGTTGCATTCGATGACCTTCACTTCGTTATTTTTGGCCAGATACTGGATGTTGAACGGACCGCTGATGTTGAGTTCCTTGGCAATCTGACGGCTGATGCGCTTGATGCTGCGGATGGTGGCGAAATAAATCTTCTGGGCGGGGAATACCATAGTGGCATCGCCCGAATGTACGCCGGCGAACTCGATGTGTTCCGAAATGGCGTATTCTACGATTTCACCCTTGTCGGCTACGGCGTCGAATTCGATTTCCTTGGCGTTCTGCAGGAATTTCGAAACCACCACCGGATACTCGTGCGAGACTTTGGCCGCCATGTTCAGGAAGTTGTCGAGGGCTTCGTCGTTGTAGCAGACATTCATCGCCGCACCGGAAAGCACGTAGGAAGGACGTACCAGAACGGGATATCCGACTTTGTCGATGAAATCCTTGATGTCTTTGTGGCTGGTGAGTTCCTTCCAGGCGGGCTGGTCGATGCCCAGACTGTCGAGCATGGCCGAGAATTTGTGTCGGTTTTCGGCCCTGTCTATGGAGACGGGAGATGTTCCCAAGATGGGCACTGACTGTCGCATCAGCTTCATGGCCAGGTTGTTCGGAATCTGACCGCCCACCGATACGATGACGCCGCGGGGCTGCTCGAGGTCGATGATGTCCAAGACGCGCTCATAGGTGAGTTCGTCGAAATAGAGGCGGTCGCAGACGTCGTAGTCGGTGGAGACCGTCTCGGGGTTGTAGTTGATCATGATGGCCTTGTAGCCGAGCTTGCGTGCGGTCTGGATAGCGTTGACCGAACACCAGTCGAACTCGACGCTGCTGCCGATGCGGTAGGCGCCGCTGCCCAGAACGATGACCGATTTCTCATTGCGGTAGTAAGGAATGTCGTGCTCGCTGCCGTCATAAGTCATATAAAGGTAATTGGTCAGTTCTGGATGTTCGGAGGCCACCGTTTCGATGCGCTTGACGGAAGGCAGAATGCCAAGTCTCTTGCGGTGGGCGCGGACACGGAGATTTTCCTTCTCGAGATTTCCCGAAGGATTCTCGGTGAAACGGGCAATCTGAAAATCGGAGAATCCCAGGCGCTTGGCCTCGGTCAGAACATCTGCTGGGATATTTTCAATGCGGTCGTATTGCGACAGCACCTTGGCGTAGTCGCAGATATTCTTCATTTTGCCCAGGAACCAGGGATCGATCTTGGTCAGAGAATAGATCCGGTCGATGCTGTATCCCTTGTTGAGCGCTTCAGCGATGGCGAAGATGCGCAGGTCCGAGGGGTGAGAGAGCTCGTAGTCGAGATCCTTGAAGATCAGGTCGTTGTTGCCGACAAAACCGTGCATTCCCTGTCCGATCATACGCAGACCCTTCTGCAGGATTTCTTCGAACGATTTGCCGATGGACATGATTTCGCCGACGGATTTCATCGAAGAGCCGATTTCACGTGAAACGCCGACGAATTTGGTCAGGTCCCAACGGGGAATCTTGCAGATGATATAGTCGAGTTGGGGAGCCGTGTAGGCCGAGTTGGGCGTGCCCATTTTGCCGATTTCATCGAGACCGTAGCCGAGTGCCAGTTTGGCGGCGACGAAGGCGAGGGGATAGCCGGTGGCCTTGGATGCCAGCGCGGAAGAACGGCTCAGGCGGGCATTGACTTCGATGATGCGGTAGTCGTTGTTTTCAGCATTGAAGGCAAACTGGATGTTGCATTCGCCGACGATGCCCAGATGACGGACGCAGCGGCGGGAAATGCCGGTGAGCAGGTCAATCTGTTCCTGAGTGAGCGAGCATGTGGGGGCTACCACGATGGATTCGCCGGTGTGGATGCCCAGCGGATCGACGTTTTCCATATTGGCCACCGTAAAGCAGTGGTCGTTTTTGTCACGGATGACTTCGAATTCGATTTCTTTCCAGCCTTTCAGCGATTCTTCGACAAGAATCTGCTTGGAGAAGGAGAAAGCCTGTTCGGCCAATGTCTGGAACTCGCTTTCGTTGGTGCAGATGCCGCTTCCCAGACCGCCCAAAGCGTAGGCCGAACGGATCATGATGGGGAAACCGATTTCTCTGGCGGCCTTCAAGGCGTCGTCCATCGACTCCACAGCGTGGCTGACAGGAGTCTTCAACTCTATTTCGTTGAGCTTTTTGACGAAAAGGTCGCGGTCTTCGGTGTACATGATGGCTTCGACCGAAGTGCCCAAGACTTTGACATTGTATTTTTCAAGGATGCCTGAGGTGTAAAGTTCCGTACCGCAGTTCAAGGCAGTCTGACCGCCGAAGGCCAGCAGAATGCCGTCTGCCTGCTCCTTTTGGATGATTTTTTCAACGAAAAAAGGCGTAACCGGCAGGAAATATACCTTATCGGCTATGCCTTCAGAAGTTTGGATGGTGGCGATGTTGGGGTTGATGAGAACGGATCGGATACCTTCTTCCCGTAAGGCCTTGAGCGCTTGCGAACCCGAATAGTCGAATTCACCGGCCTGGCCTATCTTCAGTGCACCTGAACCCAGTACGATGACTTTTTTAATGTCTTGATTCATAATGTATTACCTTGTGTAATGATGAACTCGATTTCCAAGTGCAAAATAAGGGCTTTTTTTGCTGCCAATCAATACCTGTGTGAGATTTTTGTGCACTGTATGCAGGCTTTATGCGGAAATTTTTTAATCGCAGATTATTATTTGTTTTTGCCTGCTTGAATCACTATTTTTGCACTCTGTTTTTCAAATGAAATATATGTACAGAACTCATACATGTGGAGAACTGACACTGGCCCAAGCCGGCCAGCAGGTGACTCTCTCGGGATGGATTCAGCGCCTTCGCAAGATGGGCGGCATGACATTCGTCGATTTGCGTGACCGTTATGGCATTACCCAACTGGTTTTCAATCAGGAAGCGGATGCGGCTCTGTTTGAGGAAGCCAACCGCATGGGCCGTGAATGGGTCATTTGTGTGGATGGTACCGTGGCCGAGCGCTACAGCAAAAACAAGAACATTCCGACCGGCGACATCGAAATTCTGGTGTCTTCGCTCCAGATTCTCAATGCGTCTGCCGTTCCTCCCTTCACCATCGAAGACGAAAGTGACGGCGGCGACGACCTGCGCATGCAGTACCGCTATTTGGATCTCCGCCGTCCGATTGTCCGCCGCAATCTGGAACTCCGTCACCAGATGGCCATCGCCATCCGCAGTTATCTCGACAAACTCGGTTTTCTGGAAGTGGAGACCCCGGTGCTCATCAAGTCGACGCCCGAAGGCGCCCGCGATTTTGTGGTCCCTTCCCGAATGAATCCGGGAGAATTCTATGCGCTTCCTCAGTCTCCCCAGCAGTTCAAACAGTTGCTGATGGTTTCCGGTTTCGACCGTTATTTCCAGATTGTCAAATGTTTCCGTGATGAAGACCTTCGTGCCGACCGTCAGCCGGAGTTCACTCAGATCGACTGCGAAATGTCGTTTGTACATCAGGAGGACATCCTTCAGATTTTTGAAGGTCTGATGAAATACCTTTTCAAAGAAATCAAGGGAATCGACTTCAAGGAGCCTTTCCTGCGGATGACTTGGAACGACGCCATGCGTCTCTACGGTTCGGACAAGCCAGATATGCGTTTCGGTATGACTTTCAACGAAATAAAGCCTCTGACCGAAGGCCGCGGATTCGGCGTGTTCGATTCGGCCGAATATGTCGGTGCCATTTGCGCTCCGGCTTGTGCCGAATACACGCGCAAACAGCTCGACGAACTGACCGAGTATGTGAAGCGTCCTCAGGTGGGCGCCAAAGGACTGGTCTATGTGCGTTGCGCGCAGGACGGTTCGTTCAAGTCGTCTGTCGACAAATTCTATTCTCAGGACGATTTGAAGGCTTGGGCCGACGCCTGTCAGGCCAAACCGGGCGACCTGCTGCTGATTCTCTGCGGTCAGACGATGCCCACCCGCAAGGCTCTCTGCGAACTTCGTCTCGAAATGGGCCGCCGGCTGGGCTTCTGCGACAAAAATGTCTATGCGCCGTTGTGGGTCATCGATTTCCCGATGTTCGAGTGGGACGAAGAGACGCAGCGCTACTACGCCATGCACCATCCTTTCACATCGCCCAAAAAGGAAGACATCCAATACTTGGAATCGGATCCCGGCCGTGTCTGCGCCGATGCCTACGATATGGTCATCAACGGCGTGGAACTGGGCGGCGGAAGTATCCGTATCCATGACAGCGTGCTGCAGCACCGCATCTTCAAAGCGCTCGGATTCACCGATGAAAAGGCTGAATATCAGTTTGGTTTCCTGATGAACGCCTTCAAGTTCGGCGCACCGCCACACGGAGGTCTGGCCTTCGGTTTCGACCGTATGGTCTCCATGTTCGCCGGTCTCGATTCCATCCGCGACTGCATCGCTTTCCCGAAGAACAATTCCGGACGCGATGTCATGAGCGGCGCTCCGTCGCTCATCGACGACACGCAGTTGGACGAACTTTGTCTCAAGGTGAATCTTCCCGAAAAGAAATGATCAGAGTACTGGATGTCTGCCGCATTCTTGAAGAGCAGCTGGCACCTTTGTCGCTCCAGGAATCATACGACAACGCCGGTCTTCAGCTTGGCGATCCCGAAATGCCCGTCAAGGGAATCCTCATTTCGCTGGATGCGGATGAGCGTGTGCTTGACGAAGCTGTCGCCGAAGGCTGCAATCTCATCGTGTCGCATCATCCCATTCTTTTCAAGCCGCTCCGACATCTGACGGAATCCTCCGGCGTTGAGCGCTTTGTCGCACGGGCCATCCGTTGCGGCGTGGCTGTCTACGCGGCTCACACCAATGCCGATTCGGTGCTCCACGGAGTCAGCGGACGGATGGGAGAGAAGTTGGGCCTGCTGAATCCACGCATTCTGGCACCTTCTTCACAGTCGGACCTGACGGATGAACCGACCGGTCTCGGACTGGTTGGCGAACTTCCTGAAAGTCTGAGCGAAACGGATTTCATGAGCTTGGTCAAGCGCTGTTTCGGATGTCCTTGTCTGCGTCACTCTGCCTTGAGGAACCAAGCGGTCCGAAGGGTGGCCCTTTGCGGCGGTTCGGGCTCGGAATTTGTCTCTCAGGCCATAGCTGCTGGAGCGGACGCCTATGTGACGGCAGATGTGAAATATCATGAGTTCCAGGCGGTGGACGGGCGTCTGTTGCTGGTTGATGCCGGACATTACGAAACGGAGCAATATACAAAAGAGATATTTTATGATGTGTTGTCAAAAAATATTACTACTTTTGCCGTTCAGATTTCCACCGCCGGGACAAATCCGGTGAATTATTTTTAATTGATTTACAATCAAATAGTTACATAGTATGGCTACTGACATTACCAAAGCTGAGACAAAAGAAATTACCGTGGAGGAGAAACTCCGTTCGCTCTATGACCTTCAGGTTGTGGTTTCTGAAATCGATAAGATCAGAATTCTGAGAGGCGAACTTCCTCTGGAAGTCCAGGATCTTGAAGATGAGATTGCCGGTCTGGAGACCCGTATAAACAAATTTGCCGAGGAAATCGTAGCCTGCGGTGAAACTGTCAAAAAAGCCAAAGTGGAGATTGACACCGCTATGGCCGAGATGGAAAGATACAAAGTTCAGCTCGACAATGTCCGCAACAACCGCGAATACGACTCTCTGAGCAAGGAAATCGAATATCGCGGACTGGTCGTTGAAGGTGCCGAGAAGAAGATTCGCGAAGCTCAGTATGTTGAGAAAGAGCGTACTGCGGAATTGGAAGATGCCAAGAACGTTCTGGAAGAGCGCAAACAGGATCTTGAAATCAAGCGTTCCGAACTGGAAGAAATCGTTTCCGAAACACGCGCTCAGGAAGAGACGCTCCGCGCCAAGGCCGCTCAGATTGAAGATGGTATTGAAGACCGCCTGCTCCAGGCCTTCAAACGTATCCGCAAGAATGCCCACAACGGCCTGGCTGTCGTTACCGTCGAGCGTGATGCCTGCGGCGGTTGCTACAACAAGATTCCGCCTCAGCGTCAGATGGACATCCGTATGCGTAAGAAAGTCATCGTATGCGAATATTGCGGCCGCATCATGGTTGATCCCGATCTGGCCAAGGATGAAAGCGGACAGATCTCCGAAATGTAATCGAGAAATACCTTAATAATAAAGGCCGACTTTCGGGTCGGCCTTTTTTTGTCTCATATCTGGCGGTAATCCGGAATGTCGGGCAGGAACCGGCATGTGTTCTGCCGGTAATCGCATTGGCAGCAATAGTGGTTCAGTCCGTTGCTGACAATCAGGTAGTCGGCCCGCAAAACCCAATTGTAGCGGACAATCTGTTCGAAAACCGCCTGTGTCAGTTCCACTTCGGGCGCCTTGTATTCGACAATCACGCGCGCTTGTAGGCTGGTGTCGAACACCACCGTGTCGCAGCGGCGTTTCAGACCGTTCAGGCTGATGCTGTGCTCGTTGGCCATCAGATGGGCAGGGTAGTGCCGTTCATCGATCAGGAAGCGGCAGAAATGCTGTCTGACCCATTCTTCGGGGGTCAGAGCTACATAGCGTTTGCGCAGAGGGTCGAAAACCTGTTTTTTCCCTTGCTTTTCGATAATTTTCAAGTCTGCTGGCGGCAGGTTTAATGCAAACATTGATTATCTTTGTCTCATCTGAGGTTTGTGCCTCAAAGATACTCAAATTCGCCCATGGCCAAAAAAGAATTTTCATTCGAAGACATCGTCCGGCAAATTGACAGCCGTCAGTTCGCACCCATTTATTTCCTGATGGGAGAGGAGCCGTATTTCATCGATTGCCTTGCTGAGTATATTCAGAATCATTTCTTTGAGAATGAGGCGGATAAAGAGTTTGACCAATGCCTCATCTACGGAAAAGACCTCACATCGCTGGATCCGCTCATCACCGCTGCCCGCCGCTATCCGATGCTGTCCGAACGTCAGCTGATCATCCTGAAGGAGGCTCAGATGGTGGACCGTTTCGAAGACGAGTTTCTGCCTTACGTAAAGATTCCGACTCCGAGCACGGTCTTGGTAATCACCTACAAGAAAAGCCTGGACAAACGAAAGAAACTGGCTGCCGAACTGTACTCGAATGCCGTTGTGTTCGAATCCAAAAAACTGTATGACAACCAAATACCCGCATGGATCAAACAATTCGCATCCTCACAGGGCATGCGGGTGGAGGAGAAGGCCAGCCAAATGCTGACAGAGTTTCTTGGAACTGATTTGGGGCGTATTGCCAGCGAAATCAAGAAATTGAAAATCGTCCTGCCTAAAGATTCCAATGGAATCATCACCCCTGAACTGGTCGAGCGAAACATCGGTATCAGCAAGGATTACAACACTTACGAGCTGCTGGATGCCATCAGGTTGAAGAATTTCTTGAAGGCGCAGACCATTGCGCTCCACTTCTCGAAGAATGACAAAGACTATCCTTTGCCGCGCATTTTGTCCGTACTCTACGATTACTTTTCCATGCTGCTGATTTACTACTATTTGACCGACAAGAACCCCTATTCGGCAGAGAGGACTTTAGGCTGTCCGTATGGAAAGTTGAAAATGTACGAAGAAGGCGCCCGAAACTATCCTGCCGGCAAGGTGATGAGAAACATCTCGCTGATTCGCGAATACGATGCCAAGGGGAAAGGTTTCGGGCAGATTTCCACACCCGCCTCGGAGCTTCTCCGTGAGCTTATATGTCGGTTAATGGCCTAATTTCCAGGTTAAATCAATACTTTTACAACGGCTTTCTTGAGCGGAGCATCCGCAATGCAGGGGGCGTGTGCGTCTCCGGGGAAGAAGATGCAGAATTCGCCGGGCTTCATATCAGCGTAGGCCGTGGGCGTTTCATTGAAGAAGGTGATGTCCTTTTCTGGGTTGTATGGAGCTTGAGCATCCTTGCATTCGGCTTCATATTTCCATCCGATACGCTCTTTTCCGCTGATCAGGAACTGGATGTCGATGTATTTGGCATGGGTTTCCAAGCGGGCTTCTTCAGGCTTTTTACCCTTGGGTTCCTGGATAGAGATATAAAGACTCTGTCCCTGCAGTTCAATCTTGCCGGGCTCCAGTTGTGAGAGATCGTGTTGCTTGATATAATCGAATGCCTGTTTGAAAAGAGGGTGGAGCGCTTCGTAGACAGCTGAGTTGTTGAGTTGGTCGAGAATCATAGTCTGTTCATTTTGGGGTTTATGTCTGCAAATATACGAGAAGCTGGACGAAAATGCCATTTTTCAGACAAAAATCCTCGATGCGCGAGATTTCGATATTTGGGGACTCATGTGGAATCGGTCAGAAATATCGCAAAAATCGGCGATTTTTCCGTTTTGGCATGGGAAGTGGAGTAGAGATTTGCTACGTTAATTCCGTTAACATTTTTCTGAAGCCGCTGTTAATCTCATTCACAATTATAAAAATAGTCCAACGTCCAAAATAATGAAACCGCATACGTTTGGGCCTATTCGTGATTTTTGTAAAGTGCATACAGTGTACACATGTGTGAAATTTACAGAGATGAAATGACAACCCGAGTTTATAAAAGTGAATTGTTTAATGTTGGATTCAAAGATGTATTGTTTGAATAACTGAAATTGTTGACTTGTGAAATCCGCCGGAGCTGATCTGGACAGATGGCAAAATAGTCCTAAAGGAAAAACTTCGTATTTTTATCGTAAATAACTGATTTTTATGATGTAATGAATAATGTTAAGCGAAAAATAAGCTATATTTTGCCTTTTGGAATGTCAAATGCGTCTACAACTTAAAGTTATAACTACATTGATGGTGCCGTATTTGCTTGACATATAGTGTTATATATGTTTTGCAAGGCATGGTTTAAGTAACCTTGTCTTAATATACAAACCGTCAATAAACAAAAGCGCATGCCCACTTTTCATTTGTGAATCCCAGGATTCGTGATACAAAAGTGAATTCATTAAAATCAAGAAAAGTACACATGATTTTCAAATGTACTTGCACAATCCAAATCATTGACTTACATTTGTCGAAAATCAAGTGAATATATACAGTCGAAATGATGAACGAAAGAATCAGACAACTGATGGAGTATGATGGATTGACTGCCGTTCAATTCTCAAAAAAGGTTAATATTAACACCTCCGCCATTTCACATTTGTTAAACGGACGCAACAATCCCAGTTTTGAAAACATTCAAAAGATCATTGCCGCCTATCCGAATCTGAATGTCAAATGGTTTATGACAGGGCAAGGTGACATTTTCACCGAGTCGGAATCTTCCGATTGGAAAGAAAGCTCTGAATACGGCGAAAATGAGGACAATCTGTTCGGTTTGTTTGACAAATCTGAACAACAGTCGGGCTCAAAAGTCGAATATGCCAGGGAAATCGGCTCAAATTCACAGGAAATAGAGGCTAAATTCATTGTCAATCAGAATGATAAGTCTCAAAAATCCAAACCTGTCCCCATCAAGAAAGTAGTCGTCTTCTATATGGACAACACTTACGAAGAATTTCTCTCAACTATTCCCGGCCGCCACTGATTCTCTTTGATTCTTTTCAGCTTTCTTTTTATCTTTGCTCCAATTACAAAGCAAAACAATGAAGAAGCTGATGGATTTCACGCTGGTGTCCAAGACTGCCTGGAAACGGGCAGTTCTGCTTCGTCTGCAGCCTGTCGACGAAGTTTTGCCAGCCATTTTCCCCGGACAATTTGTCCAAGTCAGGATTGACCACACCCCTGAGGCGTACCTGCGTCGTCCCATTTCCATCCATTGGGTGGATGTCGAACACAATGAATTGTATCTGCTGGTCCAGCTTGTCGGAGCCGGCACCCGATACCTTGCCCAGCTGTCCGAAGGAGACCGGCTCAACCTGCTCCTCCCCTTGGGCAATGGGTTCAGCATCCCCGAAACGTCTTGCAACTGTCTGCTTGTCGGCGGCGGCATAGGCGTGGCTCCTTTATTATATTTAGGTAAATGTCTGAAAGAAAAAGGACATTCCGTACAGTTTCTGCTGGGCGCCAGAAGCGCCGCCGATCTGGTCCGGCTGGAGGCGTTTGAAGCGCTGGCTCCCGTCTCGGTGACTACCGAAGACGGCAGTATGGGCGAAAAGGGATTCGTCACCGGCCATCCCGTTCTGGACCGATGGCCGGTCGACGCCATAGCTTGCTGCGGTCCGCTGCCCATGATGAAAGCGGTCGCCAAGCTGGCCGATTCCAAAGGCATCGACTGCGAGGTCTCTCTTGAGAACCGGATGGCCTGCGGTCTGGGCGCCTGTCTGTGTTGTGTCGAAAATACCCGTGAACAGGGACACGTCTGTGTTTGTCAGGATGGACCTGTCTTCAATACAAAGCAACTCTTATGGTAAGTCAGGAAATCAATTTAAGCGGGCTTGTGCTCAGAAATCCGGTGCTGACTGCTTCCGGAACCTTCGGATATGGTCTGGAATATGCTGATTTCGTGGACTTTTCACGCATCGGCGGCATCATTGTCAAAGGAACGACCCTGCATCCGCGTCAGGGCAATCCGTATCCCCGTATGGCCGAGACCCCTTCGGGCATGCTGAATGCGGTCGGCCTTCAAAACAAAGGAGTCGACCATTTCGCTGAAAAAATATATCCTCAGATAAAAGATCTTGACACACAGGTCATTGTCAATGTGTCGGGTTCTACGGTCGAAGACTATGTGGCCTGTGCGGAGCGCATTGACAACCTCGAAAACATACACGCCATCGAACTGAATGTCTCTTGTCCCAACGTCAAGGCGGGCGGTATGGCCTTCGGTGTCAGCTGTGAGGGGATAAGCCGTGTCGTTTCGGCCGTCAGAAAGGCCTATCGCGGACATCTGATGGTGAAACTTTCGCCCAATGTCACCAATATCGCAGACATCGCTCTTGCCGCCGAAGCTTCGGGTGCCGATTCCGTTTCTCTGATCAATACGCTTTTGGGCATGGCTGTCAATGCCGAAACCCGACGCCCTGTCCTGTCGACGGTGACAGGCGGCCTTTCCGGAGCCTGCGTCAAGCCAGTAGCGCTGCGTATGGTCTGGCAGGTGGCTAAGGCCGTGAAAATTCCTGTCGTCGGCCTGGGCGGCATTTCCTCGTCCACCGATGCCATCGAGTTCCTGCTGGCCGGTGCCAGTGCGGTGGAAATCGGAACGGCCAATTTCATCAACCCGGCCATCAGCCAGGAAGTGGCCGAGGGTATTGTGGCCTATTGCGAACGTCACGGAGTCTCGAAAGTTTCGGAACTGACCGGCGCTTTGGAAGTCTGAACTTTGAACACCTTATTGTACCCTATATGAAGTTGAACTCCTTGATTTTTGGAAAGACGGCCAGAAGGATGCTCCTATTGACCGCTTTGTGTCTGGCCGGGACATCCTGCATTTTCGAAGAGGAAAGTTTCGATGTCAATCTTCTGGTCGGAAAATGGGTCTGCCATCAGACAGAGTACTGGCGCTATTTCAGCGATGGAACCGGCTATACCTGGGATGTGGCGGACGATGTGCAGGAAAGTGAGGCTCAGACCTTTACCTGGTCTTTGGAAATCAATCAGCTGACGCAGATGCACCGTATGGAGATTGCCGAAATCGACATTGTCAAGACCTACACGGTTTTGCAACTCGACGAGGATGTGATGGTTTACGAAGACTCCTTCGGAGACCGCTATGAGTTTGACCGTTGTCTGTAACACGCCATGAAGAAACTGTTTAAAATAACGGGAATCAGCCTCTTGTCGCTGATCGCTCTGGTGGTGGTCATAGTGGCCGTCGTCATATCCATTGTCTTTTCTCCCAAACAACTGACCTCCTTGGTCAACAACAAGGCGGCCGAATATGTCCCTTGTACCTATCAGATTGGGAAAATCGAACCGACGCTGTTCAGCACCTTTCCACAGTTGGGCATAGAGATGGACCACGTCGTCCTTTATGCGGACAGCGCCCGCGACGAATCGTCTGCTTGGCTGCGTCTGGGCAGGCTCAGTCTGAGGGCTGACATGAAGGAATTCCTCTTCCACAAGAAGGTGAGAGTCTCGGAAATTCTTGTCGACGGGCTGGATCTGAGGCTGGTGGCAGACGCCGAGGGTCATAGTGTGCTTGACAGTTTCGCATCGGAAGAGACGACACAGGCCGACGATACGGTATCAGTCGCATTGCCCTTTGATTCGATTTCTGTAAACCGATTGGAACTCAAAGACATAAACTTATATTACGAGGATCAGGCGTCCGGTTTGAAAGCCGTGGTTTCCCAGTTGGGAATGCTGTCCTCGCTGCAGCTGAACCAAAACGAACTGTCTTGTCTGGCCGATCTTTCGGCCCCTGAAGTGAGTTTGTCGACGCACGATACGCTGTTGGTTGACAAGGTCTGTCTGAAGGTGCATCTGCCCGTGTCTGGCAATCTCGAAAGCATGCGCTTCGATCTGGACCGTGCCAATCTCTGTGTGAACGACATTACGGCCAATCTGGACGGTTGGAGCGAACTGGGCGATGACATCCGGATGGACATGATTTTCGGCTTGGGAGCCCAGACGCCTCTGGAAGCCTATGTCCGTCTGATTCCAGAAGCCTACGCATCTGTGCTGGACGGCATTGACGTATCGGGCAAATTCAGTCTGGACGGTCGTCTTTCCGGCTGTTTCAGCGATACTCAGTTGCCCAAGATGGAGGTTCAGGCCGGTATTTCTTCCCTGGATCTGACGATGGAATCGGAAGAAAGCGCTCCTATGACGGCTCAGGGAGACCTTAAAGCCAGTCTGGTGCTGGAGACCGACATGGAGACACTCGAAGCGCTCGATTTCGAACACATGCTGCTTTCTTCCAGTTTCGATTTGAAGAATTTGTCGCTCAATGCCGACAGCCTCAGTGTCAGTGCGCCCAGTTTCCATCTCGACTTCATGCTGAAAAACGAGGATCTTCCCATTCAGGCCAATATTTCCGACTGTCCGTCGCTGAAGCTCGATATGGGAGACACGCATGTGACGCTCAAGTCGATGCAGGGTTCCGTGCTGACATCCAATCCGATGAAGATGCTGGAAGACGAGCATATTTTCGTTGAAGACGTCATGTTTGCCGACAGCAGCATCATTTCGGACCGTTTCATGCAGGCGCTGCCGTGTATGAGTCTGCGGTTGGCATTCTCCAATCTCGTCGCCACAGTGGGCGACACCCTCAGCGCCTCCGTGCTGCGTCCTTCTTTGGACATGCGTCTGAGCCGTCAGGCCAACAGTTCCAAGGGCTACAAACAGTTCAAGTTCGCCTATCAGTGCCGAAGCTTGCAGGCCACGGCCATGAACAACTCTGTCCAGGCCGATACCGTGGGACTGAGTTTCTCCTTCAAGCACAATCCGACCGAAAGCAACATGCTCACCAAATGGAGCCCGAAACTCTCGGTCACGCTCACTCAGGCGCTCGCCCGGCTCGACGGGCTGGAACCGGCGCTCGATGTGGCCAATCTCGATTTCGAGTATACGAACCGTCTCTTCAATATCCGTGGCGCCGATGTCAAATTGGGCAATTCCGACTTCCATCTGGCCGGTGAAGTGAAGAATATCGGCAAATATCTGGACAATACCGACAACCTCATCGGCGATTTGAATTTCGTTTCGAATTACTGCGATTTGAACGAACTGATGTCGTTGGTGAGCGGTCTCGGCACCGAGGAAGCCGATTCGGAACAGGAAGCGGCTTCTGAAGCGTCGACATCCGAGACCGATACGATTGTTGAGGCGAATCCTTTCCTGGTGCCGATGGGCGTGGATTTCGTGCTGAACACCGACATACGAACGGCCGATTTCTACAACCAGCATCTGAGAAATCTGGGCGGAAAGATTTATGTGCGTGACGGGGTGATGATTCTCGAGGAAGTCGGCTTCATCTGCGAGGCTGCCAAACTCAATCTGACAGCCATGTACAAGTCGCCCCGCCGCAACCATCTATATTTGGGCCTCGATTACCATATGGTCGACGTACATATCGATGAAATCGTCAACATGCTGCCTCAAATCGATTCGCTGTTGCCCATGTTGAGCTCCTTCCGCGGTAATGCCGAATTCCACCTGGCTGGCGAAACCTATCTGACCGCCGATTACCAGCTGAAGCCTTCCACGATGCGCGGTGCCATGTCGCTCACGGGCAAGGATTTGGTCCTCTTGGATGGCGAACTCTTCGACAATCTGTCCAAGATATTGCTGTTCAGCAAGAAAACGGAGAACAAGATTGACAGCATCAATGCCGAAATGACGCTTTTCCGCAAGGAAATCGATGTGTATCCGCTGCAGATTTCTATGGACAAGTATCGTGCCATCGTGGGTGGCCGGCACAATCTGGACATGTCCTTCGACTACCATATTTCTCTGGTGGAACCGCTCAAAATCGGTGTGAATGTGGGCGGCAACATCGACAAACTGAAGATCGTGCCCGCCGCCTGTCAGTATTCCGACCAATACAAGCCTACCAGCAAGCATGTGGTCGAGAAGCAACAGTTGGAACTGCGGACGATGCTGCGTGAACAGCTTCGGAAACCGGTCGAATGACAAGGTTTGTTTCCGAAGGGGACATAAACGGCGGGGGAGCGGCTGAAAAGTCGCTCCCCCGTCATTTTTCAAGCAGCTTGGAATCACCGTTTCCGCAGCAGGTCGGGTCGCAGCAGGCGAGTGCGCTGCTCGGCCTGTTCCATTTCCCATTCTTCTACCAGTCTCTGATTGCCGGAAAGCAGTATTTCGGGCACTTTCCAGCCCTTGTAGTCGGCCGGACGGGTGTAGATGGGTGCGGCCAGCAGATTGTCCTGAAAAGAGTCGGAAAGGGCCGACTGCTCATCGTGAAGCACACCCGGAATGAGTCGGGTCACGCTGTCGGCGATGACGGCCGCCGCCAGTTCTCCGCCGGTCAGCACATAATCGCCGATGGATATTTCCTTGGTGATCAAGTGCTCGCGTATTCGGTAGTCGATTCCTTTGTAATGTCCGCACAGGATGATGAGATTCCGGCAGAGCGAAAGGCTGTTGGCCATTCCCTGATTGAACATTTCCCCGTCGGGTGATGTGTAGATGACCTCATCGTAGGCGCGTTGTTCCTTCAGGGCCGTAATGGCACGGTCGATGGGTTCGATTTGCATGACCATTCCGGCTGAAAAGCCGAAAGGCTCATCATCCACACGGCGGTGCTTCAGATCGGTCGAATAGTCACGCAGATTGTGTACGTGAATCTCGACAAGCCCTTTGTCTTTGGCTCTCTGCACGATGGAGCAGTTGAGCGGTCCGTCGAGCATTTCCGGAAGAACGGTAATGATATCGAATCTCATCACAGAGGCGTGTAGGCTTAGAATTTGCAGCTCAGACCCAGACCGAGCACTTCCTTGAACTGGACTTTGGCGGTCTTGGTGCCGTCTTCGTTCAGAGTCTTGATGTCATCGTCATATTTCAGGTTGGACTGGAAGGTGAGGGTGACGAACTTGGAGAGGTTGAGACCGATCAGGGTGTTCCAGTTGACATCCACCTTGCCGAAGGTGTCGTTGTATGCGGTGAAAAGATCGAGATCGGACTTCACGCTCAGCTTGTCCTGGAAGAATCCGTAGTTGACGGCAGCCTTGAAGGTCGAACCGAATTCGAGCTTGGTGTTCTCGCCGGTTTCCAGACCGAAGGCCTCGGCGAAAGCGACATCGCTCACATAGGTGAGTTTGCCGGCAGCGGGTGAATAATAAGCGCTGAAGTGGTCATTGGGCTTGTAGTCGAAACCGAGGGAGAGGTTCAGATAGGCAGGCGTCATCAGATCGGAAACCTTGGTCTTGCTGCCGTCGCTGGCATAGCTGTAGCCGGGAGCGAACTGGGTCTTGAAATCCAGCAGGGCGGCATAGAAGAGATGTTCGCTCATCTGACGGCCGAACTTGGAAGCGAAATGAAGGTTATCCATATTCTTGCGCCAGTCTTCGATAGTTTGTGTCTTCAACTGACCGAAATTGGCATCCAGATCGTTGGTCCAGGAGACCTTGTCCTTCTTGTAGTTGAGAGATCCGTTGAAATAGACGTTCCAGGTGGTGGAGTTTTCACCGCCTTCAGACCAGTTGGTCAAAGAAGTCTGAGACAGATTCAGTCCGGTCAGACCGCTGTGAGTCCAGTTGGAAGGAGTTTCGTCTTGTGCGTTGGCAGCCGTCAGACAGAAAGAAGCCATCAAAGTGGCCAAAAAGAAAGATTTCTTCATTTTGTTGATTTTTAATGAGTTATTTGATTTTGCTGATTTTTGGCTGCAAATTTAGTCATTTTTTCGGTTTCAAGTCCATAAAACTGTATCTTTGCTTCGATTTCGGTGACAATCGGGCTTTCTGTCCGATTATTGAGGGAAACCGGTGCGAATCCGGTGCAGGACCCGCTGCTGTGAGATCCTATGTCGCCTTGTTCTTCTGCCACTGCCCTAAAGAAGTCAGACTTCCGGTAAGGTCGGGAAGGCCGCAAGGTGGATCGAGTCAGAAAACCTGCCGGAATGTTGTTGTCTGAACTCTCGGGCGTTAGGGGAATGGCACGATTGGGGACAGTATGGTTCCGCTGCCGCCCGACGTATAGTTTTCGGAACCGTCATTTTTGTGTTTTTATGATTAAAAAAACGGTTTATGCCGCACTGGCTTTGGTGTGTGCGTTGGTGTGTGTGTCCTGTCAGGAAACTGAAAAAGGAAAAGATGTATGTCTGACCGTCGGCTTCGAAAAAGCTGTCCTTGACAGTACGGGATGTTTCCGAGGCGAATTCTACAGCGAAGAGAACCTCTCGTTCACTTCCTATGAGATCGATTCCTGCGGCTACATTTATTGGGCCGGTTTTGTCGTCAACAACCACTGCGACACGGTGACCGGCGACTACACCAACGAGTACAGCGCCATTACGGGCTGTGCCGCCGACGGCAAGCAGTATGCGACCCTCTACTGGAGCTATTATGACGTGTCCGGCGGAAAGGATTGCCATATGCAGTTCGGTCAGAACGAAGAGCATGTGGTCAAAAGCATGTGCGTGACCAACACGACCTATGTGTACAAGGCCTTGCGCGACGGCAGCAGTTTTTCCAAGAAATTCGGGGAAGGGGACTGGTTCAAGGTGGTTCTCACGGCCTACGATGCCAATGGGCTTGAAACAGGCCATTTGGATTATTATCTGGCCGATTTCCGCAATGGAAAACGTTTCCTGTCCGATTCTTGGGAAACGGTCGACCTCAGTTCGCTCGGTGAGCTCAACAAACTGGTGTTCACGTTCGAATCTAGCGACACGGGTGTCTTCGGCATCAATACGCCGACTTACGTTTCCATCGACAATATTGTCTATGTCGAGAAGTTCTTGGCGGAGTGAACCGGAAAGGATCGGTTTGTCCGATTCCGCCGGTCGTCGGCATTCGGCATAACAAAAGAGGATGACGCGAAGTCATCCTCTTTTCTTTATCCTGTGGAAAGCCGCATCAGGCGGTCTCAATCAATTCCATGCCTTTTTTCAAGGCGGCTTCGTTCATCGGAATCAGATTGTGATGGCGGGCCGGGAGCGTCTTGCGCAGACCTTTCAGAACGCCCTCTATGCTGACGACGGGTTTCACCTTGAGGTAACCGCCCAGGACGATCATGTTGAAAGTCTTGGTGTTGTCCATTTCGTTGGCGGCTGCCATCGCGTTGATTGTAAAGATATTGATATCCTTGCGAGCCGGTTTGCGGGAGATGCCGTGAGGGTCGTAGATGAGGGTTCCGCCGGGTTTGATTTTGTCTTCAAACTTGTCCATCGACTGCTGGTTGAGAATGATGGCCGTGTCGAAGACATGGAGAATGGGCGAACTGATCCTTTCATCGCTGATGATGACGGTGACATTGGCCGTACCTCCGCGCTGTTCGGGACCGTAGGCGGGCATCCAGGTGACTTCTTTATCTTCCATCAGGGCTGCGTATGCCAGCATCTTGCCCATCGACAACACGCCCTGTCCGCCGAAACCGGCTATGATAAGTTCTTCTGTCATAATTATCTGTCTTTTAAATCACCGAGCTGGTAGAAGGGGAACATATTTTCTTCGAGCCACATGTTGGCCTGGTAGGGCGACATCTTCCAGCCCGAGTTGCAGGAGGCCACGATTTCCACCACGCTGGCGCCTTTGCCGGCCATCGAGTTTTCGAAGGCTTTGCGGATGGCTTTCTTGGTCTTTTTCACGGCAGCGGCCGTGTGTACGCTCTGACGGGTGACGTAGCAGGTGCCTTCCACTTCGGCCAGCAGATTGGAAATCTTGAGCGGATAGCCGTTCAGTTCGACATTGCGTCCGTAAGGGCAGGTGGAGGTTTTCATACCTTCCAGCGTGCTGGGCGACATCTGACCGCCCGTCATGCCGTAGATGGCGTTGTTGACGAAGATGATGGCGATGTTTTCGCCGCGGTTGCAGGCGTGTATGGTTTCGCAGGTGCCGATGGCCGACAGGTCGCCGTCGCCCTGGTAGGTGAACACCAGTTTGTCGGGCTCCAGACGCTTGACGGCGGTGGCGATGGCCGGTGCGCGTCCGTGGGCGGCCTCGATGAAATCGACATCGAGATACTTGTAGGCGAACACGGCACATCCGACCGGCGAAACGCCGATGGTCCGGTGCTCCATACCCATTTCTTCGATGACTTCGGCAATCATGCGGTGCACGGTCCCGTGGTTGCAACCGGGACAATAGTGCATCACATTGCCTTTGACGAGGTGCGATTTCTCGTACACCAGGTTTTCGGGGGCTATGATCTTATTCTCCATAAAGCTGACTCTTTTGTTTTTTCTTGCTGCGGATGATGAATCGGATGACAATCTCGACAAGTTTCATGACGACAGCGGTGACAATCAGTATGTGCGACTTGTGCAGGTCGTGGCCGAAATACAGGACCAGCGCCAGCACGAGAGCTATCAGGCTGAGAGCCGAAAGGGCGTATCTGATTCCGTTGAGGTCCATGGCTCAGAACTGTTTTTGGAATGCTTCGGCGATTTCTTCCGGAGTCGGCACCATGCCGCCGATGCGTCCGAAGAAAGAGACGGGCACTTTTCCGTTGACGGCCAAACGCACGTCGTCGACCATTTGGCCGGCGTTGAGTTCGACGGTGAGAATGGATTTGACCTGTGCGGCACGGGCGGCAATGGCCTTCGAGGGGAATGGCCACAGAGTGATGGGGCGCAGCAGCCCCACTTTGATACCTTGCTCACGAAGCAATTGGATGGTCTTCAGACAGATGCGTGCCGGACTTCCGAAAGCGACCAGCAGATATTCGGCATCGTCGCAGCAGTATTCTTCGTAACGCACTTCCTTGGCTTCGATTTCGCGCAGGCGCTCCTGGCGGCGCAGATTGTGCTCCTCCATGATGGCGGGATCCAGTTCCAAGGAACTGATGATGTTCTGATTGCGGCTGTCGGGCTTGCCGGTGACGGCCCAAGGCGTGTTGGTGGCGATTTCCTCGTCGGTGAAACGGGGTTTGAAGGGAGGAAGGACCACCTTCTCCATCATTTGGCCGATGGCTCCATCGGAAAGAATCATCGAAGGCACACGGTAGCGGAAAGCCAGCGTGAAGGCCAAGTCGACAAAATCGGCCATTTCCTGGACGGAATAGGGGGCCAGGACAATCAGGTGGTAGTCGCCGTGACCGCCGCCTTTGGTGGCCTGAAAATAGTCGGACTGGCTGGGTTGGATGGTGCCCAGACCTGGGCCGCCGCGCTGCACGTTCACGATGAGGGCGGGCAGATTGGCGCCTGCCATGAAGGAAATGCCTTCCTGCATCAGGCTGACACCGGGGCTTGAAGACGAGGTCATGACTTTCTTGCCGCAGGAGGCGCCGCCGTAGACCATATTGATGGAAGCGACTTCGCTTTCGGCCTGCAGGCAGACCATGCCGGTGGTTTCCCAAGGCTTTTCGGCCATCAGGGTCTCCATGATTTCGGATTGGGGTGTGATGGGGTATCCGAAATAGCCGTCGCAGCCGCAGCGGATGGCCGCCAGCGCAATGGCTTCGTTACCCTTCAATAAACGAACTTCTTCCATATCTGTCAGAGTTTTACTTTATAGACTTTGATACATCCGTCCGGACACATATAGGCGCAGCTGGCACAACCGATACAGTTGTCGGGCTGTTTCATATAGGCATACGGATAGCCTTTTTCGTTGACTTCCGCAGAAAGGGCCAACACATCCGAAGGACAGGCGTGGACACAGAGCTCACAACCTTTGCAGTGACTGACATCAATCTCGACTGCACCTTTAATCTTTGCCATAATAAATTGTTTATTAAGTAGTTATGAGTAGCCGAAGGGCTTTCGGTTTCACGGGGCAAAATTACCCCTTAGTTTCTGCATATTCAACTGTATATGCGAATAAAATCGTATTTTTCGAATTATTCGAGATGTCCAGCCCAATAAAAGCAGTCGGGAAAGCGTCCGGAAAGGTCTGTTTCCTTTTCAAACAGGCCAAAAACGGAAGACCCACTGCCCGACATGGAGGCATAGGCCGCTCCCTGTCGGTATAGTTCTTCTTTGACGGAGGCAATGGCTGGATGAGCGGCGAAAATGCTGGTTTCGAAGTCATTGACCAGTATATTGCTCCATTCTTTCACGGGGCGGCCGACAATGTCGGAAGGAGTGGATGCCGGCCATTGCGGACGGATGCCCCGATAGGCTTCGGCTGTCGACACGGCTATCGGAGGAATGACCAGCACCAGATACCAGTCCTTGAGACTGAGCCGGCAAGGGTGGAAGATTTCGCCTCTGCCGGTGGCATACACAGGCCTGTCGCCAATGAAAAACGGACAGTCTGAGCCGAGATTGGCCGCTTCCTCGCACAGTTTTTCCTCTCCAAGATTCAGGTGGAACAGGCTGTCCAGCGCTTTCAGGGTGAAGGCTGCGTCGGCCGAGCCTCCGCCAAGGCCGGCGCCGAAGGGGATGGCCTTGCGCATCCATATCTCGACGGGAGCGATTCCGTATTTCTTTTCCATCAGTCGGAATGCCTTGGTGACCAGATTGTTCTCATCTTCACACGCGACATTGATGCCGCTGATGTGCAGCTGGTAGGAATCTGCCGGAATCAGTTCAAGCGCATCGCAGAGTCCGATCGGGTAGAATACGGTTTGAAGGTTGTGGAATCCGTCTGGCCTTTTTTCGACCACCTGGAGACCCAGATTTATTTTGGCGTTCGGAAAGCAGATCATAAACTCAAATTTTCAGCAAAAATAGGAAAAGATGTTGATATCTTGTTGATAACTATATTTCGAAAAGAGGAGCGTGAAGCCTATCTTTGTGAACGCAAAAATCAATTGAAGAGTCATATGGAAGACAGTAGAGTCCGAACCGTTTACAAGCAGGTGCCCGTCAAACCCGAAGAAATGGGGCGTATGCAGCCTCAGGCGCGTGACTTGGAGGAAGTTGTGCTGGGTGCTCTCATGCTGGAAAAGGACGCTTTTTCCAAAGTGTGTGAAATCCTCAAACCGGAGTATTTTTACGATCAGGCCAATCAGACCATCTATCAGGCGGTTCAGTCTTTGTCCCTGCGTCAGGAGCCGGTGGATATCCTGACCGTGCAGGAAGAACTGCGCCACATGGGCAAACTCGACGAGGTCGGCGGCCCGGTTTACTTGGTGAAACTGACTGAAAACGTGGTTTCAACGGCTCATCTGGAATACCATTCCCGCATTGTCGCCCAGAAGTTCATAGCGCGCGAGCTCATCCGCTTTTCGATGGACATTCAGGGAAAGGCTTTCGACGACACCAACGACGTGAAGGAACTGATGCAGGAAGCCGAATCGGGGCTCTTTGAAATATCGCAGCAGTCGCTCAAGAAAGAGGTCGTCCAAATCAATCCCATCATCGACGAGGCGCTGAAGCGCATGAAGGTGGCCGCCAACCGCAAAGACGGTTTGAGCGGTTTGCCGACCGGATTCAAGAAGTTGGATGAAATGACTTCCGGATGGCAGCGTTCGGATTTGGTCATCATCGCGGCCCGTCCGGCGATGGGCAAGACCGCTTTTGCCCTGTCCATGGCCAAGAACATGGCGGTCGACCATCAGATTCCGGTGGCGGTCTTTTCTTTGGAAATGTCCAATGTGCAGCTGGTCAATCGATTGATTGTCAATGTCTGTTCGATTCCAGGCGAAAAGGTGAAGAATGGCTCCCTGACCCCGGACGAGTGGCGCCTGATGGACCAGCAGCTCAAAAGCCTGTATGACGCGCCTATCTACATAGACGACACGCCAAGCCTGTCGGTCTTTGAATTCTCAACCAAATGCCGCCGGCTGGTCAAGGAACACAATGTGCAGTGTGTCATCGTGGATTACCTTCAGCTGATGAATGCCAGCGGCGGAAAGTTCGGCAACCGCGAACAGGAAGTCAGCACGGTCTCCCGCGCTTTGAAAGCGCTTGCCAAAGAACTGGACATACCGGTCATCGCTCTTTCTCAGGTCAATCGTGCCTCGACCAACCGTGGCCCCACGCAGGGCAATACGGGCAACGCCAGCGATTCGAAACGTCCGCAACTGTCTGACCTGCGCGAATCGGGCGCCATCGAGCAGGATGCCGATATCGTCTGTTTCATCCACCGTCCCGAATATTACAAGATTATGGAAGATGCGGAGGGCCATTCGATGGTCGGAAAGGCCGAACTCATCATCGCCAAGCACCGTAACGGTTCGACGGGTGACGTGCGCATGAAGTTCACGCACGAATTCGCCCGTTTTTCAGACGACGATGAAGGGGAAGAACAGTTTCTCCCGAGAAACGCTTCGGCCAAGGCCGATGACAATACCGGCATGGTCTATTACGCTTCCAAAGCCAATCAGGAAGCCGATCGGGAGGCTCCGTCGCCTTTCGAGGGCGATTTCTCCGGCGGACCGGGCGATTCGGGGGTGCCTTTCTGAGGGGTCATTTGCCATTTAATCAACTGTTTTCAATGTTGTCGGTATGAAGAAAATAAAGCTGTCTCTGCTGTGGACCGCTCTGGTCTGCCTGCTGGCGGGCTTTCGGGCCGAAGCCCAAAAGCCCATTTTCGACACTTACGAACTGGATCGCGACATGCCGGTTTTTCTGGACGATATCAAAGAAGAACTGACCTATCCCATGGCTTGGGGCAACAGTCCGATACGTCGTTTCAACAAGTGGCGGAAAACCGCCCGTGAAACGGTGTTCGGAGAAATGCTGGCAGCTCCGCGCCAGGCGGAGTCATACGAGATGACAGTGTTGGCCGAAGAACATCGCGAGGGCTATACGGTCAAAAAAATCCGCTTCAATCTTACGGCCTATTCGCGTGTCAACGCCTATCTGCTGGTGCCTGACGGTGAGGGTCCGTTCCCTGCGGTGCTGCTGCTGCATGACCACGGAGGGCACTATACGATCGGTAAGGAAAAAATGGTCCGTCCCTTCGACTGTTCGGAAGCGGTCCTGGCCGATGCGGACCAATGGGCGGCACAATGTTACGGCGGACAGTATATGGGCGACTATCTGGCGGCTAACGGCTATGCGGTTTTGGCTCTCGATGCGCTGTATTGGGGAGAACGGGGTCAGAAAGACCGGGCCGACGGCACTCACTACGCCACATATGCCGGCAATTTCCAGATGCTCGGACGTAGTCTCAGCGCTTTTATGAACTACGAGGATGTCTATTCCGCCGATTTTTTCTCGACACTTCCCGAGGTCGATTCCAAACGGATAGGCTGCATGGGCTTCTCTATGGGGGCCTACCGTTCGTGGATGCTGTCAGCCTTGAGCGACCGCATCGCTGCCGGTGTCTCCATCTGTTGGATGAACGTCACCGACGTGCAGCTTTCCTGGGAATACGGAAGGGAAAGCGGCGGATTTGCCAATTGCCTTCCGGGAGTGAGACGGTATCTGGATTATCCCCACATCGCATCCATTGCCTGTCCGAAACCTATGTATTTCCTGAATGGGGAGCATGACAAGCTGTTCCAGCCGGTCGGAGTGCGCAGGGCTTTCGACGAGATGCACGCCGTGTGGAAAAGTCAAGGTGTGGACGAGCGCCTTCAGACGGAATTGTGGGATATGCCGCACGATTGCGGCATCCGCGTGCAGCAGAGCATTCTGGAATTTTTCCAGAAATGGCTCTAAGCTGATCAGTAGATGTCCTTGGTCTTTTTCAATGCCCAGTCCGGCATGGTGTAGCCTTCTTCGGTGCGGTGGCTGTCGATGTTCAATGGACGGCCATTGTTCACGTATTGCTCTGTAAACCACTGGAATTCGGAAAGTGTGCGGGATCCGAATCCAGCCACATCGTGCCCGAGACCGTCGTAGTGGACGGCGAAATAGGAATATCCGAATTTCCGGAAACGAGATGCCAGGCTTTTGGTACCGAACATTCCCAGATTCAGAAACTGTATCTTGTCGTATCTGACTATTTTGTCATTTGTTCCATGGGCGAAAAAGGTCGGGGCAGGAGAGTCCTGGTAGTCGACTTTTCCTTCACGGGAGAAGATGCCTCCCGAATAGGAAACGACGCCGGCAAAGCGGAATCCTTCGGGAAGTTCCGACGTCCAGGCGCTGTGATTGGCACGGCAATAGTCGCATTGGAGCACGGTGATGGCGCCGGCGCTCGAGCCGCAGGCGATGATTTTATCGCTTTGAATATGAAGGCTGTCGGCCTTGTCCACCAAAAAAGCCAGCGCCGCACTGCAGTCTTCCACGGCCATCCGGATGGCGTTCTCGAAGTTGGGAACCATACGCCAGACGTGGGTGTAGCGCATGTCTTTCATGCCCAGGCGGTAGTCAATGGCCGCCACGCTGTATCCGGCTTGAGCAAGTTCTTTGAAATAGGAGACATTGCTCTTGGAACGGATGGAGCCGCTGGAAAATCCTCCGCCGAACACATACAGCACGCAGTAGTCGTTGGCTTGGTCGACGGGACGATAGAAATCCATCTCCAGACCGATGCTGTCGCGGTTGACATAGATGTAACTTTCTTGTGCGGCTGCTGGTAAAACGAGGCAGAAGAGAAGCGCTGACAAAAGAAAATGTCTTTTCATACGGATGTCTTTTTCTGCAAAGAAACGGAATGTTCCTATTATTTCTATCATTTTTCAAAAAAAAACAGGAAAATGCTTGCATAAGTAAATCGGCCACTATACTTTTGCAGCCGATTTGAAGAGGGCTCCGTAGCTTAATTGAATAGAGCATCTGACTACGGATCAGAAGGTTGCAGGTTTGAATCCCGCCGGAGTCACCAAGAAATCAAAAACCCCGATGAATTCGTTTTCACCGGGGTTTTTCTTTTATACAGAATGGCTTGAAAATCAACCTTTCAGAATCTGATAGCTGCGTTTGATGAAACGGTCGAGGGCTTCGCCTTTCAACATGCCCTTGTTGAGCAGCGAGAGATCGATCATCTGGCTGACCTGTTCTTTTTCTTCAGCATTGAGCATGGCCATCAGACGGAATTTCTTCTCTTCGGGCTTGCCTTCCTTGTCTTCGGCTTGAGGCTCTTCGACGCTTTCGAATTTGACTTCAGCCAAGAGTTTCTTCACCAGCTCGTTGTCGGTATTGACCACCATGTCGAAGCTGTCGGGCATTTCACCATAGAAGCCCATTCCGGCCTGCAAGGCCGACATGTCCTTCATACGGCGCATGAACTCGTTCTGGGTAAGGAGGACGGGCAGATTGTCGGCTCCGAGATTTTCGAGCTTGACGTCGAAGCGAACTTTGTCGATTTGCGGCAGTCCGCCCTGGAAAATGTCTTTCAGCTTGTCTTGCTCTTCCTGGCTCAGACTGATGGCCGATTTGTCGGCTTTCGGAATCAGATTGTCGATGACGTCGCTGTCGACGCGCACAAAACGGGTCTTTTCCAGTCGCGATTCCAGATGCTGCATATAGGGCACATCCAGTTCGCCGTTCATCAGCAGCACGTCGTATCCTTTCTGACGGGCGGCTTCTATATAGGAGTACTGAGCTTCCTTGTCGGAGGCGTAGAGGCAGACGAGCGTGTCGTCTTTGTCGGTCTGCGACGAGGAAACCAATGACTTGTATTCGTCAATCGTGAAATACTTTTCGTCGGTGTTCTGCAGCAGAACGAATTTCTGAGCCTTGTCCCAGAATTTTTCCTCCGTCAGCAGGCCGTATTCGATGAAGATTTTCAGGTCGTTCCATTTTTCTTCAAACTGCTTGCGGTCATCGTTGAAAATCTTCTGCAGACTGTCGCCCACCTTCTTGAGAATGTGGTTGGAGATTTTCTTGACATTGGCATCGCTCTGCAGATAGGAACGCGATACGTTCAGAGGAATGTCCGGAGAATCGATGACACCATGGAGCAGCGTGAGGAAATTGGGCACGATGCCTTCCACTGAATCGGTCACGAACACCTGGTTGCAATAGAGTTGGATTTTGTTCTTCTGAATTTCCACGCTGTTGTGGATTTTGGGGAAATACAGAATGCCGGTCAGTTTGAAGGGGTAGTCGACATTGAGATGGATGTGGAACAGCGGTTCGTCGGTATAAGGGTAGAGCGCCTGATAGAACTTGTTGTAATCCTCTTCGGTCATGTCGCTGGGCTTGCGTGTCCAGGCAGGTTCGGTCTCGTTGATTTGGTTGGCTTCGTCGGTTTCCACCTGCTTGCCGTCCTTCCACTGTTTCTTCTTGCCGAAAATCACGGGTACCGGCAAAAAACGGCAATACTTTTTCAGCAGGCCTTCGATGGTGTCTTCTTTGAGAAATTCCTTGGAATCGTCCGCTATGTGCAGAACGATGTCGGTACCGCGGTCTTCACGCGAATCTTCTTCGATGGTGTAGGCTGGCGAACCGTCGCATGCCCAGCGCACGGCTTGGGCGTCGGCTTGCCAGGAGCGGGTGATGATTTCCACCTTTTCAGCCACCATGAACGCCGAGTAGAATCCAAGGCCGAAATGGCCGATGATGGCATTGGCGTCGTTCTTGTATTTTTCCAGGAACTCTTCGGCGCCGGAGAAAGCTATCTGGTTGATGTAACGGTCGATTTCGTCCGCGGTCATACCGATGCCCCGGTCACTGACCGTGAGCGTCTTGGCCTTTTTGTTCAGGCGCACCTCCACCTGAAGTTCGCCCGTTTCGCCCTGAAACTGCCCGCAAGAAGCGAGTGTCTTCAGCTTTTGGGTGGCGTCGACGGCGTTGGAGACCAGTTCGCGCAGGAAAATCTCCTGGTCGCTGTAAAGAAATTTTTTGATGACGGGGAAAATGTTGTCAGTCGTAACCCCGATGTTGCCTGTTTGCATAGTGCTTATTTTTTATGTGACAATTTGTTGTTGGAGACTGAAATTATGTCAGTCGACAGGAGCTTGCAGCACGATGTCCTTTCCGTCGGCCGAAAGTTCTGTGAAAATCTTGACGGGCCGGTCGCCGGTCCGATCCTGACGGTGTGCGAGCACCCATTGAGCCAGATTGTCCTCCAGGTAGCGCTGGATGGCTCTTTTCAGCGGACGGGCGCCGAATTGGATGTCGTAGCCTTCGCGGGCGATGAAATCTTTGGCTTCGTCGCTGAGCGTCAATTCGTAACCCAGTTGACGGACGCGTTCCGTGAAGGGCTTCAGCTCCAGGTCGATGATGCGGGAGATGTCGTCTTTCGACAACTGGTCGAAGAAGACGGTGTCGTCGATGCGGTTGAGGAATTCGGGCGAGAAAGTCTTGCTGATGGCCTTGTTGATGACATTTTTGGAATATTCGTTGACCGCGTCTTTGTTGTCGGGCATGCCGAATCCGACACCTTTGCCGAACTCCTTCAACTGGCGGGTTCCGACATTTGAAGTCATGATGAGGATGGTGTTCTTGAAGTCGATGCGACGGCCCATGCTGTCGGTCAGACGGCCTTCGTCCATCACCTGAAGCAAGAGGTTGAAGACGTCGGGATGGGCTTTTTCGATTTCATCGAGCAACACCACGCTGTAGGGCTTGCGGCGAACCTTTTCGGTCAGTTGTCCGCCTTCGTCGTAGCCGATGTATCCCGGAGGCGCTCCGACCAGACGTGAAACGGTGTATTTTTCCATGAATTCGCTCATGTCTATGCGGATCAGAGCGTCCTTGGAGTCGAACATGCTCTCCGATATCAGTTTGGCCAGATGGGTCTTTCCCACACCCGTAGGACCGACGAACAGGAAGGTGCCGATGGGCTTGTTGGGATCTTTCAGACCGATTCGGTTTCGCTGGATGGCCTTTACGACGGCATCAACGGCTTTATCCTGGCCGATGATCTTGGATTTCAAGTCGTCCGACATGTGAAGCAGCCGGTCGCCTTCTTCTTGAGCGATGCGCTGAACGGGGATGCCTGACATGGTGGAAACCACTTGTGCAATGAGTTCCTCATCGACCGGTTTTCGCTGAGTGTCAGAGTCTTTAGCCCAATCTTCCTTCATGCGGTCAAGCATTTCCTTGGCGTGTTTGCTGCGGTCGCGGTATTCGGCGGCGAGTTCGTAATTCTGGCCTGTGACGGCCAGCTTCTTCTGCGTGTTCAAGTCGTCGATTTCCTTTTCCAACTTTTCGATTTCCACAGGAACATGCACATTTTCAATATGGATTCGTGCGCCTGCCTCGTCCAGGGCGTCGATGGCCTTGTCCGGGAAGTTGCGGTCGCCGATGTAGCGTTCGGTCAGGCGGACGCAGGCTTTCAGCGCCTCGTCGCTGTAGGTGACGTTGTGATGCTTTTCGTAACGGTCTTTGATGTTGTGGAGAATCTGAAGGGTTTCCTCGGGCGAGGTCGCATCCACAATGATTTTCTGGAAACGGCGCTCAAGGGCTCCGTCTTTTTCGATGCTCTTTCTGTATTCGTCCAGCGTCGTGGCGCCGATGCACTGGATGCGGCCCCGGGCCAGGGCGGGCTTGAGCATGTTGGCGGCGTCCATCGAGCCGCTGGCGTTGCCGGCGCCCACCAGATTGTGGATTTCGTCGACAAACAGGATGATGTCGGGATTTTCCTCCAGTTCGGAAATGACCGCCTTCATGCGTTCTTCAAACTGTCCGCGGTATTTGGTGCCGGCCACCAGAGACGCCAGGTCGAGCGAAATGATGCGTTTGTCAAACAGCATTCTGGACACTTTGCGTTCGGTGATGCGGATGGCCAGACCCTCCACAATGGCCGATTTGCCGACGCCCGGTTCGCCTATGAGGACGGGGTTGTTCTTCTTGCGACGGCTCAGAATCTGCGCCAGGCGGGTCATCTCTTCTTCGCGGCCTACGACCGGATCCAGCCGGCCTTCCAAGGCAGCTGCCGTCAGGTCGTGACCGAAATTGTCGAGGGCAGGGGTGTCCTTGCCGCCGTTTCCGTTTTGAGCGGCAGTCCCCGGCTGGGCGTTCTGTTTCCAGGAATCCGGTTTTGAAGATCCGCTGCCGGGAATCAGGTCGCCTTCCTCCTCGTCTTCCGATTCGAAGAAACCGGACTTTGGCGTGCGGCCTGTCAGAAAACGCAAGGCGTGGTCATAGCTGGCGCCGCGCTGACCGAGCAGGTCGCAGGCCAGGTTGTGGTCTTCGCGCATGATGCCCAGCAGCAGATGCTCGGCTTTGAGCCGATCGCTTTTGAGCTGGCGCGCCTCCAAGGCCGACAGTTTGAGTATCTTCTCGGCCTGGGTGCTGAAGGTCATGCCGGCCACTTCGGGCTGTGCCTCCTGCAGAGCGGTAGTGTCGTAAATGCAGGATTTCAAGTCCATAGGGTCGATGTTTATTTTTTTCATATATTCGACAGCTTTGTTGCTGTTCTCGAGAATCAGCCCGAGCAGCAGATGTTCCGGATTGATTCGTCCGTAACCGAGCCGGGAGGCTTCCTGAGAACTGAGGGAAAGCACCTTCCGCATCTCTTCACTGATGTTGTCTGGTATGGTGTAGGACATAAATGTGGTTATTATATTGTGCGGTCCGCCGGGGGCCGGTGCTTAGCGGTACGCAAAAAGCTTGCCAGCCGACAAAATGTCAGCCTGTCACAAGACGTTGAAATGTTCCGCGTCCTTGACCAGCATTTCCGTGAAGACTTTGGCCGCGCGTTTGCGGTAACCGTCGCGGAGAAAATGCACGCAACCGACCATTTCCCGATCGAGTCCGTCAATTTTGACCGCCTTCATATAGGGATAGTAACACACGGCCAATGTCGACAGAATCCCCACCATGTTGGTTCCGGACAGCATGTCGATGATGATGTTGGGTTCATTCAGTTCCATCCGTACGTTCAACGGGTTTGTGTCCACATTGATGAAACGGTCGAATGTCTTTCGTGACTGAAGGCCGGCGCCGGGCAGGATGATGCCGAACGAAGATGCCTCCTTCAGACTCATCGATTTCCTGTCGGCCAGCGGATGCTCTTTTCGGACGATGGCCGCCAGCCGGGTCTGGAAAATGGGAATGGAAACCAGGTCCTCATAAATGGATGCCGGTTTGAAAGCCACGATCAGATCCAGTTTGCCGTCCTTCAGCCGTTCGTGCAGGTCGGTGGCTGTGCTGTACAGGACATTGAGTTTGACATTGTGGTAGGCTTTGACGAAATCCTTCAGGGCAAAGGTGACCAGACGGCTGAAAGAGTGGGTAAGGCCTATGTTCAAGGTCCCGGCCAGGCCTTCTTTGAGATCGGTCGCACGCTGCAGGCAGGAGTTGGCCGTCTCCAGGGTCTGCTTGGCCAGAGGCAGCAGTTCCTGCCCGGTTTCTGTCAGCTGTACGCTGTGAGGCTTGCGTTTGAACAGTTCGCAGTCAAGTTCCGCTTCCAACTGACGGATCTGCTGAGAAAGAGTGCCCTGCGTGATGAAAAGTTTTTTGGCTCCAAGTGAAAAACTGAGCGTTTCAGCGACTGCTACAAAATACTTCAATTGCCTGATTTCCATAGGATATATGTTTATATGTCGGTGTAAAGATACCGCTGTTATTGAGAAAATCAATAGCAACTATTGAAAAAAAGTAACGAAACCGATAACAACCCGATTCGGAGGCCATCTACTTTTGGACCGTCAAGAACGTTCAGGACAGAATTTGTTTAACTTCAAAACCTTACGAAAATGAAAGTTGTATTTTATTTGTGCGAGAAATGCGGAAATGTGGTTGTCAAGTTTGTTGACAGCGGCGTAACTCCCGATTGTTGCGGACAGCCCATGCACGAACTGGTTCCCAACATCAGTGACGGTGCGGGTGAAAAACATGTGCCCGTCGTGAAGCGTATCAGTGACGACTCCATCAGTGTCAAGGTGGGAGAGACACCCCATCCGATGACCGGAAAACACTACATCCGCTTCGTTTGTGTCGTCTTTGAAAACCGGATTCAGACAGTATGGTTCCAACCGGACGACAAGCCCGAATGCCGTATCCATACGGCGGGCGACAAAGTACTCGCCGTGTACGAGTACTGCAATCTCCACGGCTTGTGGATGACCGACAAAGTGCCGGAAAAGGCTCCATGTACGTTCTGTTTCTTCTTTTAATTTGCCACCTATTATGAAAAAACCGATATTAACTCTTATCGCCATGATTCCTTTTATGTCCTGTGCTGCAAGTCCTGTTGCGGACAATTCGCCTCAGACCGTAGTCGATGTCGGCCGTTTCCTCGGCCGATGGTATGAGATTGCGCGGTATGACCACGTTTTCGAACGCGGAATGAGCGGGACGCAGGCCGAGTATGCTCTCAATGGTGACGGCACGATGGCCGTCACCAACTCGGGCTGGAGAAACGGAAAGTTCCAAAACCGTTCCGGTGTGGCCAAATGGCCCGACCCGGAAAACGCTCCCGGACATTTGCGAGTGTCTTTCTTCAAACCCTTCTATTCGGATTACCGCATTCTGAAGGTCAACGAAGACTACAGCTACGCCGTCATCGGTGGTTCGTCCGACAAGTATCTCTGGATCCTGTCCAGAACGCCCCTGCTGGAAGACGATGTCGTGTCCGGCATTCTGGACGAGATCGAAACGCGGGGCTATGACACGTCCCGTCTGCTATGGGTTGACCAAAGTATCAATTTCAATGATGACAACTATGAAAGAGAACCTTTATCAATGCTCTGTATGTGGATATATTTATGAGCCGTCGACAGGCGACTCCGACGGGAATGTCGAACCCGGCACCGAGTTCGGAGATCTTCCTGACGAGTGGACCTGCCCGATCTGTCAGGCCGAACAGTATCGGTTTGTCAAAATCTAGCTGAATTTTCCGTCCGGGAGGCCGTCCGAGCGTTGTAGGACGGTCTTCTCGGACCAGAAAAAAGAGATTGTCAGATATGCTTTTCCAGCATGAAAAAAACGGTGCTCAAAGTTGAAAAAACATTTGTTTGTTAGATGGAAAAACGCTACATTTACATGCTTTTTGGCAACATCTGATAAAGACTACTCAAATGATTGAAGAAGAAAGAATTATCCCCGTAAATCTGGAAGAGGAAATGCGCTCGTCCTACATCGACTATTCGATGTCGGTCATCGTGTCGCGCGCATTGCCCGACGTCAGAGACGGTCTCAAACCTGTTCACCGCCGCGTTCTGTTCGGCATGAATGAAGTGGGCAACAACTCGGACAAACCATATAAGAAGTGTGCGCGTATCGTCGGCGATGTGCTCGGAAAGTACCATCCCCACGGCGATTCGTCCGTCTACTTCGCTCTTGTGCGTCTGGCTCAGGACTGGAACATGCGTTATACGCTTGTCGACGGTCAGGGCAACTTCGGCTCGGTCGACGGCGACAATCCTGCCGCCATGCGTTACACCGAGTGCCGTCTGTGCCGCATCGCCGAGGAAATGCTCGACGATCTGGACAAGGACACCATCGATTTCCAGATGAACTTCGACAACGAGCTCAAGGAACCGACGGTTCTGCCCACACGTATCCCCAACCTGCTGGTCAACGGCGCTTCCGGTATCGCTGTCGGCATGGCCACCAACATGCCTACCCACAACCTTTCCGAGGTCATCGACGGCACCATCGCCTATATCGACGACAACGACATCAGCGTCGAAGGTCTGATGAAATACATCAAGGCTCCCGATTTTCCGACCGGCGGTTACATCTACGGCTATTCGGGCGTGAAGGAAGCCTTCGAAACGGGTAGGGGACGCATCGTCATCCGTGCCAAGGCCAACATCGAAAGTACGCCGACGCATGACCAGATCATCGTGACGGAAATCCCTTATGGAGTCAACAAGGCCGAACTCATCCGCAATATCGCCGACCTTGTGGTCGACAAGAAAATAGACGGCATCTCCAACGTGAATGACGAAAGCGACCGCTCGGGCATGCGCATCGTCATTGACGTCAAGCGCGACGCGAACGCCAGTGTCGTCCTCAACAAACTGTTCAAGATGACGGCTCTGCAGTCGTCCTTCAGCGTGAACAACATCGCTTTGGTCAAAGGCCGTCCGCGCATCCTCAACCTCAAGGACTTGATCTGCCATTTCGTCGACCACCGTCACGAGGTCGTCACCCGCCGCACGCGTTTCGAATTGGCCGAAGCCGAAAAGCGCGCCCATATCCTGCAGGGACTCATCATCGCCTGTGACAACATTGACCGCGTGGTGGCCATCATCCGCCATTCGGCTTCGCCGGACGAAGCCCGTGAACAGCTGATGGCAGAGTTCAATCTCTCCGATGTGCAGTCGCGCGCCATCGTCGACATGCGTCTGCGTCAGCTCACCGGTCTGGAAGTGACCAAACTGCACAACGAATACGAAGAGCTGATGGTCAAGATCGACTGGTTCCATCAGGTGTTGGCCAGCGTCGAGATGCGTATGGACATCATCAAGGACGAACTTCGCGAGATCAAGGCGAAATACGGCGACGAGCGTCGTACGGAAATCGTGTTCTCATCGGAAGAATTCAATCCGGAAGACTTCTACGCCGACGACGACATGGTCATCACCATTTCGCATCTGGGCTACATCAAGCGCACTCCGCTGAGCGAATTCCGCGCCCAGGGCCGCGGTGGCATGGGAAGTCGCGGAAGCAATACCCGCGAGGAGGATTTCGTCGAACACATCTATCAGGCTTCGATGCACAATACCATGCTGTTCTTTACGGAGAAGGGCAAGTATTACAAACTCAGAGTCTATGAGATTCCCGAAGGCAACAAGACCTCCAAGGGACGTGCCATCCAGAATGTGCTCAATGTGGAAAGCGGCGACAAGGTCAACGCGTTCATCCGCGTTCAGGACACTTCTGACGAGTTCCTGCAGTCGCACTATCTGGTGTTCGCCACCAAGCAGGGCATCATCAAGAAGACTCCGCTCGACGAATATTTCCGCAGCAAGATCAACGGTGTCAAGGCTATCATCATCCGCGACGACGACGATGTCATCCAAGTGGCCATGACCGACGGCAACGCCGAAGTCATTCTGGCCAACCGCAACGGCCGTGCCATCCGCTTCCCGGAAGACAAGGTCCGCAGCATGGGTCGTGTGGCTACCGGTGTGCGCGGCATGAGTCTCGACGAAGACGGCGAAGACGAGGTCGTCGGCATGGTTGTAGCGAATGGAGACGAAAGCGAGTCTATTATGGTAGTGTCGGAAAATGGCTACGGAAAGCGTTCCGCAGTCGACGATTACCGGGTGACCAACCGCGGCGGCAAGGGTGTCAAGACCATCAACATCACCGACAAGACCGGCAAACTCATCGCCATCAAGAATGTGACGGATGACAACGACTTGATGATCATCAACAAATCGGGCATCACGCTGCGTCTGTCGATGTCAGAAATCCGGGTGATGGGCCGTGCCACCCAAGGCGTCCGCCTGATCAATCTGGAAAAGCGTAACGACACGATCGCTTCGGTCTGCAGTGTCATGTCTGACAAGGAGGAAGAGTCTCTGGAAGGAACGGCTGAAAACCAGCCGCAAGACATTCAGCCGACCGAAGAGACCCAAGAATGAATTCAAAAAACCAATAAATGAATAGAGCAATGAAAAAAGTGATTATTCTGCTGGCCCTGGCCATGGTTTTGGGCAGCGGTGACATTTACGGACAGAAGAAGAGTGTCAACAAGGCAAAGGCCAAGATGAACGCCGAAACTCCCGACTATGTGGGTGCCAAGGCCGCCATCGAGCCCGCTTTGAAGGATGCGACCACCAAGAATCTGGCTGACACCTGGTTCACGGCCGGTAAGATCTACTACAAACTGTTCGATCAGGAACAGAAGAAAGTATGGTCCAAACAGAACGCCGACACCAAACTGATGTACAGCAGCCTGGCTCAGTGCTACGATTGCATGATCGTTGCCGACAGCCTCGACCAGAGCCCGAACGCCAAGGGCAAGGTCCGTCCCAAATTCCGCAAACAGATTGTAGAAATCGTCGAAGTGATGCAGAACGGTTTCATCAACGCCGGTGCCGACTATTTCAAGACACAGGATTACCAGACTGCCATCAAATATTTCGACTACTATCTGGATTATCCCAACCTGAAGTTCTGGGACGATGCCAAGAGAGACCAGCTGCTGGCCGACACGATGATCACCAACATCAAGTACTACTGCGGCGCTGCCGCTTCTCAGGACAACGATTCCGAGACGGCTCTGAAATACTTCAACAGCCTGCTGGACATCTACCAGCCCGTAGAGGAAATGTATCAGTTCGTCATTTACGAGTATGGACGTCTGAAAGATACCGTCAATCTGATGCGCATGTATGAAATCGGTGTCCAGAAGTTCCCGGAAAATCCGTTCTATGCCCGCAGCCTGATCAACGAGTATCTGAACCGCAACGATTTGGAAACCGCTTTGAAATGGATTGACGAGGCTATGTTGCACGGCGATTCCACCAGTGCCGTTTTCTGGAACCTGAAAGGCCAGATCCTGGAGCACCAGAAGAGGGGAGACGAGGCTCTCGTCTGCTTCCTGAAGGCTATCGACCTTGATCCGGAGTATGCTGATGCTCAGGGTAATGTGGGCCGTATCTACTACAATGCCGCCGTTGAAAAGCTCGACGAAGTCAACGCTATCCGCGATGACCGCAAGTATCGTGCCGAAAAAGCCAAAATGAAAGCCGTCTTCGAAAAACCTTTGAAGTATATGGAAAAGGCTCACGAACTGGCTCCCGACGAGCGCGACTACATCGTGGCTCTGCGCGGTATCTACTACAATCTGGGCAAGGGCTATGAGAAGAAGTATGAGGAAATGGACAAACTGATGAAGGCCACGCGCTAAGTCAGTCCAACGATAAGAAAGGAACGGGGCTCCATCGGAGTCCCGTTTTTTTTGCTTACCTTAGCAGAAAATACGAGCCATGCTTGAAAAAACGGTGTCTTTCGTCAACCAGCTAGTTTGGAGCCCTGTTCTGGTCGGGCTTCTGATAGCTGCCGGACTCTATTTTTCGCTGCGTACCCGTTTCGTCCAAGTCAGAAAAGTCGGGACTATGTGCCGGCTGCTGAATCCGGGAAAACAGTTGCCCAAATCCACAAAAGGCATTTCTTCGTTCGAGGCATTCTGTGTGGCTCTGTCCGGGCGTGTCGGTACAGGCAATATCGTCGGTGTGGCGACAGCCTTGGCATTGGGCGGCCCAGGAGCCGTCTTTTGGATGTGGGTGATTGCCTTTTTGGGTGCGTCCACGGCATTTGTCGAAGCGACTCTGGCCCAGTTGTATAAGTCTCCCCATAAGACGGGTTGGCGCGGAGGTCCTGCCAACTATATTCAGAATGGATTGAAAGCCAGATGGTTAGGTATTGTGTTCGCCGTTTTGGCCATAGTCGGATACGGGCTGATGCTGACCACGGTTCAGGCAAACGGCGTGTCCTCGGCGCTTCGCAACTCGTTCTCCATGTCGCCTTGGATCAGCGGTATCAGTCTGGCCGTACTGGTGGGTCTGGTCATCATCGGCGGTATCAGGCGCATTTCTCGAGTGGCCGCTATCGTGACGCCATTCATGGCTTTGGGCTATATGCTGATAGCTTTTGTCATTCTCATTGTCAACTGGCGCTCAATTCCCGGAATATTTTCGATGATATTCTCCAATGCATTGGGAATCAATCCTATATGTGGTGGAATACTAGGGTCGACCATTATGATGGGTGTCAAGCGCGGTCTGTTTTCCAACGAAGCCGGGCAGGGTGGTGGCGCCATCGTTTCAGCTTCGGCCGAAGTCGACCATCCGGCCAAACAGGGTCTGGTTCAGGCGTTTTCGGTCTATGTGGATACACTGCTTGTCTGCACGGCCACGGCTTTGATGATTCTTTCCACAGGAATGTACAATGTGCTGGATGCCAAAACGGGGGAAATCCTGGTGGAAAATGCCTCTGAGCTGGGTGCCAATTATGTGGGGTTCACTCAGGCGGCTGTCGATACGGTCTTTCGCGGCTGGGGCGATATCTTTGTCAGTATCGCTCTGGTTTTCTTCGTATTTACGACCATAATGGCTTATTATTTCTATTCGGAGAGCAATTTGGTATATCTTCTCGGTCTGTTGAAACGGAATCGCTCGGAACGCTTGGAAAAATTGTTGGTGCGCATTTTCCAGGCGCTGTTGCTGGCCGCCGTGATATTCGGGTCTGTAAAAGAAGCCAATCTGGTCTGGCAGTTGGGCGACATCGCTGTAGGAATGATGGCTTGGATCAATGTGGTCGCCATTCTGATTCTCTGTCCGAAAGCCATCGACGCGCTCAAAGATTTCGAAAACGAACAACATTGATTCCAGAGAACTCTGTCTCCTATTCTGAAAATGTCCGTTTGTATTATAATTAATATTATGTTGAATAGTATTCGAGAGAATCTACTCCGCTGCGGATGAAAATGAAATAAGCGCCCGAAATTTCGAAAATTCCGGGCGCTTGTAGGATATTTCTCAAATATCGTAAAATCAGAACAGGTACATGACGGTGGCCGTCAGTCTCAAGACATCGTTTCTTTGGCAGGATACGATCTGACCTTTGTCGAGCGAACCCCAAGCAGCATTGTCGTATTCCAATTCAGGACCGATACGCCAATGCGACGGATTGTACGTATATGACAAGGCAATTCGGTACATGTCTCTGATGTGCTGGTTTTCGTACGAACCGAATCCATAATAAGTGACTTGGTTGTCAATTTTCCAAGCGCTTCCCAAATTGGCCGAATAGCCGGCAAACAGATTCAACTTGTGCAACTGTCCGTATGAAACGTTCACCAAAGATGAGAAACTGTTGAATGGAATGTATTCCGTATGGCTGTCATGGATGGCATATCCGCCGATGATGCTGTGGTCGCCAAGATTCTGACCGTAAATGGCTTTGGCTGCAATGATCAGCCCCTCTTCCTTGTAGGCTCCGTAAATGACGCCGGAATAGGAATTTAATACTCTGTTATTCAGATATTTATCACCTATACTGTTGACGAAGTAACGTTCCGGCCGCAGGGGTTTGTAATCAAATCCAAGGCCACCAATCCAATTCTCGTCGGTGTATTCGTAGCCCAAAAATAGATTGGGCAAAACGCCGTCCTGTTTGTAGCGGATGACCGAACCGTCCGGCCCCGGAGACTTGTACATCGTTTGGTAAATGGCGGCTGCATAGACCTTTCCGTAATCGGTGCTGTAGGTGTATTTCAGTTGCGGGCTGCGGTTGAAGGCAATATACGGAGCTCCGGTATTGATATTGATGACATTGGGCATGATGCTTTCCGTGAAAAGCGGATGCCAGGTCTGACCGAGAAGCCACTCTCCCCTTTCCCAGTTCAGTTTCACGTATGCCTGACGCAGTCGTACCCAAACATAGTCGCTTCCGCCGCTGAAATCGGCTTCGATGCGTCCGTAACCCTTCTGGGCACCGAGAATGCCGGGCATATGGAAATGCACGCCCATCCGGGTGGCAATGCTGTGCAGTCCGGCAGAAGGAATCCGGGTGAGATCCTCACCTTCATCGTTGATGTTCACAGGCTTCGGATACAAGGTGAACAGTTCGTCCACGCTGTTGACCATATCGGCTGTCTGTCCGAAAAAGTCCGTGCGGATGAATCCGTAGAATTCCTTGCTGTATTCCGTGTTGTCCTGAGCAGATGCAATTGTCTTCGTGCAAAGCATTAAAATGCTAAAAATCAAGATTTTCCTTTTCTTCATAATGTCTTTGAATTACAGGTTGACATGCGCATACAGATCGAACGGACCGGCCGTGCGGTCGATATGGGCAGTGTAAAACTCGCCTATGGTCAGGGCGTGCTTCTTGTCGATGAATATTTCCGGATCGACTTCGGGCGAATCGAATTCGCTTCGGGCCACATAACAGTCATTTTCCTCTCGGTCAATAATGACTTTCAAGTCTTTGCCCACCTTCTCCTCTCCTATTTCTTCGGAAATCCTTTGCTGGATGTCCATCAGCTCGTCCAGACGACGCTGTTTGACACTTTCTTCGACATCGTCTTCGTAGCGGTCGCCCGAATAGGTCCCGTCTTCGCTGGAGAACGCGAAAGCCCCCATGCGTTCGAAGCGCATGCGTCTGACGAAATCTTTCAACTGCTCGAAATCTTCTTCGGTTTCGCCTGGATGACCGACCATCAGCGTCGTGCGCAGGTGGATGCCGGGCACTTCCCGACGGATGCGGGCAATCAGTTCTTCCGTCTCTTTTCCGGTGATATGGCGCTTCATCTGTTGGAGCATATGGTCGCTGCAATGTTGGAACGCCATGTCCAGATACTTGCAGACATTGTCGTTGCGCTGGATGACGGGCAGAATGTCAAACGGGAACAGGTGCGGATAAGTGTAGTGCAGACGTATCCATCTGACGCCGGGAATCTGGGCCATACGGTCGATGAGCTCAGGCAGTTTGAACTCTCCATACAGATCTTTGCCATAATAGGAAAGATCCTGGGCGATGATCTGAAACTCCTTGACACCCTCTTTTACAAGCATTTCCACTTCGGAAAGGATGTCTTCCATCGGGCGGGAGCGATGGGCGCCCGTGATGAGCGGAATGGCGCAGAACGCACAACGGCGGTTGCATCCTTCTGATACCTTTATATAAGCGTAATGCGGGGGCGTAGTCAGACAGCGGCGGTTGCGCAGGTCTTCCCGGTACACTTTCCCCAAATCGTTCAGGATTTTTTGCCAATTGAATTTGCCGTAGAAACCGTCCACTTCGGGAATCTCTTCGCGGAGTTCCTTGGTGTAGCGTTGCGAAAGGCATCCCATGACATACAGACCGGAAATCTTTCCTTTCTGTCGGGCCTGGGCATATTGGAGAATGGTGTCAATCGATTCCTCCTTGGCGTCCTGGATGAATCCGCAGGTGTTGATGATGACGACTCCCCCCTTGGGATTGTCCACATTGTGCTGGACCTGGTAGCCAGCTTCTTTGAGTTGGAAAAGCAATTGCTCGGAATCGACCAGATTCTTGGAGCATCCCAAAGAGATGACGGTGGCGACCGGCGCGGATGTTCTCATTTCAAACTGTCTCCAAAAAGCGAATCGACAAATTCGCGACGGTTGAAAATCTGCAACTGCTCCATTCCTTCGCCCAATCCGATATACTTGACCGGCACTTGGAACTGGTCGGAAATGCCGAGCACCACCCCACCCTTGGCTGTTCCATCCAATTTGGTGACAGCCAACGCATTGACTTCTGTCGCCAGAGTGAATTGGCGCGCTTGTTCAAAGGCGTTCTGCCCTGTCGAGGCGTCGAGCACCAGCAACACCTCTTGAGGTGCGCCCGGTACGACTTTCTGCAACACCGTCTTGATTTTGGTCAGTTCGTTCATCAGACCGATCTTGTTGTGCAGACGGCCGGCCGTGTCGATGATGACGACATCGGCATTGTTGGCAACGGCCGATTTCAGGGTGTCGAACGCGACAGATGCCGGGTCGGAACCCATCTGCTGGCGGATGACCGGGGCACCTGTACGCTGTCCCCAGACTTCCAGTTGCTCGATGGCGGCCGCGCGGAAGGTGTCGGCTGCGCCGAGATAGACTTTCTTGCCGTTTTTCATGAACTGATAAGCCAGTTTTCCGATGGTCGTGGTCTTTCCCACACCGTTGACGCCGACCACCATAATGACGTATGGCTTGCTGTCTGCGGGAACATCGAATTCTCCGGCATCTTCCTGACCGTTGCCGATGAGCATCTCGGCGATCTCTTCTTTCAGGATGGTGTGGAGCTCTTCCGTATGGAGGTATTTGTCGCGGCGGATGCGTTCCTCGATACGTTCAATGATGCGGACAGTCGTCTCTACGCCGACATCGGAGCTGAGAAGCACCTCTTCCAGCTCGTCAAGCACCTCGTCGTCGACTTTCGATTTGCCGGCGATGGCGCGGTTTAGCTTGGCGAAAACCGATTCTTTCGTTTTGGCCAGTCCCTGGTCGAGTGTGGTTTTCTTCTCTTTGGAAAACAGACTGAATATGCCCATGAATAATACGAAAAGAAGGTTGTTCCTTATTCAAAAACAACCTTCAGTATGATTAATTTTTAACGAGTATCAACTTATTTCTGCTTGATGTATTCGTTGACCTTTTCGTTGGGAACCATTTGTTCATCGAAGAAATAAGCGCCAGTCTTAGGAGACTTGACCATCTTGATGACTTTGACCGAGGTCTTACCTTCACCGGTCTGCAAGGTTGCAACTGCTTTCTTTGCCATATCTCAAACTATTTAATTTCTTTATGAACGGTAACCCGCTTCAGGATGGGGTTATATTTCTTCAACTCCAGACGACCGGTCGTATTCTTACGGTTCTTGGTCGTGATGTAGCGAGACATGCCGGGCAGTCCGCTTTCTTTCTGTTCGGTGCATTCCAAAATGACCTGAACGCGATTTCCTTTAGCTTTCTTTGCCATGGTTATACCCTCCTGTTAGTTAAGAATGACGATATCTTCCATACGCATGTAACCGTTTTCAATAGCTTCCTTCATAGCAGCATTCAAACCTTTGCGGTTGATGTCGCGCAGACCGGCAGCTGAAATGGTCAATGCAATCCAACAATCCTGTTCTACCCAATAGAACTTCTTCTGGAACAGATTGACGTTGAATTTGCGTTTCGTACGTCTTCTCGAGTGCGAAACGTTGTTGCCAATCATTGCTCTCTTTCCGGTGATCTGACAAATCTTTGACATTTCGATATACTTTTATGGTTTATATTACCTTATTAAATGCCTCACGGCTTGTTTCTGCTTTTTTAAGCGGGTGCAAAGAACGCACTTTTTTGTGAATAAAGCAATTATTCTCCATATATTTTTTCAAAAACGCTCAATTTGGCTGAATTTTAGCTGATTTCAAGGAAACGCAGAGGATTTTCAAACCTGCACTCTCGAGAAGGGAGCCGCTTCCCAGCCGCAACAGTCGCCGTCGAGGTATTTGAAATAACCGCAGATGCCGACCATGGCGGCATTGTCGGTCGTGTACGAGAACTTCGGAATGTGCACCTTCCAACCGTAACGTTCGCCGTAGTCGATGAAGGCCTGACGAAGCGCTGAATTGGCCGATACGCCGCCGGCTACAGCCACTTCTTTTATATGGAGGGCCTTGGCCGCCTTGTAGAGCTTGTCCATCAGAATGTCGACCACCGCCTTCTGCAGAGAGGCGCACAGATCGTTCTTGTTCTGCTCGATGAAATCGGGATTTTCGGCCACGTGGTCGCGCAGGTTGTACAGGAAAGAGGTCTTCAGGCCGCTGAAGCTGTAGTCGTAGCCGGCAATGTGAGGCTTGTGGTATTGGAAAGCTGTCGGATTGCCCTCTTTGGCCAACTTGTCGATGACAGGACCGCCCGGGTACGGAAGCCCCATCATTTTCGCGCATTTATCGAAAGATTCTCCGGCAGCGTCGTCGATGGTCTGGCCGATGATTTCCATCTCCCGATACGATTTCACCAGCACGATTTGGGAGTTGCCTCCGGATACCAGCAGACACAGGAACGGGAAGGTCGGCGGGGTGTGCTCCTCCCCTTTCTGACGGATGAAATGGGCCAGAATATGAGCTTGAAGATGGTTGACCGAAATGAGCGGAATCTGAAGAGAACGGGCGAAACCTTTGGCGAAAGAAGTGCCGACCAGCAGAGAACCCATCAGTCCTGGGCCCAGGGTGCAGGCCACCGCCGACAGGTCTTCGCGCCTGATGCCGGCCTGCTTCAAGGCCGTATCGACGACGGGAACGATGTTGTGCTGGTGAGCTCTGGAAGCCAGTTCAGGCACCACTCCGCCGTAAATTTCATGCACTTTCTGACTGGCAATGACATTCGACAGCAGGTATCCGTCTTCCAAAACGGCCGCAGAGGTGTCGTCGCAGGAAGATTCTATTCCTAATATATACGCGGGTTTCATAATAATTCCTATCTTTGTCAGTTTTTCGCCTTTTCGCTAAGGCACTGCAAAAATACAACAATTTTGAAGAAGAAAGGTTTTTTGGTCGTGCTTATTGTGGCGATTGTGATCGCCGCCATAACGCTTATGCTTGGAAACAGCCGTTTCCAGGATTTTGCCGTCCGGAAAATCTCTCAAATCGTATCCGAACAGACCTCGCTCCATCTGGAAGTCGGTTCCGCAGACTTTGTCTGGAGACGTGGCGAATTCAAGTTCAAGGGCGTGCGCCTGTCGGAAGGAAGCGGCCAGGCCGTGCTGACGGCCGACCGTCTGGAGACTGAAATCCAATGGCTTCCGCTTACGCGCGGGCGCTTGCGCGTGGATGCGTTGCGCATCATTTCCCCCCATCTGTCGCTGTATCGCCAAACCGAAAATTCCCAATTGCAGCTGCGAACCCTGGAGGGTGACAGCCTTTCCTCCGTAAATCCTCAACACGGTTCGGAAAACGTTTCAAGTCATGAGAAGAATGATTTTTGGAAGGAAATCAGCTTGGCGCATCTGGTGGTGATGGACGGAACGCTCGACTATGAAGTCCTGTCCCCCACACGTCGCAATTCCTTCGACTGCCAGCACTGGAGCGACCTGCAACTCAAGGGATCCGGCGCATGGCAAATGCTTCCGGAAGAGTGTTTTGGTCTGAACATCAGTCACATGTCTGCCAAAGAACAAAACGGATTCCAATTGTCGTCACTCACATCCGGCCTGTATGTCAAGGACGGACTGTGGCGTTTGAACGGACTGGATTTGCAATTGCCCGCCTCTTATCTGAAGGTCGACACGACCATTCTGCGGGTGTTTGCCTTTGATGCGGATTCTCTTTCGTTGCCTTTCGGATGCCATCTCCAGGCCTTCCTGTCTTCCGAAGATTTTCCCGAGGCGGCATCGGCCCGTCGGAATTTCGGGGACCGGCAGCTCAGCATCGATGTCAATCTGTCCGGTGACAGCCGTAAACTGGACGTCGAAAAACTGTTGGTGGAAAGCCCAGGACTGGTCCTGATTGAAGGCTCGCTTTCAGGCCTTTACCTGACCGATGCCGACAACCGCCAACTCCAGGCTGACTGGAAAAACCTCCATGTGCAGACTGAACTCTTCGATTTGCTCGCTGATTGCGATGAAAAACTCTCTGTCGCTCTTCCGAAAGAAATCAGATGTCTTTCCTATGCCGATTATGAGGGCACCTGCCTTTGGCGTCCCGGCCAGATGGCTTTGGACGGAGAACTCGAGTCGGTTCCCGGCAAATTGGACTTGACTGCCCAAGTAGTCACCGATGAAAACGGACGGACGGATTTCCAAGCTCTCTTGGGTTCCCAATCGCTCGATCTGGGTTCCATATGGAGAGGGTCCACTTTAGGAAAGACATCATTTCGTGCTGATATTCAGGGAAATAATAATTCCAAGAAAGGGCTGTCCGCACAAGCGGATGTCAGAATCGACCGCTTTCCCTGTCAAGGTTACACCTACAGGCATTTGCACGTGCAGGCCCACCGGCAAGGGAAAGGGAAAACCGATGTCGCGCTTCATTCGGACGATCCCAACTGTCAGGTCGAACTCAATGCGGCTTTGGCCCGAAACGGCAGCCATGGAGTGGATCTGTCGCTTCAGATGCTTTCGAAACGGCTCAATCTCCAAGCGCTGAATGTCATCGGAGAAATCGAGGATGACACGCCCGATCTGACCTTTGCCCTGACGGCCGACCTGAAAGGAAAGTCCATCGATGAATTCGAAGGAAAACTCCAGATCGATTCGCTGAGACTTGACAACAACCGCACTCATTTCGAACTGCCCTCGCTCGATTTGTACGCTTTGGAAAATGAACGGCAGACTCAGATCCTGCTCCATTCGGATGTCCTCGACGGGCAACTGAACGGAAACGTGAATTTCTCCACACTCCTGCCTTCGCTGCTGGCCGTATCGCAGCAGGCCTATCTGCCTGCTCTCTTGCCCGACACCCGGACAAACGTCACGGAACTCGACGATTGGAATATGAATCTTGAAATCAGTGGGTTGGACAGCCTTTTCAAGGCAGTCGGCATTCCCTTGTCACTGGAGGGAACCGCCCGGTTGGACGCATATGCCCATCGCAACGGTCGACTTGGATTGGACTTTGTCGCCGATGCCGTCGAGTGGAACGATTTGAAATGTCAAAATCCTGATTTTGCCTTGAACAACGATGATCCCTCGTTCTTGGAATGGAACTTCGGCACCTTTTGCGAAATGGGAAAGAACCGGCAGCTGATCCGTCTGACAGGACAGGCCGCCGACGATTCGGTCCGTCTGGATGTCCATATGACTGATGCCGGAAATCCTGATCAGTACAGTGAACTGTCCAGCTGTCATCTCCTCTTGCGCGAATCGGCAGACTCGCCTCTGCAAGTGAAATCCTTGCTTTCATCGGAACATATTTTCCTAAGCGATTCCGTGTGGACATTGCATCCCACGCGTCTGTTCTGGGACGGCAATCGTCTGGCTGTAGACAGTCTGTATATGGAAGAAGGCGACCAGTACCTCATGGCCGACGGCTTTGTCTCAAACCTTGCCTCAGACACTTTGCGCGTGGACATGCGTCAGCTGAGCCTGGACAATCTCTATCGGATGATTCCCTCTTCCCGCCGCAAAAAAGGCTTTTTCATGGGCGGTGACATCAGCGGTCAGGCCTTGCTGGCATCTTTGTTCGAGGGCCCGCAGATTATGGCTGAAATCCATGTGGACGACTTCGCACTCTGCAACCATCGCATGGGCGACCTGAACGCCAGTTCCCACTGGGATCCCCAATTGGGCATCGTGCTCGAGGGAATCGTCGACGATGGAGGCGACGAACTCGGCCAAATCGGCGGTTTCTACAAACTGCAGCGGGATTCGCTCCATCTCGATATCGACTCCTATGGCCTTCCGGTCGATTTCATCAGCCATTTCTCCAATCCTCTGCTGAGTCTTGGCGGAAAAGCCTACGGACCTATCGAAGTGAATGTCTGTGCCAAGAGCCGTGTGACATCGGTCCAGACCAGGGCTCTGATTCGGGAAGGCCAGGTCGGTCTCGGCAAGCTGGGCGCCATGTACGCGTTCGAAGACACTGTTGTCATGACTCCCGGTTCCATCGTCTTCAACCAGCTCCGGCTCACAGACGATGAAGGCAATCAGGCCACTCTGGACGGAAAACTGTACCACAACCGCTTCAACTCCTTCGGTTTCGATCTGAACATGCCCGTCAACCATTTCAAGATCGTCGATCTTGCACCGACGGCATCGGAAGAAATCCACGGCACGGTCTTTGCCACAGGGCAAATCGCTCTGACCGGCGACGATTCGGATACGCAACTGGATATCAACCTGCGCACCGACGACCGTTCGACCGTCGCTGTCTCTCTCTTGAATCAGGCCAGCGACGTGGGTGAATTCAGCTACATCGAATTCATCGATGAATCCGCGAGAAACGACAGCAGTCTGCATTCCGTGGCCATCCCCGTTCAGACGGCTCGCAGCAGCCGGCGCCGGAAACAGACAGACTTCCACGCTGTCGTCCAACTCGAAATGACTCCCTCGGCCGAACTTGTCCTCATTACCGATCCCGGCTCGGGCGATGAAATGCGCGTGCGCGGAAGCGGACGAATCCGTGCCGTCTACGACAATCGGGAGAATCTGGCCATCTACGGCCGGTACGAATTGGAAAGCGGCCGGTACCGTTTCAGTTTCCAGGAGCTCATCAACCGAGACTTCAACATCCTTCAGGGCAGTTCGATCAACTTCTCCGGTGACCCGATGGCTTCTACCCTCAACATTCAGGCAAGCCACACGGTCTACAACGTTTCGCTGAGCGATTTGCTCGATGAATCCGAGATTGCGTCGATGAACATGAACCGCACCAGCATTCCGGTGAACTGCACGCTGAACATCAGCGGCGAACTGGAACAGCCCGATCTGACACTGGGACTGGAATTCCCGGCCGCCGACGAAGAACTTCGCCGCCGCATTATGAATGTGATCAATACCGATGAAATCCTCAACCGTCAGATTGTGTATCTGCTGCTGCTCAACCGCTTCGCCGCCACCGACAATGTGGCTGACAACACGGCCAACAACAATATGACGGCTGTCGTGGGTGTCACACTCAATACCCTCTCCCGTCAGTTGAACCGCATGATTTATCAGGCCTTGGGTACCGATAACCTTTCCTTCGACCTCAATTACAAGAACGACGATTTCTCAACCATGGGCGAATGGCAGGTGGCCATGACCAGCCAACTGATGGACAACCGTCTGACCATAAACGGCAACATAGGCTCAAGGGAAGATCTGGTCAACAACGACACCCAATTCATCGGTGACTTCGACCTGGAATACAAATTCACGCAATCCGGCCGCTGGCGTCTGAAAATGTTCAACCGCAGCAATGACAGCCGTTACTTCAAATCGGCCATGACCACACAAGGAATGGGTATTGTCTACAAAGAGCAGTTCAATACCTTCTCGGAATTGCGCCAGACGTTCCGTCAGCGCCTGGTAAATGCTTTCAGAAAGAAATGAAGGGTCAATAAGCCTTCGCGATGATGACGCGCTGGCTTGAAGGCTTGCCGGTGACCATGCACTTGCCTTCTTCCTTCTCGCCGTTGAGAGGAACGCAGCGGATGGTGGCCTTGGTGTCTTCTTTGATCTTCTCTTCGGTCTCGGTCGTGCCGTCCCAGTGGCAGAGGAAGAATCCGCCGTCCTCGATGCGCTCCTTGAACTCGTCGTAGGAATCCACCTTGTAGATGTGGGCATCGCGGTAAGTCTGAGCTTTCACAAACATGTTCTTCTGGATTTCGTCCAGCAGACCGGCGACATATTCGTCCAGGCCCTGCATGCTGAGCGTCTCTTTGGTGAGCGTATCTCGGCGGGCCACTTCAATGGTGCCATTCTCCAGGTCGCGCATGCCCATGGCCAGACGCACGGGAACGCCCTTGAGTTCGTATTCGGCAAATTTCCAACCCGGTTTCTTGGTGTCATTGTTGTCAAACAGCACACGGATACCCTTGGCTTCCAAGGCTTTCTTGATCTGCTCGGATTTTTCGGCAATCTGACTGCGCTGGTCGTCATTCTTGTAGATGGGAACGATGACCACCTGATAAGGAGCCAGATTCGGCGGAAGAACCAGTCCGTTGTCGTCGCTGTGGGTCATGATGAGGGCACCCATCAGACGGGTGGAAACGCCCCAGGAAGTTGCCCATACGTAATCGGTCTGGTTTTCCTTGTTGACGAAGGTGACATCGAAAGCTTTGGCGAAGTTCTGGCCCAGGAAGTGCGAGGTGCCGGCCTGAAGGGCCTTTCCGTCCTGCATCATGGCTTCTATGGTATAGGTGTCGAGGGCGCCGGCAAAGCGTTCGTTGGCGCTCTTGACGCCACGGATGACCGGCATTGCCATGAAATTCTCGGCAAAATCGCCGTAGACACCGAGCATTTTGCGGGCTTCAGCTTCAGCTTCCTCACGGGTGGCATGAGCGGTGTGACCTTCCTGCCAGAGGAATTCGGCCGTGCGCAGAAACAGGCGGGTGCGCATTTCCCAACGGACCACATTGGCCCACTGGTTACACAGAATGGGCAGGTCGCGATAGGAATGGATCCAGTTCTTGTAGGTGCTCCAGATGATGGTTTCCGAAGTCGGACGTACGATAAGCTCTTCTTCAAGTTTGGAAGCGGGGTCTGCGATCAGTTCCTTGCCGTCGGGTGAAACCTTCAGGCGCGAATGGGTCACGACGGCGCATTCTTTGGCAAAACCTTCAACATGCTCTGCCTCTCGGCTCAGGTAGGATTTCGGAATGAACAGCGGAAAATAGGCGTTCTGGTGTCCGGTTTCCTTGAATTTCTTATCGAGTTCAGCCTGAATCTTTTCCCAAATGGAATATCCGTAAGGTTTGATGACCATACAGCCGCGGACGGCGGAGTTTTCTGCCAGATCGGCCTTTACCACCAGGTCGTTGTACCACTGGGAATAGTTCTCACTGCGAGGAGTCAGTTCTTTGAGTTCTTTTGCCATAATATCTTGAAAAATTTGCCTGCAAAGGTAGTAAAAAGATTTGTAGTGTTGAGACGATTTCGTTAATTTAGCCATCAAGAACAGTATGGAAAATTTATTGGAAAACCTGAATGATAGTCAGCGGGTTGCCGTTTTGTACAATGACGGTCCCTCGTTGATAATAGCCGGCGCCGGCGCCGGCAAGACCCGCGTGCTCACCTGCAAGATCGCCTATTTGTTGCAGCAGGGCCTGGATCCCTGGAACATCATGGCGCTTACCTTCACCAACAAGGCGGCACGCGAAATGAAGGAACGTATCGCCGGCATCGTCGGACAGAAATCCGCCAATAGGTTGTGGATGGGCACTTTCCATTCCATTTTCCTGCGAATACTGCGTACCGAAGCGGCTGCCATCGGCTTCCCTTCCGATTTCAGCGTCTACGACACGTCCGATACGAAGAACCTCCTGAAAACCATCGTCAAGGAAATGCAGCTCGACGAAAAAGTGTACAAGCCCAATGTGCTGTATTCCCGCATATCCAATGCGAAGAATTCCTTGATGTTGCCTAGGTATTACGCCGAAAACCCCGACATGCAGGAGCGTGATGCCAGTTCGCACATGCCTAGGCTCACTCAGATTTATGCCAAATACATGGAGCGCTGCCATCAGGCCCATGCGATGGATTTCGACGACATCCTCGTCTACACCAACATCCTCTTTCGAGATCATCCAGACATCCTCGCCGCCTGGCAGGAGCGTTTCCGCTATATTCTGGTGGACGAATACCAGGACACCAACTATTCCCAATATCTGATCGTTAAGAAACTGGCCGAAAAACACCACCGTGTCTGCGTGGTGGGCGACGATTCGCAGAGCATCTATTCATTCCGCGGAGCCGACATCGACAACATCCTCAGTTTTCAGAAGTCTTATCCCGAGAGCCGCCTGTTCAAACTCGAACAGAACTACCGCTCCACCCAGAATATCGTGGACTTGGCCAACAGCTTGATTGCCAAGAATTCACGTCAGATCAAAAAAAATGTCTTCTCCAAACGCGAGAAAGGTTCGCTCATCAGGTTGGCCAGCGCTTTCACCGATGTGGAGGAAGCTTACCTGGTGGCTTCGACCATCTTGGAAATGCGCCTGCGCGGTCACGATTCCTGGAATGAGTTTGCCGTCCTCTACCGCACCAACAGCCAGTCCCGGCAGCTCGAAGAAGCGATGCGCAAGCGGAACATTCCTTATAAGGTGTATGGAGGCATGTCTTTCTATCAGCACAAGGAGGTGAAGGATGTCATCTGCTATCTTCGCCTGATTGCCAATCCGGCCGATGAAGAGGCCTTCAAGCGGGTGTTCAACTACCCTGCAAGGGGGCTGGGCGAAACGACACTTCAGAAAATGCAGTCGGCGGCCGACAGCGCCAAAGTGACACTCTGGGACGTCCTCAGCCGTCCGCTCGAGTATCAGCTTCAGGTGAACGGGGGCACGCTCAACAAATTGTCGGCCTTTCATCAGCTGATTGCCAATTATCAGGCCAAATCACAAGAACTGCCGGTCTACGAACTGACAGAACAACTGCTTGCAGACAGCGGAATCAGCGCCGATCTGCTTCAGGATTCCACTGTAGAAGGCATTTCCCGTAAGGAAAACATACAATCCCTGCTGACCGGTATGCACGACTTCTGTCAGGAGCGTCTTGAAGGAGGGAATGAAAAGGTCGGTCTGGGCGATTTTCTCAGCGAAGTGTCTCTGCTGACCGATCAGGACGAGGAAGATGACGGCGACAAGGTGACTTTGATGACTGTGCACGCCTCCAAAGGACTGGAATTCGGCAATATCGTCGTGACGGGATTGGAAGAGAACCTATTCCCTTCTTCCATGTCGATGGAATCCGAACGGGAACTGGAGGAAGAGCGCCGTCTGCTTTATGTGGCCATCACCAGAGCGCAGAACAACTGTATGCTCACCTATGCCAAGAGCCGTTTCAGAAACGGGAAGACGGAATATTCCAAGCCCAGCCGTTTTCTGAAGGAATTGGACCGGCAGCTGCTGGATATGCCCGACGGCGGCGGAATGATGGCCGGCGGTCCCCAAACGCAGACCCGGATGCCGTCTTTCGACAGGCAGGATTTTTATCCCCGGCCTCAGGTTTCGCGTCAGCAACAGCCACAACAGCCGCAGGCTCAGCGGCCTGTGCAACGAAAACTGAGCCGCATCCAGCCGTCCGGGCCTCAAGTGTCCGTCCCTTCCGCACATGCCAGCGTCAGTTCTTCTCAAGGCGGCACGGTGGTGGTCAGCGGCAAAGGCACGTTCCGAGTCGGTCAGAGGGTGCTTCACGAACGTTTCGGCGAAGGGAACATCCTGTCGATAGAAGGTCAGGGCGACAACTGTAAGATTTGCGTCAATTTCACGCACGCGGGCACCAAAATGCTTCTGTTGAAATACGCCAGTATGAAACCGCTCGACTGAGGCGGACAAAAACAAAAAAGGCTGACATCGCTGTCAGCCTTTTTTGATGTGCCCAGAACAGGACTCGAACCTGCACAGCCTTGCGGCCACTAGTACCTGAAACTAGCGTGTCTACCAATTTCACCATCTAGGCATTGTTTCAAATGAGAACCGAAGTGTGAATGATGTACCCAGGATGAGACTCGAACTCACACGGACGAACGTCCACTACCCCCTCAAAGTAGCGTGTCTACCAATTCCACCACCTGGGTATTCGATTCACAAGTTTTCTCTAAAAAATTGTAGCGACCGCCGTCGCTACATTGTAGAGCGAAAAACGGGACTCGAACCCGCGACCCCGACCTTGGCAAGGTCGTGCTCTACCAACTGAGCTATTTCCGCATATGTAAAAGATCGTTGTTTTTCTTTTGCGGTGCAAAGGTAGTCTAAATTTCGTTCGAAACAAACTTTTAAA
>JAZQNO010000022.1:0-10402 GCA_045627385.1 Bacteroidales bacterium
TGAAGAGGCCCTTCGAACGGACGACGGAGCGGTCATTCGAACGGACGCTGCGGGCGGGGGAAAAACGATTTCTATCGGTCATGGGTAGTGTCGTCGGCATTCGGCAAAAGATTTCCGGGAAGATTTGCGGCAGGCCGCTCAATCGATCTTGCGGCACACCATCGACACCTTCGTCCTGACACTCATGCTGTCTTTTTCGACAGTGCCCTCGTAGCTCAGGTAAAGCTCGCCGTTCTCCAGCCAAGCCTCATAGGTGTCTGAATGACGGGGGCTTCCCGAGGTGTAATCGAGTTTGAGATTGTCGTCGGCTATGCTCCACCGGAATTCGGAAATCTTGCGGCATTCGTCCCAGTAGGCGTTTTCGTGGGCGCTGTCGGGCGGGCACATCGTGTAGTACGTGTTTTCGACACCCGTGTTGTCGCTGTTGAAAACGTAGGTATAGACGTAGCCGGGCATTTCTTCTTCATCGTATTCGAAGCCGCCCATGCTCATCATTCCGTGCATTCCGGAATTCTCGTCAATGGGCCGTTCGCTCCTTTCATAATACTGTTTGACAACGTTCCAGGTGCCGAGGATGTTGTCAGGGGTGACAGACTCGGTGCAAGAGCCAAAAACCGACACCGTCAGCAGCAAGGCTGCGGCTTGGGCAAAAAAGGAAATTCGTTTCATATCGTTCCGCGTGATGGATTTGTGGGTTTTGTCGGTTTGTAGGGTTTTGCCTGTCCGATGTGCAAAAGTACACATTATATCTTTATCTTTGCCGCAATTTTTCCACACATATGCTCAGAGAGATCTCCGAAATACTTTCCAATGCGGTTCTGGTGACAGGTCTCGTGACCGTGATGATGATGCTGATCGAATGTTTCAACGTCTGGTCGAAGGGCCGGCTCACGCATTCGGTCAGGCAATCCGGTCCGCTGCAGGTGATTCTCTGCGCGCTGCTCGGCGCCGTGCCGGGCTGTATGGGCGGTTTCGCCGTGGTCTCGATGTACACGCACGGCATGGTGAGTTTCGGCGCGCTCATCGCCATGATGATCGCGTCCTCGGGCGACGAAGCCTTCGTGATGCTGGCCATGGTGCCGCGCCAGGCGCTGCTGCTCATGGCGGGGCTCGCGGTGCTGGCCGTCGTGGCCGGTCTCGTCACCGACCTGTTCTACAAACCTGCCCACAAGCTTTCCTGCTGCACAGACAATTATGCCACTCACCACGAGGATTTCATCAAGGGCAAAAAACATTTCGGCTGGAAACGCATCCTGCTGCTCTCGGGCGTCTGTCTCTTTCTGGCAGCCCTCTGTTTCGGCATGCTCGAAGAAGGGCACGAAGGACACGCGGTTTGCGAAGGCTCCTCGGCTTGCGAAGGCTCCTCGGTTTGCGAAAATCTGACCGCTTGCGACAGTCCGGAAATGACCATAGCCCCCGAACCGGAATTCCTGCTGGGAGGCATCAATCTGCTCAGCGAAGACTGGATGAACGTAATGTTCGCCATCTTCGGCATTTCAGTGCTGGTGATGACGGTGCTGGCCAGCGACCATTTCGTGGACGAACACCTCTGGCACCACATCGTGCGGGAGCACCTTCCCAAGATTTTCCTGTGGACGGCCGGCACCCTGGCCGTCATCGCCGTGCTGATGCACTATATCGACATTTCGTCCTGGATGGGCGACAATGTCTTCCTGATGGTTCTCATCGCCGCGCTGGTGGGCATCATTCCCGAATCGGGTCCGCACCTCATCTTCGTCACGCTGTTCGCCTCGGGCATCGTGCCGCTGCCGGTGCTGGTGGCCAGCTGCATCAGCCAAGACGGCCACGCAGCGCTGCCTCTCCTGGCCGAAGACCGTCCGTCCTTCCTCAGGGCCAAAGTCCTCAACTTCCTCATCGCCCTCCTCGCCGGCTCCCTCCTGCTACTTTTCGCCTGAGAACCGCCCCCTGCAGTTCCTCACCTGAGAACCGCCTCCTGCAGTTCCTCGCCTGAGAACCGCCTCCTGCTGCTCGACTGACAGCAGTCTCCTGAAGCCCGTCTCCTGATCCTCGCCTGTCTGCCGTCTTCTGAGGTCCGTCTCCTGAGATTCGTCTCCTGAGATTCGTCTCCTGCTGCTCGCCTGAGAACCGTTTCCTGCTGCACGCCTGAGAACCGTCTCCTGCTGCTCGCCTGAGAACCGTTTCCTGCTCCTGCTGCTCGTCTGACAGCGTCCCTTTCCGGCGCAGCGTACCCGGCCTTCCGTTCCCACAATACTTCTCCGCAGAAGGTTAGTGTGGTCTTGCGCGGCTGAACGCATATTTCACCCACTATCGTCCGGGCTGAACCGCCAAAACGAGCCGTCCACGAAAAGGTTAGTGTGGTCTTGCGCGGCTGAACGCACATTTCACCCACTATCGTCCGGGCTGAACCGCCAAAACGAGCCGTCCACGAAAAGGTTAGTGTGGTTTTGCGAGGCTGAACGCACATTTCACCCACTATCCTCCGGGCCGAACCGCCAAAACGAGCCGTCCACGAAAAGGTTAGTGTGGTTTTGCGAGGCTGAACGCATATTTCACCCACTATCCTCCGGGCCAAACCGCCAAAACGGACTGCTCCGCGGATGGTTAGTGGCTGAGACACGTGTCAAAACAGCTGAAACCACACTAACGTTCAAAGGTCAAGGAATCCCCCCTCGCACAAGCTGCTGTCGCGGGTGCTGCTGTCGCGGGCAGTCCCGTACCGACCAGTCACGACGGCAGGCATAACGACTGCAGACATGACTGCAGGCATAACGACTGCAGGCTGCATACGAAAATCGCCCGGGGGCTTCCCCGGGCGATTTCGCAAAGTATCGGTTTCGGCGCTCCGGAAGCCAAAGCTCTGTCAGCCGCAGCTTCGGAGCGCCGAAGGATTCGTCGGTTTATTTCACCATCACCTTCACAGCGGCACCCTTGACGCGGAGCAGATAGATGCTGCCGGCCTGGAGACCGTCGATGCAGGTGACACCGGCGTTCAGTTCCACATCCAGCACCTTCTGGCCCATCAGCGTGAAGACGCTCATGCCGGCAGCCTCGGGAACAGATACGAATACCTGACCGTTGGCAGTGCAGACATTCAGACCCAGACGCTCGGCCTCAATGCTCCTGACAGCGTCGGCGATATCTTCAACATCGGCGTAGAGGTAGTCCGGACCCAGATAGGTACCGCCCACACCGGCCGTATAGAGCGGCGACTTGTCGCTGATCAGAAGTTCGCTCTCCTTCACGAAGACGTGGTCGATGTTCAGGGTCGACATGAAGAGTTCGTTCTCGCGGTTCACAGCCACCACTTCGTCCACATTGAGCGAAGGATCCACCACAATCAGATTCTCCGTGTTGTTGGTAATGGCCACCGGGTTGGGAGTCAGCGTCTCTTCGCCCGTGTAGTACTTGCCTTCAAAGAAGTTGTTGCGGATGTTGATGTTGGCCACAACCGTGGTGTCGGGAGCCCACAGCGTCACATAAGCCACAGGATTGTTGTCGGTAGCCCAACGCTTGTAGAAGATGTTGTTGTCGATGTTCATATTGACCGTCGAATTGGACGGAGTCTTGTGGAACTCGACAAAGTTGCGCACCTTGTCTTTGGCATTGCCGCCGAACTTGTAGAACAGGTTGTTGCTGATGTTGATGTTATAGATGCTGTCGCCGTTGGCAGCGCCGCCGCGGGCAATGTTGAACACCTGGCTTCCGTGGAAGTTGGAAACGACGTTGTTCACAAAAGTGAAGTTGTTCAGACTGAAGTCTTCCTTGGCCGAGAACTGGATGATGTGGCCGCCGGTGGTTCCCGATTCGTAGGTACCGCCCTGGTTTTCGATGCGGTTGTTCTCAAACAGCACACTGCCCACATACAGCCCCGTGCAACCGTCCTTGATACGCATGATCACCTGAGCCTGCTGGTCGGAGAAGTTACAGTTGCGGACCACAAACCGGCCGATGTTGGCATTGGTCACATTGTTGAAATAGAACGGACCGTAGACTTCCTTGTCGTAGTTGGGGAATCTGGTGCTGTCGACCCAAGCCAGACCGTCAAAGACGATGGCGTCGGCATTGACGCTGTTGTTGGGAGCGATATTGCCGAAGATCACAGGATTGGCACCCTCGGCCGGTTTCACAGTGAGCGTACCGCCATCCTTGATGCCATAGGAGAATCCGTTCTGACCCAGAATATAGGCGGCGATAGAGTCGGAATCGCTCATCTCGTAGTCGGCCAGCTCGATGACATCACCGCCGATGGCGATTTCCAGAGCGGTCTTCAGTTCGGGCACATTGTGAACAATCGTGGTGACAGGCTCGCTGCGCACTTCATAGATCGAAATCGGACCCAGATACTTGCGGTCCTTGCCGCCGGTGTAGAAGGCGCTGGTCTTCTGCAGACTGAAATTGTTGTCGGCGAAAATCGAACTCTCACCCAGCGAGGCGAGCGTCAGGTCGTTGACCGTCTTGTTCCAAACGATGTTGGGGGTCGTACTGCCCACCAGCAGGTTGTTCTGGAAGTTCACATAAGACGAATCGGGCATCTCGGGCTGGTTGAGGACGATGTTGCCGCTGTTGTAGAAGATGTTGTTGTTGATTTCAAAGTGAGCATACTGAACCGTGTCGGACTGGGCGCAGAAAGTGACGAGCTGCATGCTGCCGCCTTCGGTGTCCGAAATGAACGCATTGTTCTCGACGGTGAGCGACTTCACGCTGTCACCCACAGCCCATACCAGGTTCTTGCTGTCCCAAGTGCGGGTGTTCTGGTGACGGCCGCCCCAGTAGATGTAGTTGCTCGATTTGACGTTGGCCACCACGTTCTCCGAGAAGACGATGTTGTCCAGATCGATGCAGCTGTTCTGGTCGATCTTGATCAGTTCCTTGGCAACGCTGATGTTGCGGATGATGCTGTTCTGCACCGACAGGGTGTTCAGCGAGCAGGAGTCGGCGCCTTCGCTGGTGAACAGGCCGGCCACACCGTCGAATATACAGTCGTCCACATACAGACCTTCGCTCAGTTTGGCAGTCTTGAGTCCGGTGAAGGAGAAGGTGATGTTCTCGCCTTCGAAAATGATGCCATTGAAGGTGACACTCTTCAGATTCATGCTGACAGGTTCGAACGTACCCTTGCAGACCACCTCGCTGGAGTCGTAAGGTTTGAGCGTGATCTTGCCCTTGCCGACGGTCTTCAGAGAATCGAGCAGATACTCGCCGCCCTTCATCAGGATGACCGGTTCGGAAATACCAATCACAGTAAAATCATAAGCCATGGCAGCCTTCAGTTCTTCGGTGCTTTCAACAATGGCGCCGGTGGTGGTAAGGTTGAAATCGGGAGCCTCGAAATGGCCACCGGAAAGCAGGTAAGAAACGGCGTTGTTGAACAAGGTCTTGGCAGCACTCTTCAGATTGTTGTTCTGCGTGCCGGAGATGGCCAGCATCATATACTTGGCAGCGTCATTGCTGTAGTCTTCGTAGATGCAGACAGCGTCGCTGTTGGCACCGCGGGCGATGACATAGCCTTCGGGTTCGTCGGTGTAGGTGAAGCCCTGGAAGAACTTGGTGCCCAGCGAGCAGTCGGAGAACATCTTAGGCGTGTAGAGGATACCCGTGAGGCTGTCGGTCTCCAGGCTGATGCCGTTGAACAGCGGATGAATCATGAAGTTGGAACCGACCACAGCCAGCGAGTCGGAAGCGCCGTCGGTCTGCTTGAAGTTGCTCATGCCCCAGTTCTTGTAGGCGAAGGCCTTCATGTTGAGGAAGGGCTTGTAACCGATCAGATACTTGGCGTTCTTGACCACGTTGTCGCCGCTGCCGGGATATTCGCTCAAGACGACCAGGTTGCAGTCCTTGAAAGCTTCCTTGATGGCTTCTTCGCTGTCGAGAGAGGCGGTTTCGGCTTGCGTGAACAGTTTCACCTTATAAGTGGAACCTTCCATCAGCGACTTCAGCAGCATGTCGGTCGAGTCGGCCGTGGTGGCGCGCTTGAGGATATGGAGGCGGTCGGTGGCCGAAGTGATGTAACCGATGGTTTTGGCACCGCTGTCCTTGGCATGATAATCGTCATAACCGCTCACTTTGAGGTTGGCCACGGTGAGGCTGGCGCCTGCGGTTTCCAGATAGGAGACCAGGATGCGAAGGTTGAAGCTGTTGTTGGCGCAGACGTCGTTGGGCAGATCCATCGTGACGTGTTTCAGCACGGGATTCTCTTCGGGAGAGGCATCATAGGCGGCGGGCACAAATCCCAGCACCTTCCAACTGCTGGAGCCTTTCTTCTGGACGGCCACGCAGATGCTGTCAGGGAATTCGGCCAACTGGTTGCCGCCGGCAATGGCGAAGTCGAAATCAATCTTCATGTCCTGGCAGCCGGTGGCGGCGCCGGAGAGTTGCAGGTAGTTGCGGTGCAACACTTCGTCTTCGTAGGTGATGGTGTCAATCTTCACGGCATAGCCTTCAGCATCCACGGTATCGGCGCTCAATAGATCGATGGTGGTGGCGAAAGCGGCATAGTCGCTGTTGTAGCCCACGAGCATGCCGGTGGAGCCTTTCTGAGTCATCATGAAACGGACGATACCCAGGTCGGAAGCGTATTTCTGATGGCGGCTGGGGACGTCAGACTCGGTGATGGGCTGTTCGAGATCCACCGTACCGGTGGTCTTGGGGGTGAACTTGTCGGTCCAGCCGAAGACGGTGCCGTCGAATTCGGGCACTTCACCCTTATCAATGGTGCCATAGATTTTGATGCGGTTGATACCCGTTCCCGAGAACAGGCCCCAGCGCTCGCCTCTCCAGTACGTGTCGAGAGCCGTTTCCAAAGCTACCTGTGTAAAGCTGACGGGGCTACTGTCGGTCCATTCCTTGTCGGCACTACCCACAAACCAGTCTTTCATCGGAGCCAGAATGACGATGTCGACCGAGTCCTGGCCTTCGATATAGGCGGGTTTGAAACCGATGTTGTAGTGTCCCTGACCCCAGTTGCCACCCGAGTAGTAACCCTTGTTCAGTCCCAGTTCTTTCTGATAGACCAGCACGCCATAACCGACATTGGTACCACCCGCTTGGATAAAAATCGAGTCGCAGCCGTTGGGAATGCGCACAATCAGAGAGTCTGACGGACGGTTGTACTCGGACGTTTTACTGTTGTTCCACCAGCGGAAACTGGTCTTGAGCGAATCGGTGCAGCCGTTCTGTTTCTTTTTCCATTCCAAAGCGGTGAAATGGTAAGGAGATTTGGTGTCTTCATTGATCCAGATGTCAGACACCAAAGTCGAAGATGACCAGCTCTGACCGGTGAAGCCCATATCGTCCACTTCCTGGTCATCGTTGATGCCACGGCCCCAGGGTGCTTTCTTCTTGCGGAAAGACACGCCGTCTGTCTTGATCATTTTCACGGCGGTGACATCGTCAAAGATGAAGGTGTCGGGAGCGTTCGCCAAAACACCGATTGGGGCTATCGGGCCCGAATCGTAAATAAGATAATCATCAGGATCGGTGATGATGGCCTGCGCTTTCGGCGCAGACACCAGCAGCAACAGCGCGGTCGCTGCGAAGGCAAGTAAGGATTTCTTCATAAGCGTATTGTTTGAATAAGTAGATAAACTGGCGTTCCAAGCCCGCTGTCGCGCTGACGGCGGTCGCTTCTTCGACCCGGCGGAGGTAAGAGCGTACAATTTTACCGTTATTCATCCGATTATCCAAGTACATTTTGCGCTCTCATTGTCACAAATTGCTCAAGCGTGAAAAAGCGCGTTCGGCGCCCTCGAGGGTGCGACAGCGGCCAATCAAGGGGGCTGGAGCTTGGTCTGCAAACGGAAAACGAAGAATTTCGGTCAATTATTTGTGCGCAGAGAGGGCTGGCGGTCAATATTGTATAGGGGCAATACTGGGTGCAGTCAGTACTGAGTAGGAGCAATACTAGGTACGGTCAGTACTGCGTGTGGTCAGTACTGCGTGTGGTCAGTACTGCTTGTGGTCGAGCGAAAGGTATTCTTCGAAGAGATCCAGACAGGCGTCGCGGTCCAGCATTTCCAAATAGTCGCCCAACTTTTCGCGGCCGCCGAAAATGTCGTTGAACTTGTCGTCGCGGAAACCGATGCGGTCGTTGTCGACGATGGTGCATCCATAGTATATTTTGCTGATATTGGCCCACATGCAGGCGCAAAGGCACATGTGGCAGGGCTCGCCCGTGGTGTAGATTTCGCAGCCGGAAAGGTCGAAGGTGCCCAGCTGGGCGCAGGCCGTCCGGATGGCCTGGATTTCTCCGTGACAGGTGGGGTCGTTGTTGCTGACCACACGGTTGTGTCCGCGCCCTACCACCTGGCCGTCCTTGACCACCACACTCCCAAACGGTCCGCCGTGTCCCGCGCGGATTCCCTCCCTAGCCTCATTTATAGCCAGCTGCATATACTTGTCTGTCGCCTGTTTCATGCCTCAAAGGTACGCATTTCCGGCCAAAAACCAAGCACCCGGCCGAGGTGGCCGCCACGCTTCCCGCAGCTGCGGCTCCCCGCGGCCGCCCCGTGCGCAAAACCCGCGTCTGGCGGTACCAATCCGCTCCCCGCGGCCGCTCCGTGCGCAAAACCCGCGTCTGGCGGTACAAAATGCCTCCGGACGCATGCCCCGTGCACAAAACCCGCGTCTGGTGGTACCAATCCGCTCCCTGCGGCCGCCCCGTGCGCAAAACCCGCGTCCTGCGGTACAAAATACCTTCGGACGCACGCCCCGTGCGCAAAGACCGCCTCCAGTGGTACCAGTCAGCTTTTTCTAGGGGGAACAAACTGTCCACCTCGTACTGCGAAAGACCCAAGACACGGCGAATCTGTCCGTTGGAAGAACGGTAGTCATAATGAAGCGTTCTCGCCAAATCCAAACGCTGAGGTTTGGTCAGCTCTTTCGACGAAGAAAGGCCATATTTCTCCCGAATCAATTTATTCAACTGATTAAACAACTCAGCATCAGTCAGAAATTCACCATCACCAAGTTCATCCGCAAACTCCGAATATGACTCCACATTCTTGGTCAGCAAAGACATATAGTGATGCGCGTCACGAAAAACCGCCTTCCCGAACTCCAACAGACAAAACGACCTCGGATCAACGTGTCCATCCACCATCCTCCATTCCTTAGGCAATAGCGGATCCCTACCCTTAAACATGGCACGTTTCTGACGGACAGTCTTTTCTCCAAGTGATTCATTCACAGGATAATCATTGAAATAATAGCGGCCCGTGCCCCATCTGTAGCTGAAAGGCGTACAGTCGGGATTGACGACATAGCCGTTTCTGTGCGTATAGACAATGCGATTTCGCAAAGAACTCAGATCATTGACGGGACGAATGTCAAGACCGATTTTTCCGATTTGCGGAAACCGACGCTGCAGGCGCTTTAGGATGAATGCGAAAAAATCACGAATCATTTCCTCCCTGCCACACTGGATGACAAAATGAAAATGATTGTTCATCACCACAAAAGCCACAGTCTTCACCTGCGGAAACAGGTATGCACCCTGAGCTATCACATTCATTACCAGAGTAAAATGTTCCTCGGTAGTAAAAAGGATTGGGGTGTCTTTCCCCGGAGAACTGGCGAACCACAAAGGTCCGGCATCTTGGAATGTCGCATGGCAACTTCTTTCCAATTCGATAAAAGATTTCATAAGTTATTGTTTTTCACGTTAGTTTGGTGTTCAAAAACAAACTCTGGCGGTACCAACCGCTTCCGAACGCACGCCCCGTGCACAAAACCCGCGTCTAGCGGTACAAAATGCCTCCGGACGCCCGCCCCGTGCACAAAACCCGTCTCTCGCGGTACAAAATGCCTCCGGACGCCCGCCCCGTGCACAAAACCCGCGTCTAGCGGTACCAACCGGCTCCCAGCGGCCGCTCCGTGCACAAAAACCGCCTCCTGCGGTACCAACAGCCTCCCCGCGGCCGCTCCGTGCGCAAAAACCGCGTCTGGCGGTACAAAATGCTTCCGGACACCCGCCCCGTGCACAAAACCCGCGTCTGGCGGTACCAATCGGTTCCACGCGGCCGCGCCGTGCGCAAAAAACGCGTCCTGCGGTACTGAGTGAGGAGCGGAGGGTTCACGATGCGAAGATAGTGGAAATCTGCGAGAATGGCCGGCACAGAACGGCAAAAAATTCATCTAGTGAAAGCACTATCCAAAGCCATCAGCGACATAGGCTTCACGTTGACCGAGTCATCCTCAAAGAACGAAAAAAGAGATAGCAAAACGTGCGAACGTTTTGCTATCTCTTCTATATTCAGCCTCGCGAGAAGGTGTTAAAATTCTTAATATTCGTCTTCGTTGAAGAAGAAGTCTTCTTTGGAGGGGTAGTCGGGCCAGATGTCTTCCATACTTTCGTAGATATCGCCTTCGTCTTCCATCTCCTGAAGGTTCTCGATCACTTCGAGGGGAGCGCCACTGCGGATGG
>JAZQNO010000023.1:0-127845 GCA_045627385.1 Bacteroidales bacterium
ACGATGAGCATGGTCTTCACCATCAACAATTCGCCTTTCTTCGGACGCGACGGCAAATTCGTCACCTCACGCCACATCCACGAGCGTCTCACCAGAGAGCTCGACAAGAACCTGGCGCTCAGAGTGCAGAAGGATCCGGCAAACGATGTCTGGACGGTGTTCGGGCGCGGCGTGCTGCACCTTTCCGTCCTCATCGAGACCATGCGTCGCGAAGGCTACGAACTGCAGGTGGGCCAGCCCCGCGTCATCTTCAAGGAAATCGACGGCGTGCGTTGCGAACCTATCGAAGAAATGACCATCAACGTGACGGAAGAAGCCGCCAGCAAGATGATTGACGCCGTCACCCGCCGCAAGGGCGAAATGGTCAGCATGGAAACCAAAAATGACCGTGTCCACCTTGAATTCATGATTCCTTCCCGCGGCATCATCGGCCTGCGCAGCCAGTTGCTGACACTGTCGGCCGGCGAAGCTGTCATCGCCCACCGTTTCAAAGAATATCAGCCCTACAAGGGCGAAATCGAGCACCGAACCAACGGCTCGCTCATCGCCATCGAAACCGGTGTGACAGTCGCATACGGCATGGACAAGCTACAAGACCGCGGACGTTTCTTTGTGGCCCCCGGCGAAGAGGTATATGCCGGTCAGGTCGTGGGCGAACACGCCAAGGAAGGCGACTTGGTCATCAATGTAAACAAGACCAAAAAACTGACCAACGTGCGCGCTTCGGGCACCGACGAAAAGGTCACGTTGCCGCCACCAATCGTCTTTTCGCTCGAAGAAGCTCTCGAATACATCAAGGAAGACGAATACGTGGAAGTGACACCCAAGCACATGCGAATGAGGAAAATCATTCTCGACGAACTCGAACGCAAGCGGCTGGCCGCACGCAAAGCAGACTGATATTTTTGAATTGTTCGAAATTAGTTCTATCTTTGCGCGCTTAACGCGAACAATTATCAATTAACACTCATCTATATGCAAAACAAAGGATTTGTTAGACTCATCGCCATCTGCCTGGCTCTTGTATGCCTGTTCTATCTGTCGTTCACCTTTGCGACAAGCGGCGTCAACAAGAAAGCCAAAGAATATGGCCAGGGCAATGAGCAACTGGAACGCGTTTATCTGGACTCCATTGCTCAAGAAAACATCTATTTAGGCTACACTTTCAAGGAGTGCCAATCCAAGGAGCTGAACCTCGGTCTTGATCTGAAGGGCGGTATGAACGTCATTTTGGAGCTGTCGATTCCCGACGTTCTGAAGTCTCTTTCCGGCAACAACCTCGACGCCAATTTCAACAAGGCCCTCGCATCCGCTTCGCGCCGTCAGACTGAAACCAACCGCGACTATATCGACCTGTTCGTCGAAGAATACAAGGCTCTCGACGAGGGTGCCCGTCTTTCGGCCATTTTCAGCACGTTCGAAATGAAAGGACGCATCGACCCGACCACTTCCGACGAAGATGTCATCAAGGTTCTCCGCGAAGATGTCCAGAGCGCCATCGACAACTCGTTCAACGTGCTGCGTACCCGTATCGACCGTTTCGGTGTGGTTCAGCCCAACATTCAGCGACTCGAAACCAACGGCCGCATCTTGATTGAACTTCCCGGCATCAAGGAGCCCGAGCGTGTCCGCAAACTCCTTCAGGGTTCCGCCAATTTGGAATTCTGGGAGACCTACAACCTGACCGACATCTATCAGAACCTCATCGATGCCAACTCTGTCATCCGCGATCTCAACGCCGCTGCCGCTCCCGCTGAGGAGGCCGCAGTTGAAGAAAAGAGCGAAGAAGCCAAGGATGACCTGCTGGCCGAAGTCGGTGGCGAAGAGGAACAGAGCGAAGAACAGTCTCTGGAAGAATGGAAGAAGTCTTATCCTCTCTTCTCGGTTCTGCAGATCAACCAGAGCGCCAGCGGCGTGGGCTTCGGTCCTCTCGTAGGTTACGCTCTTGGCCGCGACACTGCCAAGGTCAACGAGTATCTGGCTATGCGTCAGGTGCGCGACCTGCTGCCCCGCGACCTGAAGTTTGTCTGGTCGGTCAAATCCGTCAGCGAAGACACTCCTCTGTTCGAACTGGTTGCCCTCAAGGTCAGCAACCGCGACGGCAGTGCCGCCATGGCCGGTGACGTCATCACCGATGCACGCGACAATTTCGAACAGACCACCGGACGTGTGGTTGTCGACATGGAGATGAACGCCGAGGGCTCCAAGACTTGGGCCCGTCTGACCAAAGACAACATCGGCAAGAGCGTTGCCATCGTCCTCGACAACTATGTATACTCTTATCCGACCGTTCAGTGCGAAATCACCGGAGGACGCAGCCAGATCTCCGGCCACTTCACCGTAGAAGAGGCCAAAGACTTGGCCAACGTACTGAAATCCGGTAAGATGCCGGCTCCCGCCCGCATCGTCCAGGAAGATGTCGTAGGTCCGTCGCTGGGTCAGGAAGCCATCCACAGCGGTCTGATTTCCTTCATCATCGCCTTCCTGCTCGTGCTTGCCTACATGGTATTCTTCTACGGATGGAAGGCCGGTCTCATCGCCGACTTCGCCCTGCTCTGCAACGTCTTCTTCCTGTTCGGTATCCTGGCATCCTTCCAGGCCGTCCTCACCCTTCCCGGTATCGCCGGTATCGTGCTGACGCTGGGTATGGCCGTCGATGCCAACGTGCTTATCTACGAGCGCATCAAGGAAGAGCTCAAGAGTGGCAAAAACATCAAGAAAGCCATTTACGAAGGTTACCGCATGGCCTTCTCAGCCATCTTCGACGCCAACCTGACCACCCTGCTCACCGGTGTCGTTCTGTTTGTCTTCGGTACAGGCCCCATCAAAGGTTTTGCCACCACTCTCATCATCGGTATCCTCACCTCGTTCTTCTGCGGTGTCTTCCTGACCCGACTGATCTACACCGAGGCTATGGAAAGAGACAAGATGCAGGATCTCACTTTCACCACCAAGGTATCCAAAGGTTTCCTGCAGAACCCGCACTATGAGTTCATCGGCAAACGCAAAATCGGTTACATCCTCAGCTGCTGCTTCGCCGTCATCGCCATCCTCTCTCTCTGCGTCCGCGGTCTGAGCCAAGGCATCGACTTCTCCGGTGGCCGCAACTACGTCGTCCGCTTCGAACAGCCGGTTTCGACCGAAACCCTCACCGACGATCTGAGCGCAGTCTTCGGCGACGCCTCCATGTCGGTCATCACCATCGGCAACGAGAATCAGGTCCGCATCTCCACCAACTACAAGATCAACGAGACGTACGAAGAACTTGACGCTGAAATCGTCAACATGATGTACACCGCCCTGCAGCAATATCTGCCCGAAGACCTTTCGGAGAACGATTTTGCCAACAACAGCATCGTATCGTCCCAGAAGGTCGGCCCGACAATGGCTTCCGACATCAAGATTTCGGCAATTTGGGCTGTCTGCATCGCCATTCTGGTCATCTTCCTCTACATCCTGTTGCGTTTCCGCAATGTCGCCTTCTCGGTCGGTGTAGTCGTATCTCTGTTCCACACGGTACTCTTCATCTTCGGTTGCTACTCCATCTTCTACGGTATCCTGCCCTTCTCGATGGAAGTCGACCAAACGTTCATCGCCTGTATCCTGACCATCGTTGGTTATGCCGTCAACGATACGGTTGTTGTGTTCGACCGTGTGCGTGAAGTGACCTCCAACTATCCGAAGCGCCATCTGAAACTGACGATGACCCAGGCTATGAATACAACCCTGCTGCGTACCTTCAGCACTTCGTTGAGTACCGCCATCGTACTGATTGCCATCTTGTTCTTCGGAGGCAACAGCATCCAAGGTTTCGCATTCGGTCTGCTGATGGGTGTCATCATCGGCACTTACGGTACGCTGTTCATCGCTTGCCCGCTGGCATATGATGTTCAGAAGTCCATGAAGAAATTCTCCGACGAACCTGCCATTGACGAAGAATAATCAACATTAACCCTATAGAAAAGGCCTGTGCTGCAAGGTGCAGGCCTTTTTAATTAGAACTATGGATACAGTATTAAGCGGCATCCGTGCCACCGGCCACCTTCATCTAGGTAACTATTTCGGTGCCCTCCGCAACTTTGTGCGCATGCAACAGGAGAACCGTTGCTTCTTCTTCATCGCCGACTATCATTCGCTCACCACTCATCCCGACCCGACAGCTCTTCATAGCAATGTAAAGGATATCCTTTGCGAGTATCTGGCTGCCGGAATCGATCCGGAAACGGCCACCATCTATGTGCAGAGCGATGTGCCCGAAACCGTCGAGCTCTACCTTCTGCTCAACATGCACGCCTATCTTGGCGAACTGTCCAAGACTGTCTCTTTCAAGGAAAAGGCCCGCAAGCAGCCGCAGAATGTCAATGCCGGCCTGCTGACCTATCCCACCCTGATGGCCGCCGACATCTTGGTGCACAATGCCGACAAGGTGCCCGTTGGAAAAGACCAGGAACAGCATCTGGAGCTCACCCGCCTGTTTGCCCGCCGTTTCAACAACCTATATCAGGTGGACTATTTCAAGGAGCCCGCAGCCTACAATTTCGGTCAGGAACTCATCAAGATTCCCGGACTCGACGGAAGCGGCAAGATGGGTAAGAGCGAAGGCAACTGCGTCTATCTCTGCGACGACCCTAAGGTGATTCAAAAAAAGGTGATGAAGGCTCTGACCGATCAGGGACCGACCGAAATGAACCAGCCCAAGCCTGAGTGCATCGAGAACCTGTTCACCATCATGAAGGCTGTCTCCACGCCCGACACGCTGGATTATTTCAACGAGAAATGGAACAATTGTGAAATCCGCTACGGAGACATGAAAAAGCAGCTGGCTGCCGACATCATCGCCTTCACGACACCGATTCGTGAACGTTACCAGTCGATTGTCGACGATGCCGATTATCTTCACCGCGTCACTAAAATGGGTGCCGAACGTGCCCGCGAAAGCGCCGCCAAAACCGTGCGCGAGGTGCGCGAAATAATGGGTATCAAGCCTTTCTGACGTGAGGCCCGCGCTTCACATAGCCATACCGGCCATGGACGAGGCAGAGAATCTGCCGCGTACCATGGCTGCCTTGTTTTCCCAGGTCTACGACGGTCCTTGGCACGTCTATGTCTGCGTGAACCAGCCCGACGAATACTGGTCGGACGAGGCCGGTCATTTCGAGGGGTTCGGCGAAGCGTCGGAAGTGTCGCAGCGACATCGGATCTGCGAAAACAACCGGCAGACCATGGAATACCTCCGAAGCCTGTGTCCCTGCCAAGTCAGTCTCATCGACCGTAGTTCGCCCGGACTTGGCTGGCAAGGCAAGAAACGAGGTGTAGGTTGGGCACGCAAGGTGCTGTTCGACCACATTCTGAGTCTGGCCGACGAGCGCGACATCATCCTCAGTCTCGATGCCGACACGCTGGTCGGTCCGGGCTATCTGCAACATGTGGCGGCTGTCTTCGAAGGCGATGCGCTCCACCATCCTTTGGTGGGACTTGGCAAGTGCCGCAAGGACGAAACTCCGTCTGCCCTGTCGCTTCCGTATCGGCATCCCGAGACCGGTAGCGAAGACATCGACCGGGCCATGCTCCACTACGAGATTTACATGCGTCTGCACCTGCTGCAGCTGATGCGCATCGGTTCGCCTTATGCCTTCACGGCCATAGGGTCTGCCATTGCGCTGAGAGCAAGCGCCTTGAGACGCATCGGAAGCATCACTCCCACCCGCAGCGGAGAAGATTTCTATCTGCTTCAGAAAGTGTGCAAGACCGGTCTGCTGAGCAATTGGTGCCAGGAAACCGTCGAGCCGGCCACTCGGTTTTCGAGCCGCGTCTGCTTCGGCACCGGGCCAGCACTCATTCGCGGAGCGCAAAACGACTGGGAAGGCTATCCCATTTTTCCAGCATCGTTGTACAACATTGTCGCAGAGGCATATAAGGCTATTCCACAACTGATGGAAGGTCCCTGTCCCGACAATGGATTTCTAAATTATCTGACAGCCGGTCAGAAGGACGATTTTTGGAAACCTTTGAGAAATCAGCATCACGATCTGGCTCATTTCACACAAGCTTTCCACGAGAAAGCCGATGCGCTGAGAATTCTCCAATACTTGAAACTGAAGGAAAAAGAAGGCCGTCTGCCAGGCGGCACTCAGGAAGGCGACAGCCTGCGCGAAGACCTCCGACTGTTCGGTTCAAGCATCGGATTTCCTTTTTCCAATCTGCAGGAAGCGCCTTTGGCTTGCCTGCGCGAATTGCGTCAGGATCTTTTTGAGAAAGAAATGCGGTTTCGCAGACAATAGGCAATAGCGGACAGAAGGACGGCCGAAACCAGACTCATCCACCATTGGCTGCCTGTACCGAAAGACTCGCCGAACGATTCGGGAATCCATGAACGGTTTTCGGCAAAAACCAAAGCGACGGAAATGGCGTTGTTGGTAAAGTGCGCCACAACGGGCACCCACAGGCTGCCGGTCCAATATAGCAGGTATCCCAGCCAGACGCCCAACAGCATACGCGGCAGAAAGCCGAAAAACTGGAAATGCATCGCACTGAAAAGGATGGCTGTCAGCCAAATGGAGAGATGCATCGAACGGCGGCTGATTCGGTCGGGGCCGGAGCGGCGGACGCTCAAGCCCTCGCCGACGATACGCAGGACGGCTCCGCGGAAAAGCAGTTCTTCGGACAGTCCCGGAAGCGCCGCGATGACAGCCAGATTCAGCAGAAAACGTGTCCAGGAAGTGCCGCCGGTGAGGAGTTCCGTAACTTCGGCCGCATTGTCTTCCATGTTACGGAAGACCTCTTCCAAGGCGGAAAGGCAGGCCGGCAGATGCCAGGTTTCATTCCAAGATACCAGCCAGTTGATGAGCGGAGAAGCCACCACGATGCTCAGGACGGCGAGCAGGAAGTCTGCCGGCCGGAGGCCGGCAGATGTACGGGTTTCGGCAAGGCGGACATTGAGAAAGAGACGGACTGGCCGACGGGCGTAGTGGGCCAGCAGCACTGGAGGAAGCGCAAAGGCGAGCAAGGTCTGAAGTCCCTGCATGAGAAGGAGACAGCCCATAGATGACGACATGGCATTGAGCGCCTCGGCCAGCGAACCGCCTTGGAAAACCATAGCAATCAGCACGGTCAGGACATAAGTCAGCAGCACGCCCAGCAGCATCAGAATCAGGAGAAGGACGGCCCGGGAGACAAAACGGTCATAGACAGCTTTCTTCATACACTCTTTCATTTTTCGGATGAGACAAAGATAGGAAAAACCACAGAAAAAGGCTCTTGACTATTCAAAAGATAAAGCGTAATTTTGCGACTCATATAATATGTCGTAGAAGACTCCATTCGAAATCAATATAATTATCAAGAAATCAATATGAACGTAGAAAAAATCGTCGTTGACGCCGTCAATGCACAGATCAAAATCAATCTGGAAAAAGCTGATTACGCAGAGAAAGTCGAGAAGACTTTGAAATCCTATCGTCAGAAGGCCAATGTTCCGGGTTTCCGCCCCGGCATGGTTCCTATGGGACTCATCAAGAAGATGTACGGCAAAGCCGTCACCGCTGAAGAAGTGAACAAAGTCCTGTCGGAAGCTCTCTTCGGCTACATCAAAGACAACAATCTCAACATTCTGGGCGAACCTCTTCCTGCCGAAGAGCACGAAGCTCAGGACCTCGACACTCAGGAAAGCCTTGAATTCGTATTCGACGTCGCTCTGGCTCCCGAGTTCGAATACACGCTCAACAAGCGCGACAGCATTCCCTATTACACCATCTCCGTCACCGACGAAATGGCCGACACTCAAGTCAGATCCTACGCTTCGCGCGGCGGCAAGTACGAGAAGGTCGAAGAGGCCCAGAGCGGCGACTCCATCAAGGGCGAGCTCGTGGAAATCACCGACGATGCCGATGCTGTACGCATCGAAGACGCTCTCATCCTGCCCAGCTACTTCAAGAACGAAGAGCAGAAGGCCAAGATGAACGGCGTGAAGATTGGCGACGTCGTCACCTGGAACCCCTACATCGCCAACGACGGTGCCGAAGCCGAACTGGCTTCCCTGCTGCGCCTGCCGAAGGAAAAAGCCGTTCAGGTGAAGTCCGATTTCAATTTCACCGTCAAGGAAATCACCCGCTACGTCGACGGCGAGCTCAACCAGGAGCTGTTCGACCAGATTTACGGTGAAGGTGCCGTCAAGAGCGAGGCAGAGTTCCGCGCCCGCGTGAAGGAAGACATCGCCGCCCAGTTCGCCCCTGAAAGCGACTACCGCTTCATGATCGATGCCGAGAAGGCTCTGGTGAAGAAGATGAAGGACGTTCAGTTCCCCGAAGCTTTCCTGAAACGCTGGCTGCTCACCGTGGACAAGGAAAAGACCGCCGAGAAGATTGACGCCGAAATGCCCGAAATGATCGAACAGCTCAAGTGGCAGCTGCTTAAGGAGGACATCATCAAGAAAAATGACCTCAAGATTGAAGAAGCCGACCTGCTGGAGACCGCCAAGAAGATCACCAAGGCCCAGTTCGCCCAGTACGGCATGGCCAACATCCCCGACGAACTGCTCGCCAACTACGCCAAGGAAATGATGTCCAAGCCCGAATCGCAGCGCAACATCCAGGATCAGGCCATGAGCGCCAAGGTCGCCGATTTCCTGAAGGGTGCCGTCAAACTCAACCCCAAGGAAGTTTCCGTAGAAGAATTCAACAAACTTTTCGAAAAATAACATGAATAGCGATTTCCGCAAATTTGCCGTCGGCCATCTAGGCATGAATGGCTTGGCTCTCGACCAGTATGCCAAGGTGATGGACCAGTCGGGTTACATCAACCCGACCATCATCGAAGAACGTCAACTCAACGTGGCACAGATGGATGTGTTCTCCCGTCTGATGATGGACCGTATCATCTTTCTGGGCACGCAGGTGGACGACTACACGGCCAACGTGGTTCAGGCCCAACTGCTCTACCTCGACTCATCCGATCCAGGCAAGGATATCTCGCTGTACCTCAACTCTCCCGGCGGCAGCGTATATGCCGGACTGGGCATCTACGACACGATGCAATTCGTTTCGAGCGACGTATCGACCATCTGCACCGGCATGGCCGCTTCCATGGCCGCCGTGCTGCTGGTAGCCGGAGCGAAGGGCAAGCGATTTGCCCTCCAGCACTCGCGCGTGATGATTCATCAGCCGATGGGTGGAATGCAGGGTCAGGCTTCGGATATGGAAATCACTGTACGTGAAATTCAGAAACTCAAGAACGAGCTCTACACCATCATTTCCGACCATTCCGGCCAGACGCTCGAACAGATTGAGAAGGATTCTGATCGCGACTATTGGATGACCGCTCAGGAAGCCAAGGATTACGGTATGATCGATGCGGTGTTGAGCCGTAAATCTTCCAAATAGACATGGCCTCTAAAACCTCTCAAGGAGATTGCTGCAGCTTCTGCGGACGTTCCCGCAAGGAAGTCGGGTTGCTTTTGACGGGCATATCCGGAAACATCTGCGACGAATGTGCTGAACAGGCGCACGAGATGTGCAAGGAAATGCTTCACGAGAAGCATGCCAAAAACAACAGCAAGTTCGATCTGGAAGGTCAGACACTGCCGACACCGAAAGAAATCAAGGCTTTCCTCGACCAGTATGTCATAGGTCAGGACGATGCTAAGAAATACCTGTCGGTTTCGGTCTACAACCACTACAAACGCCTGCTGCAGAAAAACACGGGCGACGATGTGGAAATCGAAAAGTCGAATATTATCATGGTGGGACCCACCGGAACCGGAAAGACACTGTTAGCCAAGACTATAGCCCGAATGCTAAAAGTGCCGTTCACTATCGTCGACGCTACAGTTCTGACCGAGGCCGGCTATGTGGGTGAAGATGTGGAAAGCCTGTTGACCCGATTGTTGCAAGTGGCCGATTACGATGTGCCATCGGCTGAAAAAGGCATTGTCTTCATCGATGAAATCGACAAGATAGCGCGCAAGGGCGACAATCCCTCGATTACTCGAGACGTCAGCGGCGAAGGTGTCCAGCAGGGATTGCTCAAACTACTCGAAGGTTCGGTGGTCAACGTGCCCCCTCAAGGCGGACGCAAGCATCCCGAACAGAAGATGATTGCGGTCAACACGCAGAACATTCTGTTCATCTGCGGCGGCGCCTTCGACGGCATTGAAAAGAAGATTGCCCAGCGTCTCAACACGATGACGGTCGGCTACGGCGCCAGCAAGGACCAGCAGCAGATTGACCGCAGCAATCTGCTGCAGTACATCGCCCCGCAAGATCTGAAATCCTTCGGCCTGATTCCCGAAATCATCGGCCGAATGCCGGTACTCACCTATCTCGACCCGCTCGACCGCAATGCGCTGCGCTCCATTCTGACCGAGCCGAAGAATGCCATCATCAAGCAGTATGTCAAGTTGTTCGCAATGGACGACATCGAACTGGAATTCGAGCCGGAAGTCTTCGATTTCATCATCGACAAGGCCATCGAGTTCAAATTGGGCGCCCGCGGCCTGCGGTCCATCACTGAAACCATCATGATGGACCTCATGTATGAGCGCTGCAGCACCAAAAAAAGGAAATACCTGGTCACACTCGCGTATGCCCGCGAGAAACTCGACACGGAGAAACAATCCAGACTCAAAAATGTCTAAAAACGAAGGCGGGCCACAAGCCCGCTTTTTTTTGTTTTTTTTACTTGCATATCTAGAGGCTTTCTTTATAATTTTGTTCTTTATATAAAATACTCGCAACTATGTCAGGTTCAAATGAATTGGTCGAAAAGCTGAAATATCATTTCGGTTTCGACACCTTCAAGGGGAATCAGGAAGCCATCATCCGCAACGTGATGGCCGGCAACGACACCTTCGTGCTGATGCCTACCGGAGGCGGCAAGTCGCTGTGCTACCAACTGCCTGCCCTGCTGATGGACGGAACTGCCATCGTCATTTCGCCTCTGATTGCCCTGATGAAGAATCAAGTGGACGCCATGCGCAACTTCAGCGAGGAAGACGGCGTGGCTCATTTCATCAATTCCTCCCTCAACAAGTCAGCCATAGACCAGGTCAAGGAAGACATCCTTTCCGGCAAGACGAAGCTGTTGTATGTGGCGCCTGAATCGCTGACGAAGGAAGAGAACATTGATTTTCTGCGACAGATAAAGATATCGCTGTTCGCTGTCGACGAGGCACATTGCATCTCGGAATGGGGTCATGATTTCCGTCCCGAGTACCGCCGCATCCGCCCGCTGATCGACCAGATCGGACGCACGCCCATCATCGCCCTGACGGCCACCGCCACTCCGAAAGTGCAGCACGATATCCAGAAGAACCTCGGCATGCCTGACGCCCAGGTCTTCAAATCTTCATTCAACCGGCCCAACCTTTTCTACGAAGTGCGTCCCAAAACCGCCAATGTGGAGAAAGACATCATCAAGTTCATCCGGCAGCACGAAGGCAAATCGGGCATCATCTATTGCCTGAGCCGGAAAAAGGTCGAGAAACTGGCCGAAACGCTCAATGTCAACGGTATCAAAGCATTGCCTTACCACGCAGGCATGGACCCCGCCACCCGCTCCAAGAATCAGGACGACTTCCTGATGGAAAGGGTCGACGTGATTGTGGCCACCATCGCCTTCGGCATGGGCATTGACAAGTCAGACGTGCGTTACGTCATTCACTACGACATACCCAAAAGTCTGGAGGGATATTACCAAGAGACAGGTCGGGCCGGCCGCGATGACGGCGAAGGCATCTGTCTGGCGTTCTATTCGAACAAGGACCTCCAGAAATTGGAAAAATTCATGCAAGGTAAACCCGTTGCCGAACAGGAAATCGGCAAAGAACTCTTATTGGAAACGGCCGCTTATGCGGAGTCGGCCGACTGCCGCCGCAAACTTCTGCTCCACTATTTCGGTGAAAACTACGAGCAGGACAATTGCGGCAATTGCGACAACTGCGTCAATCCCAAACACCAGGTCGATGTGACTGAACTTCTGTCCACCGTCCTGGAAACCGTGCAAGCTGTCAAGGAAAAATTCAAAACCGACCATATCATCGACATTCTCGTGGGCAATTCCACCGCCGACGTCGTTTCTTACCAGCACGACGAGCTCGACACCTTCGGCTCCTGCAAGGACGAAGGCGAGCGGCTGCTCAACGCGGTCATCCGCAAGGCCATGATCGACGGTTACATCGACAAGGAAATCGAGAATTACGGTGTGCTGAAACTGACCGCCGAAGGACGCAGCTTCATCAAGAAGCCCAAGACTTTCAAGATCGTACAGCAGGAGGAACCCGATGAAATCGATGACGAAATCCAGATGCAGGGCAGTGTCACGAGCGCGGTTGACCCCATCATGTACTCAATGCTGAAGAATCTGCGCAAGCAGATTTCCAAACAGCTGAATCTGCCGCCTTACGTCATCTTCCAGGATCCCTCTCTCGAGGCCATGGCCACCACCTATCCCATCACCATCGAGGAACTGGCCAACATTCCCGGTGTGGGAACGGGAAAGGCCAAACGCTACGGCGAAGAATTCATCTCGCTCATCAAGCGTCACGTGGAAGAGAACGAAATCGAGCGCCCCGAAGACCTGCGCGTCCGCACGGTAGCCAACAAATCGAAGCTGAAGGTGAGCATCATCCAGGCCATTGACCGCAAGGTCGAGCTCGACGACCTCGCCCGCAGCAAGGGCCTGAGTTTCCCTGAACTGCTCGACGAAATCGAGGCCATCGTCTACTCCGGCACCAAAATCAACATTTCTTACTTCGTACAGGAAGTCATCGACGAAGACCGCGTGGACGACCTGCTCGAACATTTCAAGGAGTCTTCGAGCGACAGCGTCGAAGAGGCCATGGAAGTGGTCGGCGACTGCAGCGAAGAGGAAGTCCGACTCGTGCGCATCAAATTCATATCGGAATACGGCAATTAATTCACAAAAAATATTTCACTATGTCATTCATTGAAGATCGTATCGCCTATGATGGCTTGACTTTTGACGACGTCCTGCTCATTCCGGCTTACTCGGAAGTGACTCCGAGAGACGTCTCCCTTCAGACCCGTTTCACCCGTGATATCGAGTTGAAGATTCCTATCGTATCCGCCGCCATGGACACCGTCACCGAATCCAAGATGGCCATCGCCATCGCCCGCGAAGGCGGCATCGGTGTCATCCACAAGAATATGAGCATCGAAGAGCAGGCCAAACAAGTGCAGATTGTCAAACGTGCCGAAAACGGCATGATCTACGACCCCATCACCATCCGCAAGGGATCGACTGTGCGTCAGGTGCTGGCTCTTATGACCGAATACCGCATCGGCGGCATACCCGTCGTCGACGAACAGAACAAACTCATCGGTATCGTCACCAACCGCGACTTGCGTTTCGAAAACGATATGGACAAGTCCATCGACGAGGTAATGACCAAAGAGAACCTCATCACGACCAACCAGTCGACCGACCTGCATCAGGCAGAAAAGATTCTGCAGCTGCACAAGATTGAGAAACTGCCGGTTATCGACTCCAAGGGGCATCTCGTGGGTCTGGTCACCTACAAGGACATCACCAAAGCCAAAGACAAGCCATCGGCCTGCAAGGACTCTCTGGGACGTCTGCGCGTAGCAGCCGGTGTCGGCGTCACGGCCGATGCCATGACCCGTATCGAGGCCCTGCGCGAGGCCCAGGTCGACGCCATCGTCATCGACACGGCCCACGGCCATTCGCGCAATGTCATCCAGACGCTCAAGAAAGTGAAATCCACTTATCCTGACATGCAGGTCGTCGTGGGCAACATCGCCACCGGCGAAGCCGCCAAGGCGCTGGCCGAAGCCGGTGCCGACGGCATCAAAGTGGGTATCGGCCCGGGCAGCATCTGCACGACCCGCATCATCGCCGGTATCGGTGTGCCGCAGCTTTCAGCCATCTACAATGTCTACAGCGCCGTCAAAGCCTATGACATCCCCATCATCGCCGACGGCGGCATCCGCTACTCGGGCGATATCGTCAAGGCGCTGGCCGCCGGCGGCAGCAGCATCATGGCCGGTTCGCTCTTCGCCGGTGTGGAGGAATCTCCGGGCGAAACCATCATTTTCAACGGACGTAAGTTCAAGTCGTATCGCGGCATGGGTTCCATCGAAGCGATGGAGAAGGGTTCGAAGGACCGCTATTTCCAGGCCGACGAAAAGGATTCCAAGAAGTTGGTTCCCGAAGGCATCGTGGCCCGTGTCCCCTACAAAGGCACCCTGTATGAGGTCGTCTATCAGATGATCGGCGGTCTGCGCAGCGGTATGGGTTACTGCGGCGCTCCCTGCATCGAAAAGCTGCATGACGCCAAGTTCACCCGCATCACGGCTGCCGGCGTTTCCGAGAGCCACCCGCACGACGTTTCCATCACGGCGGAAGCTCCCAACTACTCCCGTATGGGATAATTCTCCAACCGATTGAAATCGATTCTTATGAAAAAGTCCATCATTCTCGGTCTGGCATTGGGGTTCGTCTCTTTGTTCGCTTTCGGCGCTCAGGAGGATCCCGTTGTCATGACTATCAACGGCCACGATGTGAGCCTGTCGGAATTCCAGTACCTCTGGAAAAAGAACAATTCGACCGAAGCCTCTGAGAACCAGTCGCTCGACGAATATGTCAACCTTTTCGTCACGTTCAAGCTCAAGGTGGAAGCCGCTTTGGAAGCCGGCATCGACACCCTGCCTTCCTACATCAGCGAGCTGAAAGGCTACCGCGACCAGCTGACGCCTCCCATGCTCATCGATGAGGATGCCATCCGGGCCGTCATGCACGAAGCCTACGAGTATATGAGGACTTATGTCGAATTGAGCCACATCCTCATCCGCATCAGCCCGGACGCCAGTCCGGCCGATACTCTGGCCGCCTATCGGAAGGCTTTGGAAATTCGCAAACTGACCCAGAAGAAAGGCGCCGATTTTGCCGCTCTGGCCCGCGAATATTCCAATGACGCCAGTGCTGAAGACGGCGGTTATCTCGGCACCAACATCGGCAACCGTTACATCTACGACTTTGCCAAAGGCGCCATGAATACGCCCAAAGGCGAGATCAGCCAGCCGGTCCGCACCCAGTTCGGTTATCACCTCATCAAAGTGCACGACCGTTACGAGGTTCCCGGCCAGTACCTGTCCGGCCACATCCTGATGTCGGCTCCCAAGGACGCTCCGGCCGAGATGAAGGCTGAGGCGGAACGCAATATCCGCGAGATTTACCGCCTGCTCGAAAACGGCGCCGATTTTGCCGAACTGGCGAACACCCGCAACGATGACCGTTATGTGGTGGGCAAGGGCGGCATGTACGAGACCATGCGCGGCGGCTCGCTCCCCATCGAGTATGAAAGCCACATTTTTGCTCTGAAGGACGGACAGTATTCCGAGCCTTTCCAGAGTGACTACGGCTGGCATATCGTCAAGCGTTTCACCGTGACACCTTTCCCCGACGAGATGTCTTTGGAGGAGGAGCTCAAGCAGAACATCTACCGCGACGACCGCCGGTTCGCCGGCAGCCGTGCACTGGCCAGACAACTCCAGTCCGACTACAACTTCCTGCTAGAGGAAAGCAATTTCAAGGATTTCGAAGAGAAGGTCCTGGCCTACGGCCAAATCGATGAAGGTCTGATGGCCGCCACCGCTTCCGTCTCTCCGCTGGCCCATTTCGACGGAGGTTTCATCACTGCCGGACAGTTCTGCCAGTACCTACTGAAATCCGATGATGTCAGAATCGACTATCTGAAGGATTCCTGGAATAGGTTTGTGGACGCCACGATGCTGGCCTACGAAAACGGCCGTCTGGAAATCAAGTATCCGGAATTCGGCCATCTGATGAAGGAATATCACGACGGTATTCTACTGTTCGAAATCAGCAACCGTGAAGTCTGGGACAAAGCCGCCACCGACAAGGAAGGTCTCGCGAACTATTTCAATGAGCACAAGTCCGATTTCAATTGGGAAGTGCCTCACTACAAAGGTTCTGTCATTTATTGCAGCGATGCTAAACTGCTCAAGAAGGTGAAAAAGGCCGCCAAGAAACTACCTCAGGATTCGATGGCCGTCGTGCTGAAGCGCACCTTCAACAACGATTCGACCACCTTTGTCAAGGTTGACCGCGGTCTCTATGCCAAAGGCGACAAGCCGCTCGTTGACAAACTGGCCTTCAAGGAGGGCGATTGGACTCCCTCCGAAGATTTTCCCTATGTATTTCTGCAGGGCAAAGTGCTGAAGAATCCCGAAGATGTGGCTGATGTCCGCGGTCAGGCTGTGGCCGCTTACCAGGATTATCTTGAGAAAGTGTGGGTCGAAGGCCTCCGCGCCAAATATCCCGTCACCATCAATCAAGACGTTCTGAAAACGCTCAAATAAGTCTATGTATTTTAAAGGTCTGCTTTCGCTGCTCATTTTTGCCATGCCGCTATGGCTCAAGGATTGTCTTCATATCCAGAACGATATGGAACGGACTGCCTTGGTTCAGGTGGGCAGCCAGACGCTGTATCTCGATCAGGTCATGCGCGATGTCCCCGCCGGACTTTCTTCGGAAGACAGCGTCGCGCGCATTCAGATGCTCTGCGACGAATGGGCCAAAGAGGCGCTGATGTACGAATCGGCCTGCCGCAATCTGAGCATGACGGACGAAATCGAAGAAATGGTCGAGAACTACCGCCGTTCCCTGCTGGTTTACCAGTATCAGCAGCAGGTGCTTGACCAGAAACTCGAAGCGACGGTCACCGAAGACGATATCCAAGCTTATTACAAAGACAATTCGTCGCGCTTCGTTTCGAGCCAGAACCTCATCAAAGGCATTTTCATCAAGGTTCCGCTCAGCTCGGGCAATCTCGACTACATCAGACGCATCTACCGCAAGACCGACGAATCCTCTTTGGAAGGTATCGAATCCTTCTGTCTGAAATCGGCCACGGCCTATCAGGACTTTTCCGACGAATGGACCTCTTTGGACGATGTGCTCGACCAAATTCCCTATGAGGTAAAAGACCAGTCTAAGTTCTTGAAAAATAACAGTTTTCTGGATATTGACGACGACAATTACTGCTATTTGCTCAGCATCCATGAATCCTTGCCCGTGGGGCAGAGCGAGCCGCTGGAATTTGTCAGCAACCGCATCAGAAACATACTGATCAACAGCAAGAGAACCGAGTTCCTGCGCCAGTTCGAGCAGGATATGTTTGAAGAAGCCAAGGAGAGCGGAGCCGTCAGGTTCATTGCGCCTCCCAAGGCTGAATAATTTTTCCGAGAAATGATGAAGAAACTGTTTAATATCATCTGTCTGACCGTCGTTTGTCTGCTGGCAAACGCCCAAAACAACGTGATAGACGAAGTGATTTGGGTGGTTGGAGACGAAGCCATTCTGAAATCAGATGTCGAACAGCGCCGCCTGCAGGCTCTCTACAGCGGACAGAAGTTCGATGGAGACCCCTACTGCGTGATTCCCGAACAGATCGCCATCCAAAAACTGTTCCTCCATCAGGCCGAGCTCGACAGTATCATCGTCACTGAAAACGATGTCATCGGACAGGTGGACCGTCAGATCAACTACATGATCGCACAGTTGGGTTCGAAGGAAAAATTGGAAGAGTATTTCGGCAAACCGCTGTCTAAGATTCGCGAAGAGCAACGCCAGAACGCCCGCGAAGAGGAGACCATTCGCCAGATGCGCAACAAACTGCTCAAAAACGTGACTGTGACGCCCAGCGAAGTGCGGGCCTACTACAACAATCTGCCCAAAGACAGTATCGCCATCATTCCCGGACAGGTCGAAGTGGAAATCATCACGGCCGACCCGAAATATCCCGAAGACGAGGTCGAATACATCAAGTCCCGTCTGCGCGACTTTACCGAGCGCATCAACAACGGCACGCGTTTTTCCACGCTGGCCATCCTCTACAGTGAAGATCCCGGATCGGCTTCGAACGGAGGCGAACTGGGCTTCTACGGCAAAGGCGAACTGACTCCCGAATTTGCCAATGTGGCTTTCTCGCTGACCGACCCCAACAAGGTGTCGCGTATCGTCGAGACCGAATTCGGATTCCACATCATCCAGCTGATCGAAAAAAGAGGTGACCGCATCAACTGCCGGCACATTTTGCTCAAACCGCGCATTTCGGCCGAAGAGAAAAACAAGGCCGTCCTGCGGCTCGACAGCATCGCAGAAGCCATTCACAACGAAAAAATCACCTTCAAGAATGCGGCCCTGTATTTTTCCGACGACAAAGACACGCGCAACAACGGCGGTCTGCTGATCAACGATAACACCGGCACTTCTCTTTTCCAGATGGAAGAACTGCCTCCGGAAATCGGCAAACTGGTCTACACGATGGAGGTCGGTCAGGTGTCGCAGCCTTTCGAGCTGATGCTCAAACGCAGCCAGCGCACCAAAGAGACCTGCGCCATCATCCGCGTGAAGAGCAAAACTCAGGCCCACCGCGCTTCGGTCAACGACGACTTCCTGCAGTTGCAGCAGATAGTGTTGGAACAGAAAAAGGAAAAGATCATCGACGACTGGATCCGTCAGAAACAGAAGGAGGTCTATGTGCGCATCAACGAGAATTGGCGCAGCTGCGACTTCCAATATCCCGGTTGGATCAAGTAAATGCTTATGAGAGGAATCTGCCGCTTCATATGCCTGTTGTGTCTGGCTTGTCTGCCCGGTCTGACGGTGGCTCAGGACAATCGTATGATTTACCTGGAGCACTCCGAAAGTCTGGTGTTTGACAAGGATCAGAGTCCCGACTATCAGGTTCTTGTCGGCGATGTGCAGTTCCGTCACGACAGCGCCTGGATGTATTGCGACACGGCGCATTTCTATCAGAAGAACAACTCGCTCTACGCTTTCGGCAACGTGCGCATCGAGCAAGGCGACACGCTGTTCATCTACGGCAAATCGCTGTTTTACGACGGCGACAGGAAAATCGCCCAGATGCGCGACAATGTCGAGATGATTGACAAGGGGGTGGCCACACTTTACACCGACCATCTGGACTATGACCGCAATCTCAATCTTGGCTACTATTTCGGAGGCGGCCGCATTGTGGATTCGGTCAATGTGCTGCGTTCGGACTACGGCCATTACAATCCGGCCACCAAAATGGCCTTTTTCAAAGACAATGTCCGGCTCGACCACCCGCAGTTCGTGCTGACCACCGACACGCTCAATTACCACACGGAGACCCGCGTGGCCTCCATCGTATCTGAGACGCTCATCAATTCCGACGAGTCGCTCGTCCACGCTTTCCGCGGCTGGTACAACACCCAAAACCGTGAATGTCTGCTGCTCGACCGTTCGTTCATCAACAGTTCGCCCAACTATATGATCGGCGACAGCGTCTATTACAAGGAGTACGAAGGTATCGGTGAAGGTTTCGGCCATGTGGAGATCGTCGATTCGTCCAAATCGGTCACGCTGAAATCCAACTACGCCTATTACGACAAGGAGGGCGGCTATTCGCTGCTCAGCGACAGTGCCCTCTTGCTGGAATACTCCGGAAAGGACACGCTTTTCCTCCACGCCGACACGCTGAAGACCCGGCGCGACTCCATTTTCGACACCTTTATGGCCTACCACAATGTGCGTTGCTACAGAGTCGACCTGCAAGGTTTGTGCGACTCAATCTTCTATTCCAACAGGGATTCCGTTCTCAGCATGAACGGCGGTCCGATTATCTGGTCGGCCGAGCAGATGGTCCGCGGCCGTCACATGAATCTGTTCATCAAAAACGGACAGCCCGACTATCTTCACGTCGAGAAGCATGCGCTCACCGTAGCTCAGGAAAAGGCCGACACATCGTTCTTCAACCAGTCGGCAGGCGACGATCTGAAGGCCTATTTCGAAAACAACAAGGTGCGGAAAATCGTCATTACAGGCAGTGCCGGTTCCATTTATCTGCCGCACGATGAAGACGACCGGATGATAGGACTCAACCATCTGACTGATGGAGACATCACCCTGTATATGGATACGGCCGGCAAGATGGAAAAAATCATGGTGGCTCCTCATCCTAAGGGCACTTTCTATCCGTTGCAGTTGGTGAAACCGTCCGACAAACGACTGACCGGTTTTTCATGGCCCGAAGAACTGCGGCCGACCGACGCGACAGACATTTTCCGCAATCCGCAGGAAGAAAACAATATCTATAACGAGCGCGACACCCGACGGACGGCGGAAGCGGCCATCCAGTCGCGTGAGAACCGCAAAAGAAGACGTTGACTATGGCTCTCTTAGGTTTTTTCAAGCAGCCCACTCCCCGTCGCTACGACCACAAGCCCATCTACTACGACAAGCAGAAGGAAGAGCGTGAGGAACGTTATGCCCGCATTCGAAAGGAACTCAATATGGAAGAAGAAAAAGACAAGGAAGTCAGACGAGACTTCGAGAAAGACATCCGCGGCAGTTTCAAACAGGCCGTGCCCGGTGGCAGCAAACAGGACAAGATCAGCCGCTTCAGCCGTATCTTCTTCATCGTCTGCGCCATTCTTCTGCTCATCGTGCTCATCGCTTATTTCCGCTTGTAGACTATGGACAACTGCATCCGCGTTCTCAGTGAAACCGTTGCCAACCAGATTGCCGCCGGAGAAGTCATCCAGCAGCCGGCATCGGCCGTGAAGGAGTTGGTGGAAAATGCCATCGACGCCGGTGCCACGAGCGTGGACGTAGTCGTCAAAGATGCAGGCAAGACCCTCATCCAGGTCATCGACAACGGCAAGGGCATGTCGCCCGACGACGCCGTTTTGTGTTTCGAACGCCACGCCACCTCCAAACTCCGTCAGGCCGAAGACCTGATGCGCATTTCCACGATGGGTTTCCGCGGTGAGGCGCTGGCCTCCATCGCCGCCATTGCCCATGTGCAGCTGCTGACGCGCCGGCCCGAAGACGAACTGGCCTGTCAGGTGCACATCTCCGGTGGAAAAGTCGAATCGGTCGAATCGACCGTGGCCGCCATAGGCACCAGCATGAGCGTCCGGGACATCTATTTCAACGTGCCCGCCCGCCGCAAATTTTTGGGCAGCGACGCCAAACAGTTGCTGGCCATCCGCAACGAATTCGTCCAGCAGGCCCTGGCCCATCCCACACTGCGTTTCACGCTGAACCATCAGAGCGAATGCCTGCTGAATCTTCAACCAGGAAATCTGCGTCAGCGCATTGCCGCCATTTTCGGCGACACGCTCAGCCGCCGGCTCTACCCCATCGACGTACAGACGGAATTTGTCAACATCAGCGGTTTCATCGCCGATCCTCAGGCTGCACGCAAGCGCTCCAGCGAGCAGTATTTCTTTGCCAACGGGCGTTTCATCAGACATCCCTACCTGCGCAAGGCCGTCACCAGCGTCTACGAAACGCTCACTGAAGAAGGCTTGCAGGTGCCTTATTTCCTGTTTCTCGATGTTCCGGCCGACACTGTCGACGTCAATGTGAGTCCCACCAAGACGGAAGTGAAGTTCGAAAACGAATCGGTCATCTGGCCCATTCTCAACGCCGCCGTCAAAGAATGCCTGGGCAAGTTCAACGCCGTTCCTTCCATCGATTTCGACCAGGAGGGAGCGCCTCGCATCGACGTGCTTCCCCGCACATCCCCGGCGCCTTCACAACCGAAAGTCCAGTTCGACTCCAATTACAACCCCTTCTCCCAGAGCGAAAAAGATTTCCCCGATTTTCGGGCGAAAGACGTCTCGCCATACTCCGGATACGGCCAGCCGAAAAAACAGGATTTCGATAAGCCGAAGGTGGACGGTTGGGAAAACCTTTTCGAATCGTACTCCCATCCCGATAGGAATGCCGAAGGGTCTTCTGACGATCTTGCCGCCGAACCGATTTCTCCATGTCCCGACAAGGCCTTCCAGGGTCCTATGCTCCAGTTTGCGAAACGATATCTGGTGATGGCGGCCGACGACCGCCTCTTATTGGTCGACCAGCATCGCGCCCGAGTGAGAATCCTGTTCGAACAATATATGCGTCAGATGGAATCGCACCGTTCGCTGTCGCAGACCCTGCTGTTTCCCGAAAGCCTCGACCTGGGCCCTCAGAGCCTGCTGTCCTTCCAACAGATACGGCCCAGTCTGGAAGACCTCGGTTTTGCCTTTGAAACAGACACTGAAGACGGTCGGAATGTCAGCGTGAGCGCCATTCCGGAAAGCCTCATCGGCCATGATGCCGTGCAGTCGGTCATTTCACTGCTGGACGCCTCTGAAGAGGATGTGGGCCTCTTCGAGACCAAGCTCAACCAGCGTCTGGCGCTGAAACTGGCTCAGACTGCCGCCACTCCTTACGGCCAGGCGCTGAACCGGGAAGAAATGGAAGAAATCTGGAAAGAACTCTGCGATTGTCAGGTACAGACTTACACACCTGACGGGAAGCCCGTCATCCTCAGTTGGCAGGCAGAAGACATCAGCAAAAAGTTTTAAGAATGAAAAACAAGAAGAAAGCCCAAATTGCCCGCATGCGGAAAAGCGAGCTCAAGCGCCAGGTCATGGACTGGTTCAAAGCCAATCCGCGCGGCGTTTTCAACTATAGACAAGTGGCGGCCGCACTGGGCATCACCCGACAGCTTCAGAAGCTGATGGTCGACGACATCCTGCTCGAACTCACCCAGCAGCATTTTCTGCTGGAAGAGCGCGAAGGCAAGTACCGCCTGCTCGAAACCATCCGACGCGAACGTAAGGTGATGGGCGACGACATCATGGGCGAATTCGATTTGCCCGAAACCTATCCGGCGGAAGCCGAGAAGGCCGCCTTGGCCTTTTCGGAGGAAATCCGTCCCGAAGAATACAGTTTCCGCGAAGACTTCCGCCAGGTATGCACCTTCACCATCGACCCGAAAGACGCCAAAGATTTCGACGACGCTCTGTCGGTGCGCAAAATCGGGAAAGACAAATGGGAAGTCGGTGTGCATATCGCCGATGTGACATATTATGTCAAACCCGGTTCAGTCATCGATCAGGAAGCCGAAAAACGCGCCACCTCGGTCTATCTGGTGGACCGCGTCATTCCCATGCTGCCCGAACAGCTCTGCAACCGCGTCTGTTCGCTGCGGCCGAAGGAGGAGAAGCGCTGTTTCTCCTGCATTTTCGAAATGGACGCCCAGGCCCATGTGCTCTCCTCGCGCATCCGCCGCACCGTCATTCTGTCCGATGCCAGACTCAATTACGAAGAGGCTCAGGATGTGATCGACGGCAAGAGCGATACGCTCAAGGAGGAGATCACCACACTGAATGCCCTGGCCCGACAGCTGCGCCAAAAACGCATAGACGAAGGCGCCATCATGTTTGCCAGCAACGAGATACGTTTCGACGTCGATGAAAACGGCAAACCCGTCGCCATTTATTTTCGCGACGACAGCAGCGAATCGCACCATCTCATCGAAGAATTCATGCTGCTGGCCAACCGCACGGTGGCCGAATTCGTCGGCAAGAAAAGCAGCGTTCCGCGCGCTTTCGTCTACCGCGTGCACGATTTGCCCGATATGGACAAGCTGGCCGACATTTCCCGCTTTGTCCGCCAGTTCGGCCACACGCTCAAGGTCGACGGCAACCGCAAGGAAGTGACGGGTTCCATCAACAAGCTGCTGAAAGACATCGAAGGCAAGGGGGAAGAAACCATGATTTCCTCCCTCACGGTGCGGGCGATGGCCAAAGCGGTCTATTCTACTGAAAACATCGGTCACTACGGTCTGGCCTTCTCCCACTATACGCATTTCACCTCGCCCATCCGCCGCTATCCCGACATGATGGTGCACCGTCTTCTCGAACGCTATCTGAACGATGGTAAAAGTGTGGACCGCGAAAGGCTCGAACGCGAATGCGAGCACTGCTCGGCCATGGAACAGCTGGCCGCCCAAGCCGAACGGGCTTCCGTCAAGTGCAAGCAGATTGAGTTTATGGAAGACAAACTGGGTCGTGTGTTCGAAGGCGTCATCTCGGGCGTGACCGAGTTCGGATTTTTCGTGGAGCTCACCGAAAACAGATGCGAGGGTCTGGTCGGCATGCGCGACCTGGACGACGACCACTACGATTTCGATGAAAAGAACTATTGCCTGCGTGGCCGCCGTTTCAAAAAGGTATACCGTTTGGGGGACAAGGTGCAGGTGATTGTGGCACGCACCAATATGGACCGCCGTCAGCTCGACTTTCTGCTGGTGGACGATGACGAGGATGAAAAAAAGATCGAGGTGCCTCAGCCTCACGCAGATGCACCTCGAACATTTATATAGAGGAAATTTAAAAAGAGTGTATTTTGAAACTCAATTCACTGCCATAGACGGTGATGAAACCGAAACGCTACAGACAAACTGAAAAAATATTGATTTTTTTTGAATTTATTTTTTGACAGATATATGAACGAAGCATTATTCTCCTCTCTGAGCTGCAAAGTAGCCGATATGAAATTGACCGATTTCGGCCGAAAGGAAATTGAAATCGCCGAAAAAGAGATGCCGGGGCTGATGGCGCTGCGCAAAAAATACGGCGATCAGAAACCCTTGAAAGGCGCCCGCATCACGGGCAGCCTCCACATGACCATCCAGACGGCAGTCCTCATCGAGACGCTGACCTACTTGGGTGCCGAAGTGCGTTGGGCCAGTTGCAACATCTATTCCACTCAGGACCATGCCGCTGCCGCTATTGCCGACGGGGGTGTACCCGTGTTCGCATGGAAGGGAGAAACGCTCGAAGACTACTGGTGGTGCACGCTGCAGGCCCTAAATTTCGGAGAAGGTCTGGGTCCCAACCTGATTGTCGACGACGGAGGCGACGCCACCCTGATGATCCATCTGGGCGTGCGCGCCGAAAAAGACGCTTCCGTACTGGACACTCCCTCGGAAGGCGAAGATGAAGTCGAACTCAAGAAAATTCTGCGCAGAGTGCTGTCGGAACGTCCGGGCATGTGGACCGAACTGGCCGCTCAAGTGAAAGGCGTGTCCGAAGAGACCACCACCGGTGTGAACCGTCTGTACCAGATGATGGCCAACGGCGAACTGCTTTTCCCCGCTTTCAATGTCAACGACTCGGTCACCAAATCGAAATTCGACAACCTCTACGGCTGCCGCGAATCGCTGGCCGACGGCATCAAGCGCGCCACCGACGTGATGATTGCCGGCAAGGTCTGCGTCGTCTGCGGCTACGGCAACGTGGGCAAGGGATGCGCCCAATCGATGAAGAGCTACGGCGCGCGGGTCATCATCAACGAAGTCGATCCCATCTGCGCCCTGCAAGCCGCCATGGAAGGCTACGAAGTGAAGCCCATTGAAGATTCTCTCGAAGAAGGCGACATCTATGTCACCACCACCGGCAACTGCGACATCGTCCGCATCGAGCACATGGCCAAGATGAAAGACAGCGCCATTGTCTGCAATATCGGTCACTTCGACAACGAGATTCAAGTGGCTCAACTGAAGGCGTTCCCCGGCATCCGCGTGCGCAATGTCAAGCCGCAGGTCGACCAGTATTTCTTCCCCGACGGGCACAGCATCACCCTGCTGGCCGACGGCCGTCTGGTCAATCTGGGATGCGCCACCGGCCATCCTTCATTCGTCATGAGCAACTCTTTCACCAATCAGGTGGTCGCCCAAATCGAACTTTGGTCGCGCAATTATCCGGTGGAAGTCTACCGTCTGCCCAAGCATCTGGACGAAGAAGTCGCCCGTCTTCATCTGGAGCACGTCGGCGCCAAGCTCAGCGTCCTGAGCAAGAAACAGGCCGACTACATCGGCGTTCCGGTGGAAGGTCCCTACAAACCCGAGCACTACCGCTATTGATACCGTTTTGAAACTGAGCATCGTCATACCTGCCTGCAATGTGGAAAAGTACTTGAAGAAGTGCCTTACCACTTGCTTTTCACAGAATCTGCCCCCAGATGACTACGAAGTGCTGGTCATCGACGACGGATCCTCCGACGGCACACTGGCTCTAGCTCAGCGCTATCCGGAACCCAATCTGCGGGTCTTCACTCAAGAGAACAGAGGATTGAGCGCCACGCGCAACCGTGGGCTGGAACTGGCTGGCGGCGACTACATCTGGTTTGTCGATGCCGACGACTGGATTGAAGACGACTGCCTGCTCCACCTTTGGAAACTGGCCGAAGCGGAACATCCCGACATACTGGCTTTCTGCTGCACCGACATTCGTGATGACGACAGCGAAGACTTGGGAATCAGGCGTTTCTCCTATTTCCCGCCGAAAAGTGACAAACAGCAGGAGACCTGCACACTGGAACAGGACCGGCTGGTCCTGGTCGGGAAAGACGCCTTGTCGCACTTCTTTGTCAGTCCCTGTTCCTGTATGGCCATATATCGTCGCGAATTTCTGATTTCCAAAGGACTGAGGTTTATGGAAGGATGTCTGCACGAAGACGAGGATTTCACTCCCAGGGCCTGGTTTCTGGCCGAGCGCGTCATGCTCAGCAACGACATCTTCTATTATGTGCGTCAGAGGGAAGGCTCCATCACCCGAAGTTTCAATCCTCAACGCGCTTACGATTGCCTGCGCATCGCCCGCTCGCTGCAGGATTTCTCCCGAAACATCGAAGCGGCCTACCGTCACCCCTTTGTCGACCGGGCGGCATTGGTCATCATCCGCGCCTATCTGATCGCCTGCCAGATGGACCGCGACGGGCAGAAAGCCTTCAATGCGGAAATGGCCATGCGGCTGCGCCAGCATGGCCCTGACAATCTTCTGAATTCCTTACGTGAATCAAGCCGCTTCAAGCACCGCCTCCAAGCCGGCATCTTTTCTCTGTTCCCCCGGCACAGCCTTCAGGCCTTCCGCCTGCTCCAACTGCTGCCACACCACAAATATCAGTAGCCCTTACGGCACTCAGAAACCGGCGATGGTGCTGCGGTAGGTCTGAGGAAGACCCATGTCGAACATTTCACCTTTCAGGCGGACAGCCATCAGGCCGATGCGCTGGCGCACCTTTTCAAGGGCGGCTGTCAGTTCCACCTCCTTGCCATCGCCGCGGGCATCCGATTCCTTCACGTCTTCAGCCAGTTGGGCAAAGACTTCCGGTGTCAGGACGTATTGTCCGAAAACGGAATAATAGCGTTGCTGACCGTCGTTTCCTTTCACGGCCAGATGCTCTTCGGCATAGGCGGCCGTGGGCTTTTCGACAAACTGCTCCACTTCCATCACCGAATCGGCCTTGTCTTCCCATTTTCCGGCCAGAATGCCATAGTGCGAAACCATCTCCAAGGGAGTCTCGTGAATGGAGACCATCGGCTTGCAGAAACGGTCGTAAGCCTCGATAAACTGCAGACAGCAGGGCTTTCCGATGGACGAGCGGTAAATCGTATCGCCCAGGAGCAGCAGCACCGGCTCGTTGCCGGCAAATTTGGCCGCCTGACTGACGGCATGCCCGAAGCCGCGTTTTTCGGTCTGATAGACAAAATGCAGATGCTGGGCCATAGACATGATTTTCTGTTCGTAGGCCTGTGCCTGAGGATTCAGTTTGCGCAGATGCTCTTCCGGAAGACGGGTCTCGAAGAAATCGCGGTACTGCTGACGTTCGGCCTCGCTGCCCAGAATGATGCAGACATCCTCGATGCCGCTGGCCAGCAGTTCTTCCAAGAGTATCAGGATGACCGGCTTGACCATTCCGTCGCGGTCGACGATGGGGAAGAAATCCTTCTTGAGCATACGGGTTTCGGGATAGAGACGCGTACCGAAACCGGCCACCGGGATGATGGCTTTGCGGATGGAATGCCGCGGCTTGACGGTGAGCGGATAAGCGCGCATTCCCTGTTGCTTGAGATAGTCCACCAACTGCTGCTGGCAGGCGGCATCCTTGGCCAGGAACTGCACTGAACCGTCTCCCTGCGAGCCGACGCCCTTGCCTCCATAGACCAATGGCGCAATTTGAGGGTCGTTCAATACGGCGTGAAGTTTGGGCGCCGTCAGTTCTTCGGGGCAAAGCGGAGCCACCTGCGTATCGAAAAGTTGTTGGGCTTCCGTCATCAGAGCGCCCAAAGCGGGCACATCGCCCTCGTTCATCAGTCGGACGGCGCGGTCCACGATGTCGAGATTGCGCTGGCCCAAAGCTTCGTGTTCCAAGCGCTCCCTTTCGTCCGACGGGAAAGGATAAGCCTTGTTCAGGTCCTGCAGAATGCGGATGGTGTCTTTTTGGGCACAAAGGTCGGCGAACACCCAATGGAGTTCGGACTTGACATTGATTTGGCGGACAGAGGCCTCTTCGCCGTCGAAATCCATACGGACGGGCTTGACGCCGAAAGCGCAGGCCTGGTCCATGCGGCCGCAGCGGGAAGAAGTGCGGATTTCACCCATATAGGCGATGTTCATTTCGCCCATGGTGCTCAGATTGAGATGATAGATCTGGTTGAAGGCGCGGGCCACCAGCACACAGATGGCGGCGCTCGATGACAGGCCGCTCTTGATGGGCAGCGTCATGCTTTTGAGACGGATGCGGATGCCGCCCACGTGATAGCACTCCAGCATATAGGAGGCCACTCCGGCGCAGTAGGCGAAGAAGGAACCCGATTTGGCCACCTTGCGCAGTTCTTCCTCGTCCATACGGCAATGGAAATCCTTCCAAATATCGGCGATTTCGGGAGCCTCACTGCTCATTTCAAACTGGTCACAGGCTTCGGCCTCAGCTTCGATGCCCTGCTCGATGCCCGTCACGATACAGGCGCCGGGGGCCACATCGGCATTCATGCGACGGTAGGAACTGGCCCAGTCGGAATGTTCGCCGAACAGGCAGAGACGACCGGATACAAACAAATCTGTCTTCATCCTGAGAATCTTGTGGTTCGTTATTTTTCTGCAAATATAAACATTCAAGCCTATCCGACAAAGACCTGCCGATTGCGAAAAATCATTATCTTTGCCTCCCGACGAAGCCATTCATTTCCATCCGATCATGCCGAATCCCACTTTTTCCGTCATCACAGTCACTTACAATGCCGAAGCGACCCTGGAACGCAGCTTGCGCAGCGTCCTGTCGCAGACTTATCCCCATGTGGAATACATTTTGGTGGACGGAGCCTCGAAAGACGGAACTCTTGGCCTGATCGACCGATACCGCGACGGCCTGCCCGGACAGACCTCCTTACCAGAAGAGAGGCAAACGGCAAGCCATCGGATCGACCACGTCATCAGCGAGCCCGACAAGGGGCTGTACGACGCCATGAACAAAGGCATCCAAGCGGCGACGGGCGACTATCTCTGCTTTCTCAACGCCGGCGACAGCTTCCATTCGGCCGAGACCTTGGCCAACATCGCCCGCGTCATGGTGTCGGCTTCAAGCGAAGTGATTTATGGCGAAACCCAGCTGGTCGACCAAGACGGCAAGGACTTGGGACCGAGACGGCTGAGAGCTCCCGAACGGCTCACATGGAAGAGTTTCCGGCTGGGAATGCTCGTCTGCCATCAGGCCTTTATGGTGAGCCGGCAGATGGCGCTCGAACATCCCTATGACCTGACATACCGTTTCAGCGCCGACCAGGACTGGTGCATCCGCATCATGCACGACGCCCAGGAACTCCACCCGGACCTGCCCGTCGAGGAGGTGCTTTTCAACACGCATCTGATTCTGATCGATTATTTGAACGAGGGAATGAGCACCCGCAACCGCAAAGCCTCTCTCAAGGAGCGCTTTGCCATCTATCGCAAGCATTACGGCTTGCTGCAGACGCTTGTCAGCCACGCTTGGTTTGTCCTGCGCGCCGTTCTCCGGCCCGACAAGGCCTGAACCTCGAAGCGAAAATCATTTGTAAAGTTCTTCCTGCGTGGCCTTCGAAGCCTTGTGGGTGAGAAGCTCGTCAATGAATCCCAATCCGTAGCCGAAAAGCTGCACATAGGCGGCGGCAATGGAATATACCGCCACTTTGAGACTCTTGTTCTTCAAGAGAGATTCTCCAAAAATGCACAGCACATAGAAAGCGATCGGCAACAGCCACCAGGCCGTCCAGAAAAGGCCCAACAGGAGCAGCAGGGCGTTTCCGAGAGCAAAACAGGCCGGCAGCAGATGGACAAGTTTCAAAGAGCCGGGATGCAATTTGTTCAAAAGGATGCGTCCTCGGCCGAAAGTGTTCACCTGGCGGAAGAATTTCTTCAGGCTCACGCGACGTTTGTGGCAGACATAGGCCTCCGGGAATAGACGGGTCTCAAAACCGGCCTCTTTGATGCGGAAGCTCATATCGATGTCTTCGCCGATCATATTCCTGTAGCCGCCCACTTTTTCGTAGCAGGCGCGGGAAATGCCCATATTGAACGAACGGGGACTGAATTTCTTCACATTCTTCATGCCGCCTCTGATGCCGCCAGTGGTCATGAAAGACGTCATCGAATAGCTGATGGCCTTCTGCATGGGCGAGAAACTGCTGTCGGCACTGTCGGGACCTCCGAAGCAGTCCACATAATTTTCAGACAGATAACGCTTTACCGTGGCAACATACTGTGGAGGCATCGTACAGTCCGAATCGAAGATGATGAAATAGTCGCCCGAAGCCCGGTCCATGCCGTAGTTGCGCGATTCGCTGCGGCCCGAATTGGGTTTGGGCAGATACCGGAGCCGCAGGGCATTTTCGTAGCGGCGGCATACCTCTTCGCAAGGCAAAGAGGAACCGTCTTCCACGACAAGGACCTCGAAATCCATATCGGTCTGAGCCGCCAGACTGGCCAGCAGCTCGTCGATTTCATCCGGACGGTTATAGACAGGGACGACAATGGAGAGACTGATTTCCATAAGATTTCCTCGGTTTGACAGAACTACTTTTCATTGCGGCGCAAACGCAGCAGACGGATTGCGCCTGTGCCCAAGGCGAACAGGACGAAGGCATACATCAGGAAGATGCAGGTCAGACTCAGCACATTGCCTTTCTTCACGCTGTCGGGGTCGAACACGAAACGAATCTGATGCTCTCCGGCAGGCACATTCAGCGCACGCAGGAGATAGTCGACACGGTAATGGTCGGCGGGCTGGCCGTCAATCGAAGCCTTCCAGCCGAAAGGATAATAGATTTCGGAGAAGACGATCGTGCCCGGTTGGGACGAACGGCAGACATAATCCAAGGCATTGGGCGCATAGTTTGTCAGGCGGACAGAAGATTCGGCCTTTTCCGGACGGACCAGACAGGTGCCCGATTCGGAAACGGCCTGCGTCAGGCCTTCGGGCAGATATCCGGCGAATTCGCGGTCGAGCACGGCCGAAGTGCGGAGGTCGAGACTGCGCAGGGCTTCGCTTTCCTCGTTGGCGTTGTCCACCACATACAGACTGTCCACATACCAGGCATTGCCCATCGCGTCGGGATTGGCCATGGGCGTCGGCTGGCCGTCCTGGCCCTTCACGATGATGTATTTGGTGTTGAGCATCGAGATGACATTCATATTCATCTTGGAAAGATGCTCGTCAATCAGATCCTGATAACGGCGCAGTTTGGCCGCATTGTAACCTCCGATATGCTTGAGATAATAAGAGGTGCGGGCTTCGTTGAAGGTGTTCGTGGTCAGATTGAAGACTCTGAAATGCGGATCCGGATCGGCCAGAATCTGCTTTTCGTAGGGCATCATCGTGTAGACGGCCTTGTTCTGCTTGGGCGTCACGAAGTGGCTGTCGTTGAAATAGCGTTTGTCCACGCCCCACATGTCGGCCACGACCAGTACGCACAGGATGCCGGTCATCCAAGAGGCTTTCAGCTTGTCCGAGATATAAAGCCAGATGACGAATGCCGCACCGAGAATGAAGAGCAGCGAACGGAAGGAGTCGGACACCAGCAGCGCTTTGCGTTCGTCAAGAATGGCCTGGTAGACGAAATCGGGCAATTGCGAGGCATAGGACGCGTCGCCGGGAGCTGTGAAGTCGTACAGGCTGCCGGCAAACAGGGCCAGTACCAGACAGATGCCTCCGGTGATGCCGGCAGCCGTCAGCAGCGCCCGCTGTTTGAAGCGCTTCTCCAAGCCGTCGCCGGACAGGTCACGCAAAGCCATGAAACCCAGCAAGGGCATGGCGATTTCAGCCACAATCAGAATGGACGAAACGGCGCGAAACTTGTTGTACATCGGGAAGTACTTGAAGAAAAACTCCGTCAGCGGCATGAAATGATTGCCCCATGCCAGCATGACCGACAGCAGCGTGGCGATGGCGAGCGCCCATTTGTAGGGGCTTTTCACCACTATCAGACCCAGCACGAAGAGGAAGCAGACAATGGCGCCCATATAGACGTTGCCCGAAGTGAAGGGCTGGTCGCCCCAGTAAAGCGGCACCTGGCTGCAGAACTGTTCGGCCGAACGGCGGTCGATGCGGTGTTTGACCAAGGTTTCGTACAGTTTCGAATCGGTACCCACATCGTAACCCGAAGCGCCGCCTCGAGCGCCCGGAACCAGGAAACTGAGCGATTCGCCGATGCCGTAGCTCCACTGGGTGGCATAGTCGAGATCGAGCCCCTTCGTCTTGTTCTGGGCATCCTCCGCCTTGACCAGATCGGAATGGCCTCCGCGCATGGTCTGCGAGGCATATTCTTTGTTGGCGAACACGCTGGCGCTGTTGGCTCCCAGGCCGACGGCCAGCGAAACGCCGAACAGCAGCGTTCCCAGCACGAAATCCTTCATCCGTTTTTCACGGATGTGAATAGCCAGTTCCGCCAGCCAGAACAAGCCGACCATCATCAGGATATAATAGGACATCTGCGGATGGTCGATGAATCCGACGGCCGTGCAGACACACGTCAGCGCCATGCCCGGCAGATAGCGTTTGCGGAAGATATGGACAAATCCGGCCGCGGTCACCGACATCAAAGGAATGGTGGTGACCTTGAAGAAATGGCCGGCTGGAATGATGATCAGAAAATAGGAAGAGAGGCCCATCGCCAGCGCGCCCACCATGCTGAGGCTTTTGTTGACACGCAGCGAACGCAGCAGGATGAAGAAGCAAAGGAAATACATGAACAGAGCCCATTGGCAGTTCTTGACGCGGTTGCCGACAAGGATCCGGCGCAGGGGTTTCAGCCACTTGGCCGACTCGTAGCGGCAACTTACCTGATAATTGGGCATACCGCTGAACAGCGAACCTGTCCAGTAGGTGTTCTCGCCCGTTTCGGCATAGAATTGACTGGTCTCGTGAGCGGCCGCATTGCCGCTGATGACGTCGCCGGCACTGATGATCTTCCCATCGAGCGAAGGGGCGCAATAGATGAACGAAACGGCGATGAACACAAGCAGGGCCAGCAACCAGGTTCCGTATCGGCTCCAAAAATTTTTCATACAGACTGCAACATTAGATTAATGGACAAATGTACGATTTTCCACCCGAAATAACGTAACTTCGCCCTCAGTTAAATTCCGCATATGCAAAAAGTCCGAAACATCGCCGCCATTCTGGCCGGAGGAACCGGCAGCCGCCTGGGAGGAGGCCTGCCCAAGCAGTTTATTCCGATTGCCGGCCGCACCATGATCGAGCACACCGTCGACGTGTTCGAAGACCATCCCATGATTGACGCCATCGTGGTGGTGATGCATGCCAACTATATCGGACAGATGGAAGAGCTGGCTCAAAAGAACGGCTGGAGCAAACTCATCGCCATTCTGCCCGGCGGACAAGAGCGCTACGACTCCAGTTTGGCGGCCATCCGCGCCTGCCGGGAACGTTTTTCCGACAAGGACAACATCCTCATACACGATGCCGCCCGGCCGATGGTCAGCCACCGCATCATCACCGAGGTGATTATGGCGCTCGACCGCTACCGCGCAGTCGATGTGGCCGTTGCTGCCACCGACACCATCATCGGCACCAGTCCCGACGGCCATTTGCTGGCTGACATTCCCGACAGACGCCGGCTGCGCCGTGTCCAGACACCGCAGGGATTCCGCCTGTCGACCATCGCCCAGGCCTACGAAGAAGGTCTGAAACACGATGATTTCGCGGTCACCGACGACTGCGGCACAGTGGCCCGCTATCTGCCCGACGAACCCGTCTATATCGTAGAAGGTGACCCCATCAATCTGAAGGTCACCTACCGGGAAGATCTTATCCTGCTCGAGCACCTGCTCGGCGAGGAATAACCGTTTTAAAGTTTTTCTGAAAGGTAGTGCAGAATGACCTGCGTGCCGCCACTGCTGCGCTGGACGTAGTCTTTGGCCGCCTGTCCGGCTTTCTGCAGATCTTCGGGATGTTCAAACCAGCGGTCCATTGCCTCCGGAAGTTCGCCGTATTCGTTTGTGACGCTTTGCGCACCGCCACATGCCAGCAAGGCCTTGGCTTCGTCAAACTTCTGATAGCGAGGTCCGAACACCACCGGGATGCCATACACGGCCGCTTCAAGCGTGTTGTGGATGCCCGCTCCGAAACCGCCGCCGATGTATGCCACCTGTCCGTATCTGTAAATCGAAGACAGCAAGCCGAAACAATCGATGATGATGCAGTCGGCGTGGGCCACTTTCTCGATGGTCAATTGCGAATAGCGCACATACGGGCGCTTGAGCAGCCCTTCGATGTACTGCAGATGACTTTCATTGATCAGATGGGGCGCCACGATGAGCTTGAGATTGGGGTGCTCGTTGAAATAGGGAATGAACAGCGCTTCATCTTTGGGCCAGCTGCTGCCGGCAATCAGCATTTGCGGACGGGCCGAAGTCTTTTCCGCATCTTCCGAAGCGGAAGCCTCCATCAGCGTCGAAGGCGTTTCGGCAAAGCTCTCCAGCATGAAGAGCTGCTTGGCCTCAGCGGCGATTTCCAACACTCGGTCGCTGCGAGTGTCACCGCAGACGGTCACGCGCTCACCCAGCCCGATTTTGTCCAGCAGCTGGGCCGACTGCTCGTTCTGAACGAAGAAATGTTCGATGCAGAAGAGCATTTTCCGGAAGAAACTGCCAGGCCAGCGGAAGAACATCTGAGTGGGACGGAAAATGCCCGACACCAGATAAACCGGGACACCCGACTGACGAAGCCCCTGCAGATAGTTCGGCCAAAAATCGTACTTGATGAGGAACATGGCCGAAGGATGGGCCAGCCGGAGGAAACGGCGCACGTGCAGTTTCGTGTCGAAAGGCAGATAACAGACCACATCGGCACCGGGATAGTCTTTGCGGGCTTCGAAACCGGAAGGGGAATAGAAGGTCTGGATGATTTTGTATTCGGGATAACGGCGACGGATGGCTTCCAAGAGCGGACGGCCCTGTTCGAACTCGCCCGACGAAGACGCGTGGAACCAGATGGTCTTGGCATCCTGCGGAATGGCCTGCTCCAATCGGCGCCATGTACGGTGACCGCCGCGGACCATTTTCCCGGCCTTCGGATGGAAAAGGGCGATCAGGCGGAACACCCACACATACAATTGGAAAAATACATTATACATACCGAAGCGTTTATCAACCGAGGACACTGATACACCGCTTCAGGCGTGCCATCGTCTCTTCTTTACCTATCAGTTTGACAATGTGGAAAATATGCGGGCCCTTGCCTTCGCCGACTACGGCCAGACGGAAAGCGTTCATCGGAATGCCCATACCGTATCCGTTCCGCTCGCACCAGGCCTTGGCGGCATCTTCCATGGCGACGGGGTCGGTGAAATCGAAGGGTTCGAGAATGTCCATCAGCTCGTTCATCTGGGCGGCCGATTCGGGTTTCCAGCGTTTGGCCACCGTCTTCTCGTCATAAGTTTCCGGAGCCAGGAAGAAATAGGAGGCATTGTCCCAGAAATCGTGCACGAAATTCATGCGGTCCTTGATCAGAGCCAGCACCTCAGCCACATAAGAAGCCTCGGCCTTCACCCCATGGGCCTCCAGCTGAGGAGCCACCATAGGGGCCAGGATGTCATTGTCTTTGGTGAGCATGTACTGATGGTTGAACCACTTGCCCTTTTCGAAATCGAACTTGGCGCCGGCCTTGCTGCAGCGGGCGATGGAGAACTGTCCGATGAGCTCGTCCATCGTGAACATTTCCTGTTCGGTGCCCGGATTCCAGCCCAGAAGAGCCAGGAAATTGATGACGGCCTCGGGGAAATAGCCGGCTTCGCGATAGCCTTTGCTGATGTCGCCCGTAACGGGATCTTTCCAATCGAGGGGGAAAACCGGGAAATTGAGCCGGTCGCCGTCACGTTTCGAGAGTTTGCCCTTGCCGTCGGGCTTCAGCAGAAGAGGCAGGTGGGCGAACTGGGGCATCGTCTCCTCCCATCCGAAAGCCCGGTACAGAAGGATATGAAGCGGAGTCGAGGGCAGCCATTCCTCACCGCGGATAACGTGGCTCACTTCCATCAGATGATCGTCGACCACATTGGCCAGGTGGTAGGTGGGCAGTTGGTCGGCGCTCTTGTAGAGCACTTTGTCGTCGAGGACATCGGTCTTGTAGAGCACTTCGCCGCGAATTATGTCGTGAATGGTCACCGTCTGATCGGGATCGATTTTGAAACGCACCGTGTAGACATCGCCGTTTGCAATCCGGCTTTCCACTTCTTCTTTACTGAGAGTCAAAGAATTGGCCATCGACATACGCGTGCGGGCATCGTATTGGAAATTGGGATTTTCCGTATGGCGGGCCTCCAGTTCGGCAGGCGTGTCGAAAGCATAATAGGCAGCGCCCTTGGCGATCAGTTCATCAACATAGCGCTTGTAAATGGAGCGGCGCTCGCTCTGGCGGTAGGGACCGTATTTTCCGCCGAAGCTGACGCCTTCGTCGAAACGGATGCCCAGCCAGGTGAGGGCCTCGATGATGTAATCTTCGGCTCCGGGAACGAAGCGCTTGCTGTCGGTATCTTCGATACGGAGAATCATATCCCCGCCCATATTTTTGGCAAACAGATAGTTATACAAAGCAGTACGAACGCCGCCGATATGAAGGGCACCCGTAGGACTTGGGGCGAAACGCACCCGGACTTTTCTTTCAGACATAATCATCAAAAATTGTAACGGAGGACAAAAGTACAGTTTTTTTTCGTAATTTCGCCTGAATTACAAAAACGACAGCTATGAGCAACAAAGGCTTATTCCGTTCGACCCCGGCCGTCAAGATATTGCTGGCGGCCCTCGTCGCAACCCTCATCGTGTGGGTATATCCGCGCGAAGGCCATTTCCGCTACTCTTTCCAGGAGGGCAAACCCTGGCGTTACGGCCTGCTGACAGCTCCCTACAACTATTCCATCTACAAGACCGACGAAGCCTTTCAGGCCGAGAAGGACAGCGTCCTGGCGCAATATTGTCCTGTCATCCAGCAGAATGTATCCATTCTCGACCAGACGGTCGAACAGTTGTCGAAAGACTACGACGACTTTCTCCGCGCCACCACACCATCTTATTATCTGCCCTATCTGCTCGACCAGTTCGACCTGATCTATTCGGCCGGCATCATCGACGCCGACACTTACAACGGCCTGCTCAAGCAAGGAGTCAGCCGTGTGATGCTGGTCAGCAACGGAGTGGCCCAGCAACGTCAGCTGACATCGATCTTCACGGCCAAACGGGCCTACGAGGCCATTCTCCAGAATCTGCCCGAAAACATCGACCGCAGCATTCTGTCCGACTGCCATCTGGACAATTATCTGACCGAAAACTGCCTGTTCGACGAAAACAGTTCCGAACAGATGCGCGAAGACCTGCTTCATACGGTTTCGCGCACTTCCGGCATGGTCCAGAAAGGCGAGCGCATCATCGACCAGGGTGAAATTGTCGGCCACGAAGCCTTTCTCAAGCTCGACTCGCTCAGACGCCACGCGCAGGAGCGCAACCTGAAATCGGACACCACGGTGGTGCTGGTGGGACAAATCCTCTGGGTAGCGCTCATGCTGGGGCTGCTCCTCATATTCCTCCAGCAGATGCGGCCGAACATCTGGAAAAAGTTCAGCCATCTGCTGTTCATCCTCCTTCTGGTGACGTTCATGGCCCTGTTCAGCGCACTGGTCATCCGCAACGACGAGATGCTCAACCTCTACATGATCCCCTACGCCATCCTGCCCATCCTCATCTGCACTTTCTTCGACTCGCGGACGGCATTCTTCACACATGTCATCATGCTGTTCATCTGCGCGCCCATCTCGCCTTTTCCCTTCGAATTCCTAATGTTGCAAATTCCCGTGGGAATGGTGACCATCTTCAGTTTGAAGAATCTGACACAGCGTTCGCAACTGGCCTTCTGCATCCTGCTGATTCTGGCTTCCTACATCACCTGTTACCTGGCGCTGTCGATGTTGCAAGAAGGCGCTGTCAACCTAGCCCAGTGGAAGACCTACACGTCTTTCGGCATCAACGCTCTGCTGCTGCTTTCGTCCTATTTGCTTATCTATCTGTTCGAATGGACATTCCGATTCACATCCAACGTCACCCTCATGGAGCTGGCCAACATCAACTCACCGTTGTTGAGAGAATTTTCGGAAAAATGCCCGGGCACTTTCCAACACTCGCTCCAAGTGTCCAATTTGGCTGCCGCAGCCGCACAAGCCATCGGTGCCAATGCGGAATCGGTGCGTGCCGGCGCGCTTTATCACGACTTGGGAAAGATGAATTCTCCAGAATACTTCACTGAAAATCAAGACCATGGAGAGAACCCATTGAACAGTTTGAGCACCGAGCAGGCTGTCAGCATCATCACCAACCATGTGAGCGAAGGCCTCAAACTGGCCGGGCAGCACCACCTTCCAAAGGTCATCAAAGACTACATCAGCACGCACCACGGCCACGCACCGGTGCGCTATTTCTACACGCTTTGGCGGAATGCCAATCCCGAAGGCGAAGCTCCAGCCTTCTTCTTCTATCCAGGTCCCAACCCGCTGACACGCGAAGAAGCCATTCTGATGATGGCCGACACAGTCGAAGCCGCTTCGAAAAGTTTGAAGAAATATGACGAAAAGGGCATCGAAGAACTGGTCGGCAATCTCATCGGCCGACAGATCAGCGAGGGCTACTTCAAGGATGTGCCCATCACCTTCCAAGAGGTGGAATGCATCAAACGGGTATTCCGGGACAAGCTGCTGAGCATTTACCACACTCGTATCGCCTACCCGAAAGCGAAAGCCTGATTATTTTCTGATGAGATTCATGAATTCTTCGCGGGTCTTCGCCTGATTGAAAGCGCCCGTGAAGTCTGAAGTGACGGTGATGGAATTCTGTTTTTCCACACCTCGCATCTGCATGCAGAGATGCTGGGCCTCGATGACGACCATCACGCCCAAAGGCTGAAGCGTGTTTTGAATACATTCCTTGATCTGGGTGGTCATCCTTTCTTGAATCTGCAGACGCTTGGAGAAGATGTCGACCACACGCGCGATTTTGCTCAAGCCCGTGATGCGGCCATCGGGAATATATGCCACGTGTGCCTTTCCGTAAAAAGGCAGCATGTGATGTTCGCAAAGAGAATAGAAATCGATATCCTTGACAATGACCATCTGACGGTAATCCTCGTGAAACATTGCCGAGCGCAGCACCTCTTCGGGGTCCATCTTGTAACCGTAAGTGAGAAACTGCATGGCCTTTGCCACGCGCTTGGGCGTTTTCAGCAAGCCTTCGCGTTCGGGATCCTCGCCCAAAAGACGCAGAATCTCGCTGTAATGCATGGCCAACTCCTGCTGGACTTCATTCGTTTCGGTGCCAAGGATAAGATGTTTGTCTATCATAACGAAATCGGGACATTGATGGTTTCACGGACAATCGACATTTCACGGCCGTAGACGAAAGTCTTCTTGAATCTGAGAAGCACTTCGTATGCTTCTTCGTAGGTCAGGAAATCGCCCACACGGACACGCCAGAAAGGAGCCGAGTAGCGCACATAGGTGGTCAGGTCGGGTTCGGCTGCTTTCAGCGCGGCTTCCTTTCGGAATGCTTCCTGTTTGGCTGTCGCCTGATTGTTCGATGAAAAAGCCTGAATGCGGTAGCCAGTCATTTTCAGATAGGGGCGCTCGTTAATGATGACGATGTTGGCCGGAGTCGTATGACCGGGATCCCCCATTTTGATACTCAGCCGCGGGTCCTGCCGTATGGTGACGGTACCCTGCCCTTCGGTGGCGGGAGCTGTCAGCTTTTCCACAAAAGTGTTGGAAACGGAGGCTTGAGACTCCAGCGTCTGAGGCTCGGCGGCCTTAAGGCTAAGCGCCGTGAACGGCAACAAGCCCAGCCACATGCCAAACAATATGAGATTTCGTTTCATAGAAAACAAAGAAGCAGGTCCTCGCCCTTTATGGGGAAAGGACCTGCCTGTGGTTTGAAAATCAATTAAAGACTTTTCAGCACTTCGTTGGTCTTGCGGACAGCGGCAGCGCTCTTTTCGAACAGAGCCTTTTCTTCGGCGTTGAGTTTGAAGTCAATGACCTTCTCCCAACCCTTCTTGCCCAGACGGACGGGAACACCAATGCAAATGTCTTTCTGACCGTACTCGCCTTCAAGATAAACGCTGCAGGGGACGATGCGCTTCTGGTCGTGCAGGATGCTTTCGACGACATAAGCTGCAGCAGCGCCGGGAGCATACCAAGCGGAGGTGCCCAGCATCTTGGTCAAGGTAGCGCCTCCGACCATTGTGTCGGCAGCAACCTTTTCTAGTTTGGCCTTGCTGAGGAACTGGCTGACGGGCACGCCTTTGTAGGTGGCCAAACGGGTTAGGGGAATCATAGTGGTGTCGCCATGACCGCCGATGACGGTGGCTTCGATGTCATTGAGGTTGGCATTGCCCAAAGCCTTGGCCAGGTACGTTTTGAAACGCGAACTGTCGAGAGCGCCGCCCATGCCGATGACGCGATGGCGGTCGATACCGGTGGATGTGACAGCCAGATAGGTCATGGTATCCATCGGATTGCTGATGACGACAAGGATAGCTTTGGGAGAATATTTCAGAACATTGGCAACCACACCCTTGACAATACCGGCGTTCACGCCGATGAGCTCTTCGCGGGTCATGCCGGGCTTGCGAGGAATGCCGGAAGTGATGACAACGACATCAGACTTGGCGGTCTTGCTGTAATCGTTGGTGGTACCGGTAATCTTGGTATCCATCGTCAGCATGCAGGAAGCCTGCGTCATATCAAGTGCCTTACCCTCGGGAATTCCTTCCTTGATATCAAGAAGAACCACTTCGTCGGCCACTTCGCGGCAGGCCAGAACATCGGCTGCAGTAGCACCTACATTGCCGACGCCAATAACTGTAACTTTTGACATAATGCTTTTATATTAAAAATTGAAACTCTTCCATATTGCGATGCAAAGATAAATCTTGTTTTCCAAAAAGCGTATGTCAAAGTGCATAAATATATTTAACGCTTACTTGATAACCTTGAAAGCCTGGGCCTCACCCGTCGAGGCATAGGCACGGATGACATAGACCCCGCTGGGAATACCCGAAAGATTCAGCCCGTAGACCGAACAGCCATGACCGTCTCCTTCCCAAATCTGCTGTCCCTTCAGGTCGAAGACCACGAAATGCTCTATCCGGAAGCCTTTTTCAAAGCTTAGACCGGGAATCGCATCGGGAGCGGTCACCGACACATTGACCAAGCGTTCGAAAGTCGAGCCCTCGGCATCCTTAACTTGAATGCGGATGCCAGTCAGTCCTTTTTCCTTGCCTTCGATCAGCAGCGACGAACCGCTGACATTCGCTTCGGCTGAGCCATCCTTTGCGACAATGCTGTAGACGGGTTGCTGAGTGTAACCTTTGAAAAGGAGAGACAGATCGATGGTGTCTTTATGACCGACCGGTAGCGCCACCTGAGTGTGGGCCATCCATTCCAGGAAATTTTCCAAAAGCGTGTAGCCGTCGTGATCAGGATCGTCGTTGTTGTTGGGCACGGAGGCATCGCTGCCAACAAGTTCCTCCCACCAGTCGGGCATTCCGTCACGGTCAGTGTCGTAACTTTCGGGGCGATACACTTCGGGATAGACTTCGTAGCCTCCGCAATCTTCCTGACTGTCAATCTGGCCCTTGACTCCAGACAGACTTCCGGTGTAGGTATAAGTGGCATTCAGCGCTTCACGGATCATACGCTGGTCGTGCAGATCGAAGAAAGGCATTGTGGCGCCCACATCGCTCATCACACTCTTGTAAGCATCCTTGGCCGATTCAACTTTGGCGTAGGAAGGGAAGAAGGGCTCTTCGACCCAGACATCCCAATCGAGAACCTGCCCGCTACTGAGCGAATACTTGTATGTATTGCCTTCACTGTCATAGGTCAGTGCACCGTTGTTTCTAGCCTGACGGACATTGCCGCTGACGTAGTATGCCTGCGTGCCTTTGCCAGTACCCTCGAGTTGAGCGTTCAGCAGCATAGTTGTGGTATTGCCGGCTGGGCCCATTTTGTAGTAGTTGTTCACAAAGTTCACTTCATGGGCACCTCCATCGGTAGCGCGACCACCCCAGTTATAAACCACATTGTTGAAAATGTCTAGACGGCCCGAGTAATAACCATTTCCATCCAGTCCGCCGCCCAGGCTCCAGTTGCGGCCGTTGCAGTGGATGAGCAGATTGTGGTGAAAAGAAGCGATGTCTCCGCCGATGGTGGCAGCAAAGCCATGGTTCTTTCCCACATCGTAGTTTTTATGGCCGGCAATGCCGAGCGCTTCGGCTATCATCGTGCGCTGAAGCGTCATGTTGTGCGCATTTCGCGAAGAGAAGGCCTCGTCAATGGTCCAACTGATGGATGCATGATCTAGAATGGAATGGTCGGCCCCAGCCATTCCGATACCGTCGGCAGTACGACGATGTCCTTCATCATCGATAATTTCTCCCAAACCGAGACGCAAACGAACGAAGCGCACAATCGATTCGTCACCAACGCCAAAGGGTGCATCGGCCAAACAGATGCCATGCCCTGGGGCCGTTTGTCCGGCAATGGTGACATAGGGGGCTGAGCAAGTTAGACGGCCACCCAATACGATGATTCCAGACACATCAAATACGATGGTCCGAGGTCCGGTAGCCGTATTGATGCCGTATGCCAGCGAACCTTCACCGCCAGCATTCAGATTGGTCACATGATACACGTCACCACCGCGTCCGCCAGTGGCATAGCGGCCATATCCTTCGGCATCTGGGAAAGCCAATTTGCGCGGGCGAAAACTCCAGACATTGCCGGGAGTGACCACCCCATTGGCATCTTCTTCATCCACGCGCCAATAGTAGGTGTTCAGGCAATACAAATTGTCGATGAAATGGGTCGTATCGGCATATTCCTTGGCACCCAGATAAATGCCGTCGGTGCTTTTCGAAGCGGCGGTCACCTCCTCCAGTGAAGTGCCGATATAGAGATGATGGAATCTGACATCCTTGTTGGCAGGAGACCATTTCATCAAAAACGAACCATTGTCGGCGTCGATATGCATATCCGCATCGGCAGGGCTGGGCATCTTGGCTTGTGCCGTCACGCTGACCGTGTTGAGTTCGAAACCGTTGAGCAGCGGAGCCAGGTCGTATTTCGTCATGCTGGCCATGGCGACCGGATCGTCGAAATCGTCTTCCATATCCGTGACGAATTTGAAGACGACGGATTCCGACTCGTCGGCGACGCTGAACGAGTGAGTGAATATGGCTGCATTGGCAGCGGTCGTTTCGCGGAATGTCCTCTTCACCGTTCCGACAGCCTCGTCGTTGCAGAAAATGTGGATGGGGATGCTGGCTGTCACGGTCGGATCCTGCCAGGAATTGTGGTAAATCTGAATGGTATGGACGCCGGCGGGAAGGCCTTTGATGCTCATGGTGATATAACCTTCATCTTCTTTGTTCTCGAAACTCAGGCCGTCGCCGGTGAGACGCGAATTCTCCACACCGGCCTGGACGAATGCCTTGTTCCAGCCACAGCGCATGTTATGGTCGGAAGCGACGGAAATCTCGATTCCATCGAAGGTTTTCGTCTCCGACTTGCAATCTTTGGCAACACCCCAATTGGTATAGCCGGGTTCAAGCACCTCCGCATCTTTGCGCGATGGCTCACTAAAATCGAGTCTTATAACAGGCCTGTCCGATTCCGAAGCGGCGACATAACAGACTGCGCACAAAAATGCAGTCAGTGAGAAGATTTTTTTTGATAACATTGTCGTATGAGAAATTTTTTATAATAAGTACAAAGGTATTATTTCTTATAATTATTTATTTACGTCATCGCAAACGACAATCACACTTACTTGTTCAATCCTCATATTGGCCATTTCACCGACATTTCCCAGATGGCAGGACTCCCGACTTCTTTTCGGGCCGTCCACTATTTTCCATTGGAGAAAAGGGTCACTTGGATATGTTCAAAGGATAACTATTGTCTGAGAATCGATGAAAGTTCATTCACTGAAAATGGGGCCGGCATCGAAGCGGGTGAAGGATGTTTTCTGAATTTCACCGATCTTTTCCAATGCCAAAATGTATATGCCGCGTTCCAAGACACGGAAGAACGGGAATGGATTCTCACAGACAACGGCACATTCATTCTCTCCGACGGGCTCTCTCACCTACCTGAAGAGTACACAACCTTTGTCAAAACCGACCGTCACATCTGGCTGGCGACAAGCGACGGACAGCTTGACTGCTATGATGTGCCGACACTGGCAAAGACGCCTTTCCAGTCTGAAGAACTGCAAAAGCGACTCCCTTCCCCAGCGATTTCCGCGTTGGTCGATATGGAACAATCCCCTGAAAAGGATTTCGAAATGGCCGTCATCCATCCAGAATCGATTGTCATGTTGAACGACGACGGGAAAACCAGGCATTCTTCGCATTGAGGCTTCGGGGAAGACGCATCACTTCCAGCCGCTCGATTTGCCAAACAACATGGAGGTAAGTCAGAAAAACAACCGGAAATTCTTCTTTGAAGACCCGCAGGGTAACTTATGGCTAGTGCCACGCGATGGATATCTTTGTTATTACAATCGGGAGGATAATTGTCTGCGCTATCACTATATAGAACCCGATAATCCTTATTCTATCGTATCTTTTCCGAATCGTGTTCAGTTCAAAGATAATCAGGGGAACTGGTGGATATGTTCGGAAACGGGCCTTAAAAAACTGTCTTTCTACGAAAGGCGCTACGAGCTCATTCCAATTCCGAAAGAAGAATACGGCGTCAGGGGACTTATGACCGACCATCTCGACCGAATCTGGTCGGCCTCCCGAAGCGGTCAAGTCAGAATATTCACCAAGGACATGAAATTGATAGGCTATTTGTCTCCAGACGGCAGCATTGTCCAACATCCTGTCATTTTTCATCCTTGAGAGATTCGAGGGCTTCCTGCAGCAAGATGCGCGGACATCCGACATTGAGCGAAGAACGAGATGTCTTTTTCAAATACTTTGCGGACTCACCTAGGAAAACGACTGCAAAAAACGTTATCTTTGTGGCTCGCTCATCCTTCTATATGAAAGACGTTTTTGATTCTTCCAAGGCCGATGCCCAAGCTACTCGCGTCGAACCTGTCGATGCGAAACACTTCGACATTGCCGCTTATGCCGACTACGAAGCCGCTCTTACGGAACGCTGTCAGGCCTTTTGGAACGCCCCTGCCGACAAAGGGGGCGTCCTTGTCTATCGCCGCATGCGTGTGGCGGAAGTGTTCTCCGCCGGCTGCGCCGATATGGAATCCTCTCTGAAATGGCAGTTAGGAGCGCTGCGTGAAAGCATGAAATTTAAGGCTGATGTGCCCAATTTTCTGGAGCCTTGGTACGGTTTGGGTACACTGGCTACTGCTTACGGTTTCGACTATCAGTGGGAACCCGGACTGGCACCGGCCATCGGGGCCCGCGGCAGCGAAGGAAAATTCGCATCAACGGCCGATTTGCTGGCTGCACCGTTCAAACCTGTCGCACAGACCCGCATCGGTCGCCACAATCTGGAGATGATCACCTATTTTCTCGACCAGACCGACGGCCGTCTGCCAATCGCTTTCAGCGACATCCAGTCGCCGCTCAACACCTTGAGCAATCTGGTCGACACCTGCCAGTTCTATCTCGATTTCTGTCTTGAACCGGACACGGTTCGCGCCGCCATGGAGCGAACCGCCAAACTCACAGCCGACTATGTGCGCATCCAGCAGGAACTTATCGGAGACGCGCTGGTCAAACCCGGCCATGGATTCACCTCGAGCCGCGTTTTCGACGGTCTCGGCCTGAGCGACGACAGTATGACGATGCTGTCGCCCGACCTTTATAAAGATTTGTGCATTCCGGCCTTGGTGCAGGCTGCCGAACACTTTGGGGGACCTGTCTTCCACAGTTGCGGCACCTGGTCCGACAAGAAGGAGCTGGTTGCCTCCATTCCGGGGCTGCGTATGGCCGACGGCGCATTCTCGCTGGCCACCGACCCCGGAGCCAACAGTCCCGATGGCTACGCCGACACCTTCGCCAACACTGGCATCGCACTCAATGTGCGCATCGTTGGAGGCCCAGACGTTCTCGAGGAAAAAGTGAAAAAACTCTGGAAACCGGGCATGAAACTCATCGTCGTCACCTACTGCACCACCCCGCAGGAACAGGCAAAGGCCTACGACCTCATTCACGAAATCTGTCAATAATCAAACTTCACCATTATGGCTAACAATAGAGGAAATTACCGTTGGCGCGTGGTGGCACTCCTGTTCTTCGCCGCCACCATCAACTACATCGACCGTCAGATTCTCGGTCTTCTCAAACTCGATTTTTCGGCCGAGCTCGGCATTACGGAAGATATGTACGGCTACATCGTGTCGGCTTTTCAAGCGGCCTATGCCATCGGTCTTCTGTTTGTCGGCCGCCTGATTGACAAATACGGCACCCGCATCACTTACGCCGTAGCCATCGCTCTGTGGAGCCTGGCCGGGTGTCTGCACGGAGTTGTAGGCGGCGCGCTGGGATTCGTTTTGGCGCGCATCGCGCTGGGTCTCGGCGAATCGGGAAACTTTCCCTCATCCGTCAAAGCCACGGCCGAATGGTTCCCTAAAAGAGAGCGTGCGCTGGCTACCGGCGTCTTCAATGCCGGCAGCAACGTGGGTCCGGTGTTGGCCGCTTTTCTGATTCCTTTCGTCGCCCTCAAGTTCGGCTGGCGCGGAGCTTTCATCATCATGGGCTCGCTGGGCTTCATCTGGATGTTGTTCTGGCTACCCATGTACAAGTTACCAAAGGACAAACCCAAGGGACTGAGTCAGGAAGAACTCGACTACATCAATCAGGACGGTGTCGAAGAAGAAACCAAAAAAGAAAAAGTCAAATGGGGCGAACTGCTGCGTTTCCGCGGAACCGTTGGCATTTGTCTGGCCCGTTTCGTCTGCGACTGGGTCTGGTGGTTCTTCCTTTTCTGGACACCCGATTTTCTACACAAGACCTACGGCATCGACCTACAGGGCATGTCGCTTCCGCTGATTGTCATCTACGCCATTTCGGCCTTTGGAGGCGTTTCGGGCGGCGCCATATCTTCCGGTCTCATCAAACATGGTCACAACAACATCTTCTCGCGCAAACTTGCCATGCTCATCTGTGCCCTGATGGTGGTGCCCATCGTCATCCTGCCTTCTCTCAAACCCGCAGAAGGAGGTTCGGTCAATTCGGTCCTCTGGATTGCCGTCGGTCTGATTAGTCTGGCCACATTCGCCCATCAGGGCTGGGCCTCCAACGTCTATACGCTGGTCTCTGACTATTACCCCAAGAATATGGTCGCCACCATGACCTCGCTTGCCGGATTCTGCGGTTCCATCGGAGGCGTGCTGGCATCTTCCTTTGTGGGAAATGTCCTCCAGATTACGGGAAGCTATTTCGTGGTCTTCCTCATTGCCGGACTGGCATATGTGCTGGCATGGATCTGTCTGCAGATTTTCCTGCCCCGCAAAAGCACTTTCAGCGATTTTCAACTGAACAATCTGAAATAGCGGAATGAATCTCGTCAGATTTCTCAAAAACTGTCAGGGTGTGCCGGCACTGCCTATCATGACTCACCCGGGAATCGAGTATATCGGAAAAACCGTTCGAGAAGCGGTTACCGATGGACAGATTCATTATGCAGCCATCAAAGCTTTGTCGGAGCGTCACCGCACCGCCGCCTCCACTGTAATCATGGACCTGACCGTCGAAGCGGAAGCCTTCGGCGCCGATGTGGTGTTTCCCAAGGATGAAATTCCTTCCGTTACGGGTCGTCTGCTGAATTCGCTAAAAGATATCGAAGCGCTCAAAGTACCCTCACTGTCGGCCGGACGTGTGAGTGAATATCTGAAAGCCAACCGTTTGGCCGCAGAAGGTATCAACGACCGCCCTGTCTTGGCCGGCTGTATCGGACCTTTTTCTCTAGCAGGTCGCCTATTCGGCATGAGCGAAATCATGGTGGAGGTGTGCGTTTCACCAAAGAGCATCGCTTCTCTTCTAGAAAAATGCACGGCTTTTCTGCTCGACTACTGCAGGGCCGTCAAAGCTACCGGCGTGGACGGCGTCATCATGGCCGAACCAGCAGCCGGACTCTTGTCCGATGACGACTGCATAACCTTCTCCACCGTTTATGTCAAGCGCATCGTCAAAGAGTTGCAGGACGACAATTTCACCGTCGTACTTCACAATTGCGGAAACACCGGACATTGCACACATGCCATGGTAGAAAGCGGAGCCCATGCGCTTCATTTCGGAAACAAGATTGATATGTCGGATGCCGCTCGCGTAGTTCCTTCCGACATTCTGATAATGGGGAATCTTGACCCTGTTTCGGTATTTCGTTTGGGCAATCCGGACAGTGTCCGTCGCGAAACGGCCCGCCTGATGCGGCAGATGCTTCCCTATCGCAACTTCATCGTTTCTTCAGGTTGCGATTTGCCGCCTCATATTCCCGAGGCCAACATCGAAGCGTTCTTCGAAGCCACCAATCGAAACGAATTGTTCCTTTGTCAAGGTTAAACACTTATGAATCAGCCGTTCAATCATTATCGTCTGCCGCTGTCACAGGTACTTCCCAATTTGAAGGAAGCCTGCAACTATATGCATGTGGACTGTTCCGACAGCGATTCCGCTTACCTGTTCCTGAAACACAAACTTCAAGAACTTGGCCAGTTGTCATCGGAAGCCATCGGCGGATACCGTTTGGGACACATCGTTTCACTCGACATCACTTCGGGTCGATTGGAATGCGCGATGAACGATGCAAACGGCTCGGTGACAGCGGTTCTAAAGCCGGGGCCTCAGGTCTGCGGATATCTTAAGGAATGTGACGAAGTGGCCCTGTTTCTCTGCACGGCCGGTCATCTTTTCCGCGAACAGTACGACGAATACAACCGCCGTGGCGACATCCTGGAAGCCTATCTGACCGATGCGCTCGGCTCCCTGAGCGTGGAAAATGCAATGGACCGGATTCATGAGGCCTTGGCCACGGAAATGCAGCAAAGAAATCTGAAAATCACCAACCGCTACAGCCCGGGCTACTGCAACTGGCCCGTGACCGACCAGCGATCGCTCTTCGATCTGATTGGCGACAACCAAACAGGCATCAGTTTGAACGATTCCTGCCTGATGTCTCCCATCAAATCAGTCAGCGGCATCATCGGCATAGGCGAAAAAGCTCATCGGCGCGCCTACGGATGCGCCGTCTGCCAAAACAAGACCTGCATCTACCGGCGGTTGCTCAAATAAAGCCTTACAAACTGATTTCTGAAGCGAAACGTTCGGCGGGCGAAATGTGTCCGTTGAGCGATTTCAAGCTGGCAGAAGCCACCGCAGCATCGTGATAGAATGCCAGACGGGCATCCAGCGAAACGGCTTCCTGCAGGACGCGCGTCTTCTCTTCAACGCTGTCGTGCGCGCAATTATCGATGGCGGCCACGCAACCCTGCGTCACGTGCATGCACATCGGAATCACGTCTCCCGACACCACCCAATTGCCTTCAGCAGATTCCAGAAACGACACCAATTGGCCGCAGGTGTGACCTTCGCAAATTTTCAGACGAAGACCTTCGAAAAGTTGGAACGAGCCGTCGCTCAGACGCTTCACACCCTGCGGCAGTTGCGAAGTTTCCATCTGTCCGTCCAATTTCATCAGCAGTCCGGCTCGGTCGACCGGTTCCAAATTTTCAGGCAGATAGGCATCGGCTTCCCAAAGACCCGGATTAAGCGAATTCTGCCATTGGGCCTGAGTAGTCCAGTGACGGGCATTGGGAAAAGTCATCCGAAGCGTCAGACCCGGATGCGGACCTCTGAAAGCGTTGACGTCGCACACGGATGTTTCGCCGGTCTGTTCAGAAACCAGCCGGGTGCAGCCTCCGCAATGGTCAAAATGAAGATGACTCAACACCACATCAGTCACTTCCTCGGCCCGATAACCTTTCTTCTCCAAGGCTTCCGCAATATCCGTCAGATCCCTGAACCGATAATAGGGCATTCCGCATGGTTTAAGACCGACTCCACTGTCAAATAGCACTTTGCGCGTGCCAAAATCAGCAAATACGCAACGCATGGCCAAAGGACAGCGGTTATCGTTGTCTACGGGATATTTGGAAGACCAGACCTTGCGCGACATGACGCCGAACATAGCTCCTCCGTCGGTCGAAAAAAGGCCGGTGTCTATGGTGAAAATTCTCATAGGAAACGCTAAATTTGTGCTGCAAAAATACAGAAAAAAATGAAACTGATTCTTGTCACGGGAGCCAACGGCCAATTGGGCAACGAGCTCAGGCTGCTCGCAGCCTCCTTCCCTTCGTTCCGTTTCTCCTTTATAGATGTACAGGAACTCGACTTGTGCCAGACAGACGATGTGAGTCGTTATTTCAATAATCTCAAACCCGATTACGTCATCAATTGTGCCGCCTATACGGCTGTGGACAAAGCCGAAGGAAACGAGGCCGTCTGCCGGGCCGTCAACCGCGACGCCGTGGAGAATCTGGCTCGCGCAGCCCGCGAGACGGGATGCCGGATGCTGCACGTTTCCACCGATTACGTTTTTGACGGACAGGGTATCGAGGGAGAAGACAGACAGCTTCGCCCCTACCGCGAAGACGACCCGACGGGTCCCTGTTCCGTGTATGGCAAGACCAAACTCGAAGGCGAAGAGATTCTGATGTCTGTCTGTCCGGACGCCGTCATTCTGCGCACTGCTTGGCTGTATTCGCCTTTTGGCAACAATTTTGTCAAGACCATGCTCCGATTGGGTCTGAACGGCAGCAAGCTGCGTGTCGTCGCCGACCAATGGGGCTCTCCGACAGCCGCCGCCGACCTGGCCCGCGCGCTGATGCAGGTCGTTCAGGCTTCCGAAGAGGGACGTTATGTGCCTGGCATTTTCCATTTCACCGACGAAGGCACCTGCAACTGGTATCAGTTCACGGCCGAAATTCATCGGCAGGCAGGCATCGTCTCCGATCTGACACCCGTCACCACCGACCAGTATCCGACCGCCGCCAGCCGCCCGGCATGGAGCGTACTGGACAAATCGAAATTCAAGGGAACCTACCGTTTCGACATTCCCCAGTGGCAGGATAGCCTGGCAAAAACGCTCGTCCGCCTTCAGGATTACGTCGAATCTCTTAAAAACGACTGATATGAAAGCATTTTTCCGTTGCCTGCCCGCATGGGCCCTCCTGCTGATGTTCACCGTCTCCTGCCAGAGCAGACATCAGAGTCTTCTGTCCTCCACCGCTCAGCCCCTGTCGTTAAGAATGGCCGACAGTGAATTGCGACGCCATCCGACTCCTTTCACGCTGGACGGAATGAAAGGCCCCAGATGGAACTACACCGGCAGTATCGAAGTGCTTGCCATTCAAGACCTTTACCGTGCCACCGGCAATCAGACCTATTGGGATTATGCTTTTCAGTATGCCGATACGCTAATCGCCTCTGACGGAGAAATCCGCACTTATACCTTGGAGAACTACAACATCGACCACGTCTGCCCGGCCCGCACATTGTTCGAAGTTTACCGCCAGACAGGCGAAGAACGATTCCGGAAGGCAATGGAGACGGCGTTCACCCAATTGCAGCAGCAGCCCCGCACCAGCGACGGCGGTTTTTGGCACAAAGCCGTCTATCCTTGGCAGATGTGGCTGGACGGCCTCTATATGGGCGAGCCTTTCTATGCCCGCTATGTGGCCACTTTCATTCCCGAAGACCAACGTTTGGATTACTTCAAGGATATCGTCCATCAATTTGTAACCGTCGCCAAGCACACTTACGACCCTCAGACGGGTGTCTACCGTCACGGCTGGGACGAATCGCGCCAGCAGTTCTGGTGCGACCCCGAGACCGGACAGTCCGAACATTGCTGGAGCCGCGGCCTGGGCTGGTATGTAATGGGCATGGTCGACGCGCTCGACTACATCCCCGAAGAGGCCGGCCGTCAGCAGGTGATCGACATTCTCAACGGCATCTACCAAAGCCTGCAGAAATATGCCGACCGCAAGACCGGCATGTGGTATCAGGTGCTCGAATGTCCCGACCGCAAGGGCAACTGGCTGGAATCGACAGGTTCCATCATGTTTGTCTATGGTTTGCTCAAAGGCATCGACACGGGCATCTTCTCCAAGGAATACACCTTCCTGGCCAAAGAATGGTATGAACGTTTTGTCAGGACTTTCGTCCGCGAGAACGAAGACGGCACCATTTCCATCACGCAGTGCTGCGCCGGAGCAGGTCTGGGCGGCAGCGACCAGACCCGTTCGGGAAAGTTCGACTACTATGTCAACGGCACCAGAATCATCGAAAACGACTGCAAGGCTGTAGGCCCGTTCATTTGGTCTTCCCTATATTACGAAAACCTGGAATAGTTTATGGACAACATCCGACTGAGGGGTCTGCGCAATCTCCGCGACCTGGGCGGCATAGCCGACTCTGAAGGCCGTCACATCCGCAAAGGTCTGCTGTTCAGAAGCGATGCGCTGAATCATCTGACGGCCGAAGACACCGGAATTCTCGCACCCCTGCTGCACACGGTGCTCGACCTGCGCACCTGTCAGGAACGTGAAGAAATGCCCAATGTGCCCATTCCGGGGGTGGAAAACATCCATATTCCCATGTTCAAGGAAAAGACGATGGGCATCACCCGGGAAACCGGAGCCGATGTCGGCGCGTTCGTCAAGCGTTCGACCGACCGGAAGGCTATCCGCGCCATCATTCCCAATATGCAGAGCATCTACGCACAGGTCATGACCGACGATTACATCCTCGACCGTATCGGAGACGCTCTGCACACTGTCATGGAACATGCCATCGCGGGCAAATCCATTCTGTTCCACTGTTCGGAAGGCAAGGACCGCACGGGCGCCATTTCCGCCTTTCTGCTCGAACTTCTCGGCGTGGACAAACAGACGATCGTGGCCGAATATTGCCACACTAACCGCGTTGCCAAAAGAAAGGCGCTGATTAACTACATTCTGGTGTTCATCTTCAAGGCAGATCCGCTGGCCGCCAAAATGGTCTACAAGGCCTACATCGCAGATGAACGCTATCTGCAGGCAGCTTTCGATTCCATCGACAGACAGTTCGGCGACCATCAGCGTTTTTTCCGCGAACGGCTCCACATTTCAGACGAGCTGACCGCCCGGTTCCGCGAGGCCGTCTTAGTCTGAAAATCCACGCGAATCCGATTAAACTCTGTAAGACTTAGAGAGTCTTAACAGGAGTTTTCCAATATTGTCGTATGCGCACTTTCCAATCATTTCACAAGGTCTTTTCCGGCCTTTCCATGCTGGCTTGCGCGGCTCTTGTCTGCGCCCAGACCCCTTCCGTCAAAGTTGACATCAACGAAAACGGACGTAAAATTTCCGATGTGACCATGAGCGGCTGCACGCCTTGGGCTTTTCCCCTGAACAGTCCGTCGGCCGTACTCGAAACGGAAGGTCTCACCTTCACGCTCAGCGCAGAGCTCAAAGACGGCAGCGCCTGCCCGCTTGGCACCGTCTGGAACCGCGGTATGGTCCAGGCACCCCGTTACGCCCTGCTTACGGGCGACGGTGTCATCCTGTCGGCTCACGACAACTGCCCCGGCGGCGAGAAACTGAAACTCGAAATCGCCGGTCTTCCTACCGGTACGCATTTCTTCCAGGCATTCCTCAACTGTTGGACCGATGCCAAAAGGCAGAACATTCCGGCCGTATCGCTGCGCATCGACGGGGAACTGGTTCAAGACAGGACTCCTGTGACCGTTATGGAAACCAGCGTTCAGGACGTCACCATTCTGAAAGGCTCGTTCAAAGTTGTTGAAGGCCAAAACGTCACCATTGTCATCGAAGCCGACGCCAGCTGCACGCCCGAATTCGGCAAGACCGTGAGCCAGAACATCTACCTGAACGGATTCGAAATCAACACTTCCGATGTCAAGGCCGTGGCTTACAGTCCCATCCCTGCCGACGAAGACATGCATGCCGATGCCGACAATGGCACACTGAGCCTGGTTTGGAAAGCTCCGGAAGGTACGGCCAAACAGTTAGTCTACTTTGGAACCGACAAGGAAAAGGTCGGCAATGCCACTTCGGGTTCGGCCGAATACCTCGGCGAAACACCCGCCAGCGTCTGCACCTGGGAGGTCGACAATCTGTACAGTCTGAACGAATACTATTGGCGTGTCGATGAAGTCGATGCCCAAGGCAATGTCACCAAAGGTGCCGTCTGGTCGTTCCGCCCGCGCCACCTGGCCTTTCCCGAAGCCGAAGGTTACGGACGCTATGCCATCGGCGGACGTGGCGGACAGGTGGTTTATGTCACCAACCTCAACGACGACGGCCCAGGCAGTCTGCGTGAGGCCCTCACCGCTCCCATCGGTCCCCGCACCGTCGTCTTCAACGTATCCGGCCGCATCGAACTCAAATCCAGAATCATCTGCTCAAGCAAGTACATCACCATCGCGGGACAGACTGCACCCGGCAAGGGCATCTGCCTTAGCCGCGCCCCGCTGGGCATCGGCAGCGACGGCATCTGCCGCTTCATCCGTCAACGTCTCGGCAGCGGCATCACTTATGACGGAATGGGTATCGCCGGCGGTCAGTACAGCATCGTGGACCACTGCTCCATCAGCTGGACCATCGACGAAGGCTTCTCCTCTCGCAACGCCAAGAACATCACGCTGCAGAAATCCATCATTTCCGAAGCGCTCAACATCGCCGGACACAGTGTCTACGCTGCGGGCAAAGGCCACGGCTATGCTGCCACCATCGGCGGCAACGTCGGTTCCTTCCACCACAACCTGCTGGCCCACTGCCGTGGCCGCAACTGGAGCATGGGCGGCGGACTCGACGGTGACGGCGCCTATGCCGGACGTCTCGACCTCTTCAACAACGTGGTCTACAACTGGGGCGACCGCGCCACTGACGGCGGCACCTACCAAGGCAACTTTGTGAACAACTATTACAAGGAAGGTCCCTCGACCGAAAAGCACATGACACTGAACGCCCAGCTGGAAGGCCGCGGCAAAGGTTCACAGAGCTACTATTATGCCGGCAACATCCTGCAGGCTCCCGATGACCGCTTCCTCTGCGACGGCACCGACGACGACTGCGGACGCGAATACACTCTGTCCAACGGCCAGATTCTCGACTGGCAGGTCTGGGCCAAAGAGCCTTTCTTCCCCTCGCAAGCCGAAATCCAACCGGCCAAAGATGCCTACAAGACGGTCTTGAGCGATGTCGGCTGCAACATGCCTCTCTTCGACGAGCACGACCAGCGCATCATTGAAGAAACTCAAAACGGCGCCTACACCTACATCGGCAGTGTCGGCGGCATGAAGGGCATCATCGACAATGAAAAAGACTGCGGCGGTTGGGAAGACTACGGCAACGAAGTGCGTCCCGAAGGCTTCGACAGCGACTGGGACGGTCTGCCCGACTGGTGGGAGAACCTTTACGGCAGCAACCCCAACTCACCCAAGGGTGATTTCTCCGATGCCAACGCCGATCCCGACCACGACGGTTACACCGTTTTGGAAAACTACCTCGACTGGATGGCCACTCCCCACTATTATACCACTCAGGGCAAGGCCAAGACCATCGATCTGGCCCCGCTGGCAGCCGGTTTCACCAAAAGCCCCGTCTTCTCGCAGGCAGCCGTTGCCAATGGCACCAGCCTCAAGATCAAAGGTTCACAGATGACCGTCAAGCCTGCCAAGGACTTCAAAGGAATCACCTATGTCAGTTTCACCGTCACCGACAGCGAAGGCAGCACCATGACCCGTCGCATCGGTATCCTGGTCGACTGATCGCCAACCGTCAACAATTGTCGTCATGTCTGCACATCTCACAAAGAAGGCCCTTCTTTCGGGCCTTCTTCTATCACTTGTCTGCCTTTCCAACGGCAAGGCCTCGGCTCAGGAAACGGCCGCCCTTCAGATTGACGGAATTTCCATTCCCATGGTTCTCGTTCCCGGAGGCACGCTCCAGATGGATGCCCGCCAGATGACGGACGGGAAAGACCCCATCCATGCCTGTCCGATCGAGCCCTTCTATCTGGCCGCTTACGAACTGACCCAAGACCTCTGGACCGACCTCATGGAAGGCAAATATCCCGTCAAATACGGACCTGAGGGTGCCCGTTATCCGGTCACGGCCGGCTACACGGCCTATTGCGAACTGATTCGGAAACTCAACGACATCACGGGCTTGCATTTCTTCCTTCCGACCGAATCGCAGTGGGAGTTTGCCTTCAACGAAGGCAAATCGACCTCGTCGTATCGCTCCAGCGGCAGCAAAAAAGCCGACGAAGTGGCTTGGATGCGCCGAAACAGTCCTCTGAAAGACGGCGATCCGCAGCTTCACGAAGTCGGACTCAAAAAGCCCAATGCCTTAGGTCTGTACGACATGTCGGGCAATGTGGGCGAATTCTGCTGGAACGACCTCTGTTTCAACGGAAATCTGCATGACTACATGGCCTACTCGTATCGCGGTGGTGACGTCGCTTCCAAGCCCAAACAACTCAAAGGCCGCAGTGAGAAAGCCGTTCCCGACATCAAAGGATGCCGTCTGGCGCTTGAGGTGCCTCAGGGCGGTCTGCAAGGGCTCGTCTACGGCATCACCCGCGGCGAAAACGGACTGCTGGGATTCACCAAAGCCGGTCAGTGGCTGGTCGCACCCCAGTTCGACAGCATCTGCTACATCGAACCCGAACCCGAGCTGATGGCCGCCGCCAATGTCACGCTTCCGTTCCGTATCATGATGGTGCACAACCGTCACGGATGGGGCGCCTACACGGCCGACGGACGCCGTGTGCTGCCGCCCGTCTTCGCCACCGATCAGGGTTTCCAGGGCCATTTGGCCAACATCAACCGGTATTCCTATTCTTATTACATCGAACACCTCGACGAACAGACGGGCCGCCAGTACAGCATCGGCACACCGGAAACGGATGCCGACAAGGAGCGGTACTTCATTGTCAGCAACTACCAGCGCAACCTGCGCAATTTCCGTTTCTACGTCTCCGACTACGACGCTCAAAACGGCATTCTGACCATCCGCAACCAAGCTTTCCCATGGATGCTGCTTCACATGGAAGTGGCCGCTTCAGAAGTTGGCGCCGTTCGTCAGGCAGTAGCGTATCGCGCTGAAAACGTGCAGCTTTTCATTGCCGAGGATTGTCTCAACGTGGCTCAGGCCGACTTTGTCGGACGCGACGGACAGCGCTTCACATTCGTCCATCCCGAAAAGGCGGACCACAGCGGATGCATCGTCGCTGCTGACGAAATCGCCGCCGCACCCGCACGCAACGGACGACGCCGCTGATTTTTCGAGTCTTCCCGATGGCACGGCCGGTTGTAACAAAAAGAATTTATTAGTAACTTGTGCCGTTTTTGAAAACCAAGCCCATCAAGTGCATATGACTCACAGAGAACGATTCTTCGCTACCCTTCAAGGCAAGCCGGTCGACCGGCCCGCCTGTTGGTTGGGACTTCCCGTTCCGTCGGCTTTGCCGAAACTCTTCGAGTATTTCAAAGTGAACAGTGTCGACGAGCTCAAACGGCTCATCGACGACGATGTCTACCCCATACCCGTCCCTTACGACAATCCGCCAACCAACGACATCGGCTGCTCGCTGGCTTTTGCCAAGAGCGGTTTCGGAGGCGCACAGGACGAACGCACGCTCACGGCTCCCGGCTTCTTTGAAAACATGACCGATCCGGCCCTGGTGGAGACATTTCCATGGCCCAAGCCTGAAGACCACATCGATTTCGAGAAATGCCGTCATGCTGCGATGAACGCGCCCGCCGACTGCGCCCGTATGGGCATCATGTGGGCCGCCCATTTCCAGGATGCCTGTTCGGCCTTCGGCATGGAGAACGCCCTGATGACCATGATGATCGCTCCGGAAATGTTCAAGGCTGTCATCGACCGCATCACTCAGTTCTATCTCGATTGCGGCAAGATTTTCTACGAAGCCACCAAAGGTTACCTCGATGCCGTGCTCATCGGCAACGACTTCGGTAGCCAGAACGGGCTGATGGTCGACCCTGACAGTTTGCGGCAGTACGTATTCCCCGGCACCAAAGCCCTCATCGACCAGGCCAAGAGCTACGGACTGGCTGTCGTGCATCATTCCTGCGGGTCCATTCATCCCATCATCGACGACCTTTTCGACCTGGGCGTGGATGCCGTCCATCCCATTCAGGCCAAAGCAAAGGATATGAATGCTGAAAAATTGAAAGCCGACTTCGCAGGACACGGCTGTTTCTTCGGCGGTATCGACGCCCAGCACCTGCTGGTCAACGGCACGCCTGAAGAAGTCGCAGCCGATGTGAGGCGCGTCAAGTCGCTCTTTCCCACAGGCCTCATCCTGTCTCCCAGCCACGAGGCCATTCTTCCAGACATCAATCCGGCCAATATCGAAGCCCTCTTCAAAACCGTTCACGAAAACGAGGAAGGCGCGATGGAGGCTTCATCAAAACAGCCAAAAATGAAACGTTTCGGACAAATCATTGCCGTCCAGCCCGGCAAAATCGAAGAGTACAAAAAACTTCACGCCAACGCATGGCCCGGTGTGCTCAGAATGATTAAAGAATGTAATCTTCAGAATTACAGCATCTATTTCAAAGACGGTCTGCTGTTCAGCTACTACGAATACGTCGGCAACGACTATGAGGCCGACATGGCCAAGATGGCCGCCGATCCCGAAACGCAAGACTGGTGGGCCGTCTGCAAACCTCTCCAGAAACCGCTCGACACCCGCGCCGAGGGCGAATGGTGGGCCGATATGGAAGAAGTGTTTCATTTAGATTAACGTTCACGACTATGGAAAAGAAATCCATGTTCAAAAACGACAAGGGTGTCAACTATCTCTTGCCCTTTATCCTCATTGCCACTCTCTATCTGCTTTGGGGATTGGCTCACGGCATGCTCGACGTGCTCAACAAGCATTTCCAGGAAGCTTTCGACATGAGCAAGGCCCAGTCGGGATTCGTTCAGTTTTCCGTCTACATCGGCTATTTCGTCATGTCGCTCCCGGCCGGTATGATTCTGCGCAAAATCGGCTACAAACGCGGCCTCATGACGGGCCTGCTCATCTTCGCCTTCGGTGCGCTCCTGTTTATCCCGGCATCCTTCATCAACTCGCCCTATCCGTTCTTCGCCGCCCTGTTCATCCTGGCCTGCGGCCTGTGCATCATCGAAAACGGCGCACACCCCTGTGCCACCGGCATGGGCCCTGAGCAGTATTCGGAACAGCGCATCAACATCGCCGCCGCTTTCAACGGAGTAGGCTGGATTGTGGGCCCATTGCTGGGAACGGCCCTCATCCTCAACGGAACGGGTTCGAGTTTCGACCTGGCCAAGCCCTACATCATCGTGGCCGCCATCGTGCTGGTAGTCGCGCTCGTATTGGCATTCATCAAACTTCCCGAAGCCGAAATGGAAGCCGACGAAGAGCAGAACGCCATCGAGGCCGGCACAGTCACCGATTCCATCTGGGACCACAAACTTTTCATCTTTGCGCTGATTGCCCAGTTTTTCTATGTGGGTGCCCAGACGGGTGTAGGCAGTTTCTTCATCAACTACGCGCTCGAAGTGAATCCGGAAATGAGTTCGAAGACCGCCGGTCTGCTGCTGTCGGTCGGCTGTATGGGCATGTTCTTCGTGGGTCGTATGCTGAGCAGCCTGATTATGAAGTGGGTGCGTCCAGCCCAACTGCTGGCCTTGTTCGGAGGTCTGGCCACTCTCTGCATGGTGCTGGTGCTGCTGAAACTGGGCACGCTGTCGTTCATCAGTCTGTTCCTCAGCTATTTCTTCATGGCTCCGATGTTCCCCACCATCTTCGCACTAGGTGTAAAAGGCATGGGTGCCCACACCAAGAAAGCGTCTTCACTGCTGGTGATGATGATTGTCGGCGGGGCCGTGTTCCCCATCTGCATGGGGCTCATCGGCAAGAATGACATCGCACTGGGCTACATCCTCCCGCTCGTCGGCTTCGTCTTCATCATGGTTTTCGGACTGATGCACGCCACCAAAGGCCGCCATACAGCAATCCTAAAAGATTGACTGTTCTATTTCTTCTGCCATTGATTTGGCGCTGGATAGGCCCATTGTCTTGGAAATTTTCTGCTTGAACTTGTAAACAGTTACTGCAATGTGATGAGAAGCGACATCACAGAGTAAATCTGAAGGCATCCAACTGACAGAGAGATTCGGAGGAAGTCTCAGAACTGAATACGAAAAAGAGGGCGTGTTTGCCGTTGAAACGGCGCAGGCCCTTGACTTTGATACGTGCTGTTCGAGAGCCTTCTTTGGCGGGTATGCGGAGACGGCCGATACGGACGCCGCCCTGAGATTCGTCGGGATGGTCAAGATAGACATCCATCACGCCTCCCACGCCGGTGGGCACATATTCCAGTTCGAGACGGAGACCGCGGCATCGGAAAGTGCGGCTGAAATCGAAATACTTGTATCCGACCACGGACCCTGCGGTATTGTTGACCATAGGGCAGGCATTGCAGATGGGATTATAGACATCACCCTGTCCTGTGTACTGTCCGCGTATGATTTCGGGATGAGATCCAGAGTAGATTACATTGGGATATTGAGGACGCGCAGGTTCGGGGCCCGTAAAGTAACAGGCTATGCCTGCCGAGTAACGGCGCAAGGGATCCAGTCCGCCCGTTTCAAATCCTTCAGACGTGAATTCTGCTTTGGAGATTCTGACATAGCCCGATTCGCCTTCCATCACTTCAACTTCGATGGGTGCCACCATAGCCTGTCGCGAAAATTCGGAAGTACCGGCCTGACGATGGTAGAAAACCCACCAACGACCATTGATTTCGCAGATACTGCCATGGGTGTTGCCATTGGGAACGGCCGTTGCCACCGAAGTGGCGTCAGACCGGCGCTCCACTCCCCTGCCGTCGACAATCGTGCCGCCATAGGTCCAAGGACCCAGCGGATGATTGCTGTAGCAGTAGGCCAAGGTATAATTGGTGGCGGGCAAGCCGTCTTCACCGTCATTAGTCCATCGACTGTAGACAAACACATATTTGTCTTTGATTTTCCTTATCGAAGATGCCTCGAAAAAGCGGAAAGTCTTGTCCTGGTCGCGTCCGGGAATCATATCGGTCACCACTTTGGTCCCCGGTTTCAGAGTGGCCATCGTCGTTGGATCGAGTTCTCCGGCATAGGAATTGCAGAAACCCCAATAGCCATAAACACGGCCATCGTCGTCGACAAACACAGCGGGGTCGAAATTGAGCGGTCCGACGGTGGAAGCAGGCTTGTTTGGATCCCAGTTGCAGACCTCAAACGGGCCATCCGGCCGATACGACTTGGCCACCATATTCTTGCGACCACCCGCCTGATTGTTGGGATACAGATAATACACTTTGCGGCCTTCTTCATCGCGCGTTTCGGCTACATCAGGAGCATACAGCACATCGCCCGAACCGTCCGCCCGGAGCAAACGGCCGTCCGCATCCGTCTTCGATTCAAAAATCACTCCATCCAAACGCCAACGGCTCAAATTTTCGACCGGAGCCGACCATACCACCTGATCCTTACCGCAATACTCACTTTCCAGAACATCGTGCGATCCGTAAACATAGGCGCGGTATTTTCCGGGGTTGTCGGGATCTTCAAACACATAGGGCTCTCCGTCAGGAATAAACTCCCACAGAGGGAGATAAGGATTTTGTGCCATCAGTGTGGACGCAGCCAAAAGTCCAAGCAAAAGGACAGAAATCTTGGTTTTCATATGCTTCATTATTTGCAGTCCGCTCAAGGAAAGAAGACCGGATCAGTTGACGTAGAAATCAATCATCCTTTCGATGGCACGCTGGCAGACCGGGCAGAAATCGGGTGCCGTGTTGTTGCGCATGCGGCATTCGAAACGCGGACGATAAACGCCTCTTGTCATATAGCCCCCTCCCTCGAACAGACCGACCGGGACATTCATCAGGCTGGAATCGTTGGGAGTCGGCACAGGCGTGCCTTCGACAATCATATCTTTCCATTTGGCGGAAAAATCCACCAATGTGGTCAGATTGGGCTCCCAAGGCTCGACATCCAAGGGATAATAATCTTCGTAGGCCACTTCTGAATCGAAATATTCGTCGCCCAATCCGGCGAACCCATGTCCGAATTCATGGATAAACACCTGATTGGAACGCTCATTGTCGGCACTTCCCATCGAATAAGAATTGAAAATGCCTCCCCCACCGTACTTGGTTTCGTCCGCAATGATGAAAAGAGCGTCGAAAGGCACAGAGGAAAACAGATCGGCCACCTTTTTGTGATCGGGCACCGTGAGATAGCGGTCGATGTAGAAGGTATAGAAACTCGAAGACGCCACCGTGCGTTTCCACTGGTCGTAATGAGGGATGGAAACGCCGTTTCCCTCGGGCGAAGCGCTCTTGAGCAGCCACACGTTGAAATCGTCGCGGCGATGCCGGTAGGGCTCGAACGTGAAGAGATATTCCATAAAACGCTGCGCATCGGCACGCAGCTTGTCCATCCGGTCGGCCGTGTAGGCCTCACCGGCAAACACCAGGTCCACCTTGTGGGCGCGGTCGCCGTTGAGCATCAGCGACTCCAACTCGTAGGGGACTTCCTGATGACGGCAGATAAGTTTGTCTTCGGGATCGATGTCGCAGGCGAACAGCACGCGGAACTGACCCGTTTCGCCGACCCGTTCGCACAGTTCTATTCTGATGTCGTCCTTAGGCATAGGCATCCAGACGGTCTGGTTGAAAGCCTTTGACACGCGCGAAGCCTCTTCGGTGGAGCGCCATTCCTGAAAAAGCGTGCAGAATCCTTTGGAAAAGATGAGTTTTCCATCTTGGGAATAGGCCTTCAGACAATAGTCGCCGTATCCGAAGGGATCGATGAGACCCTTGGGCGAACCCGCCCACTGCGATTCGCAGTAAAGCTGCTGGAGGAAGGCTTCCTGACGCTCATGATTGCCGGCCAGCACAAAATCCAGGCGCAAACGTTCGGAGGTGAAATGATCCTCATACCGGAGAGTGTCTTCCTGACGCATCCACACCTCCATCTCGCCGCTGCCTCGATGGCACCAGGCATAATAAGGGATCATCGTCAGACAAGCATTCTGCGAGGGATCGGAATCGAGACAGACATCGGTCTGAATCTGCCGGATACCGTAGAGCAAGTCCGGACGGTCAAGCACTTTGAAGTCGGGATTGGCAGGAAAACGCACGTCTGCCACAGAGAAACCGTTGTCGGGCCATTCGGCGCAATAGACGATGGGACCGCGCTCTACGGCCACTCGACCGGTATCGGCCTTCACCTGAGCGTTGGCTCTGACCACGCGCGGCTGCATGTCGAAGTAGACTTCAATCCGGTCGCCCTCCTTCCATTTTCCGTCGAAAGTCAGGTAACCGTCTTCCGTAAGGCTCTGGCTGAAAAGCTTTCCCTCGGCTTTCACTACGACCGAAGAACCGATTTCCCGACCGTCGGCATAGGTGTATAGATCGCTGGGGACGACTTCGTTTCGAGCCCAACCGGGATAACGCATCTTGATGGAGAAACGCCCGGCCTGGTTTTCCTTCACTTCCAGAGTGATGTGCCCGTCCCAGGGATATTCGGTTTCCTGAGCGATTTTCACCGTCTTGCCCTTCACGGCCATTTCGGCCTCATTGGCCATGAACAAGTTGACATAAAGGTTGTTGTCCTTGACCGCATAGACATATCCCGGCACCGACGGAATGAAGCGGCAGATGTTGCTCGGACAGCAGGCGCAACCGAACCAGGGCTGACGCTGGTGCTGGCCTCTGCTGGCCAGCGGATTGGGATAGAAGAAACTGCCGCCGTCGAGACTGACGCCGCTGATGAGCCCGTTGTAGAGCGTGCGTTCCAGCACATCGTAGTATTTCGACTCGCCGTGCAGCAGGAACATGCGGTAATTGACATAGACATTGCCTATAGCCGCACATGTCTCGCAGTAGGCGCTCCCGTTGGGCAGTTCGTAATTGCGTCCGAAAGCCTCGCCCGAACTTGTCGAACCGATGCCGCCTGTGATGTACATTTTCTTGGAGACGATGTTTTCCCAGATGCGGTCGATGGCATCGATGTAGGCCATATCGCCCGTGAGAGCCGCCACATCGGCAATGCCCGAATACATATAGGCGGCACGGACCGCATGGCCGACCGCCTCGTCCTGTTCGAGAACGGGCTTGTGCGCCTGGCTGTAGGCATCTCGACGGTCGGTGTAGCCGCGTTTGTCGAGGAAAAATCTGGCCTGGTCGAGATATTTGCGGTCTCCGGTGACCGTGTAGAGTTTCGCCAGAGCCATTTCGGCAATCTGATGGCCCGGCACACGGACCACCTGGCCTTCGCCGTCGCCGATTTCACGGCAGACACAGTCGGCATACCTTATGGCGATATCCAGGAAATTGCGCTTGCCGGTGGCCTGATAATGGGCAATGGCGCCTTCCACCATGTGGCCCAGGTTGTAGAATTCGTGACTGAGGCGTTCCACCGTGCTCCATCGGGTCGGTCCGGCCCAGTTGTGAGGATGTTCGGGATTCTGGGTGCGGGCGGTGTAGAGATAGCCGTCCGGCTCTTGGGCCGCAGCCACGATTTCCAGAACGCTGTCTATATAGGCCTCCAATTTGGCGTCGGGATATGTCTGCAACAGATAGCTCGCCCCTTCGATGGTCTTGAACACGTCGGTATCGTCGAACGAATAGCCGCCCACTTTGAACCCGAGGTTGCGGTCGGCCTGCATCTGAGCGGCGGCATTCACGAAATTCGTGTAGCGTCCTGTCTCTTCGCACTTGCTGAAAGCCAAAGGAACGGTCACCTCGCGACTCGCCTGAAGGCGCTGCCCCCAGAAGGCGTCGCCGACTTTGACCGACGTGAAAGGTACGGGAGAGATGGGGTATCCCGCCTTTTGGCAGTCATCCGTACAAGATGCCAAGGCGAGCGCCGAAAGTGTGAGAATGGAAGTCAGCATCCGTTTCATAGTCGTTTCTATAAAAGTCCGTTTGACAAATGTAGCGCTTATTCCACAAGAAAACAGCGGCTTTTGTCCTTTTTCTTTTGTAAAATCGTCCAAAAATACCCTTGAAATGAAAAAATAATCCATACATTTGCAGACTCGTGCATGTAAGCATACATTATTATGAGAGTGTCCGAAAAGTTGTTTCTGACAGGGCTGGCCCTTTTGTGCAGTCTGGCACTGGACGCCGCCCCCAATTACAGATTCCGCCATTATTCCGTCGAGAACGGGCTGTCTTCCAACAAGGTCAATACGCTTCTGCAGAGTCCCGACGGACGCATCTGGATTGGCACGGACGAAGGTCTCGACTGCTTCGACGGCAGCAGAATCACCTCCTGCCCCTTGGGAGATCCGCGCCGCAGCGCATCGGTCAATGTCCTTTGCGCCGACAGCGAGGGCGGCATCTGGATCGGCACGGACGAGGCCGTTTACCTCTGGGACGGACAGCAGATGAAGGCGGCCGACAGCATTCCGGATCGGGAAATCGCAGCCGTATTCGACAATTTCAAACAAGGACGTCAGTTTGAGGACATCGACGGCGCATTGCGCCAGACGATAGGCGGGAAGGCATCTGAAGGCATCGGAGACATTCACGCCATCTGTTCTTTGGGCAAGGGCTGCTGGCTGGTCGGCAGCGACGAAGGCCTGCGGTGGGTCGACACCGGGAACGGCCGACAAAAGCTTTTCACCAACAGCCACGACGACCATCAGTCGCTTTCGAACAGCCATGTGCGCAGCCTTCTGCGCGACCGCGAAGGCGGCATCTGGGTCGGCACCCTGTATGGAGGCCTCGATTATGCGGCCCCCTCGGGCGGACAATTCGGACACGTGTCCCTTTCGGCATTGGCCGACAGGAAAGAGACGCTTCCGGCAGCCTGTCTGAGCGCCGCTTCCGACGGCAGCCTATGGGTCGCCTCAGACAAAGGCGGCATTTTCCATATCTCCGCCGCAGGAGACAAAGTGCTCCAGCACATCTTGGGCAGCAGGCAGGACCTCGACATTCGGGCCATCTGCAGCGATGGAAACGTTCTCTGGGCCGGCACAGCCGATGAAGGACTCATCAAAATCCCGACAAGCGGTTCGCTTCAGAAAAGTTCATGGACGGGCTATCTGAAGGAGGAGAACATCCGTTCGCTTCACAAAGATGCCCGAGGACAGCTGTGGATAGGCACCGACAAGGCCGTCTGGACTTACGACGGACAGTCTTTCCGACGAGAATACACCATAGGGAAGGACGTCACCTGCCTTTGTTCCGACGGCAGAGGCGACATCTGGGCCGGAACGGCCGGCAAGGGCGTATTCCGCCGCAACCGCAGCAACGGCACCTGGACAGCTTTTGCGTCAAACGCCTCAGGTGACCCGTATGATGACATCAACAGCCTTTACGTCGCTTCCGACGGCAGCGTCTGGGCGGCCAGCCGCAACGGACTCTTCCGTTTCGACGAGTTCAACGGCCGCTTCCAGAGCATTCCGCTTGGCGAAACGGCCAACCTGCTGTATGTCACCGGCGACGGACAACGGCTTTGGATGACTTCCAGCCACGGCCTGTTCAGCTATCATCCGAAAAACGGCGAAATCGCCCGCTTCAATGCCAATGACGGACTGACATCGGAACAGTTTCTGCCCAACGCCGGTCTGCGCGGCAAAGACGGCAGGATTTTCCTGGGCGATTCCAAGGGATTCACCGTTTTCGAACCGAACAATCTTTCTGTCAATTCGGTCGTTCCCCCGGTTCTGATTACGGGCATCACCATCCAAGGCCAGCAACCAAAGGAATTTTCTTCCCCGAATGCATCCTCCGAACTCATTTTCAAGCACCAGGACAAGAATATCCGCATCACCTTTTCGGCCTTGAGTTTCTGCTCGCCGCAGAAGAACCGCTATGTTTGGCGGCTCGAAGGCTATGACCGCAAATGGATTGAGGGAGGCAACCAGACTTGGGCCGACTACACCAACCTGCCGGCAGGACGCTACCGTTTTCAGGTGAAGGCATGCAACAACGACGGCCTTTGGAACGAAGAAGGCGCATCGCTGCGGTTCACCGTCAGGCCTCCCCTTCTGAAATCGCGCGTCGCCTGCGTCCTGTACATCCTGATGGCGGCCGCATTGCTGTACTTCCTTTATATAAGGTTGCTCCAGCGGAACGAAAAGAGCTTCCTTGACCGCTTCGAATCGACATTCAAGGCCAAGGGACTCCACACGGGTCCGTCGGATACGGAGGCCGTCGAGCCACTGTCATTTGAAAGCCGCGATGTGCTGGAAGTGCTCCAGCAAACCGGCGAATCCGAGCAAAGCCTTTTCCGGAAGAAAAACATTCTCTACCGTTTCAATTGCCCCGAGCGGCAGATTGTGGCCGACATAGCCCCCGAAGCACTCTCCAGACTGGTTGCGTTTCTCCTGGACAATGCCACCCGACACACCCGCGACAGCGTCAATCTGAGTTGTATCCGCGAAGAAGACAAAGGCTGTCTGACCGTCCGCATCGGAGACAACGGCCAGGGAATGAGCCAGGAAATCCAAGAAAAAATCTTCGAGCCTTTCTATCAGGCCAATCTCAAAAAGGAAGCCGGCGAGATGGATTTCCATTCGGCCCGAAAACTGGCCGAAGCGATGGGCGGAAGTCTTGCGGTCTCTTCGAGTTTGGGCATCGGCAGCACCTTCAGCATCTGCCTGCCCTTGCGGCACCAGGAAGAGCCTGCACGCAACAGCCTGGACATTCAGACTGAACGGCTGCCTGAAAGCGAAATTTTCACGAACGAGGGCAAACCGGTCATCCTGATTGTGGAAGACGACGACGAAACACGCCGCTTCCTCGTGGGCGAACTGAGCGGAGACTACACGGTCATCACAGCTGCCAACGGAGCCGTCGCGCAGAAAAGGCTGCTCACGCAGCAGGTGTCGCTCATACTCAGCGACTGGATGATGCCGGGAATCTCGGGCGACGAGCTGTGCCGTTTTGTGCGCAAGGACGAAAATCTGCGCGACATTCCCTTCATCATACTGTCGGAAAAGGACGATGACAACTCTGCCCTGGAAAGCCTCGACTGCGGGGCCGACGCCCACATCAAAAAGCCCTTCTCGCCCGTGCACCTGCGGTCGCTGGTCGACCATCAGATGGCCCAGCGCAGTCTGGTCCCCGAAATGTCCGAGGCGGTCGCCGACAAGGCAGGCGCGGACGAGATGCCTGAAGACGAGCCGTTCATGGACCGCATCAACGCCATTATCCGCGCCAATATCTCCAATGTGGACCTTTCGGTCGAAATGCTGGCCAAGGAGCTCTGCGTTTCGCGTTCCAGCCTGTTTGTCAAAATCAAGGAGGCCTTCGGCGACACGCCCAACAAACTCATCCTGGACGCCCGTCTGAAAGCCGCCTGCCAACTGCTGCTCGAAGGTCAGTACGCCATCAACGAAATCAGCAGTATGGTCGGTTTCAATTCGCCTTCGTATTTTTCGAAATGTTTCATGAAACAGTTCGGATCGACGCCCCACGACTGGGTGCGCAAACAAGGCGGTTCCAAGTGAGAATTTTCTCTTTTTTCGACACAGATTATTCTGTTCCATTGTAGAAAAGCTGTCAAAAATTCCTCTATCTTTGCAGTAGATGGAACTGAGTGTTTCAGTTCCTCTCAAATATTCGTAACCCTCTCAGTATGATTCAATTCTTTCAATCTCAAGAAGGCAGTGTACTGGCAGTTCAAGCCGGTCAGCCGTTCGATGCAGAAGACATTCAAAAACTCACTTGGCTTTTCAGCGGAGCCAAATGTCTGGAAGCTGAAACTCTCAAGGGCACTTTCGTCGGCCCCCGCCGCGAAATGATCACACCCTGGAGCACCAACGCCGTTGAAATCACCCAAAATCTCGGATTGAAAGGCATTCTGCGCATTGAAGAATATTTTCCTGTAGCCTCTTCGGAAAAGGAGCCCGAACACGACCCCATGCTCCAGCGCGTGTACAAGGGTCTCGACCAGGAGATTTTCACCGTTGACAAGCAGCCCGATCCGATTGTCTACATCGAAGACATCGCCGCCTACAACCAGCAGGAAGGACTGGCTCTGAGCCAGCAGGAAATCGATTATCTGAAGAGCGTTTCCGAAAAGGTCGGCCGTCCGCTCACCGACAGCGAGGTGTTCGGCTTCTCACAGGTGAACTCCGAACACTGCCGCCACAAGATTTTCGGCGGTGTGTACATCATCGACGGTGAAGAAAAGCCGTCTTCGCTGTTCAATCTCATCAAGAAGACATCGAAGATGAACCCCAACCGTCTGGTTTCGGCCTACAAAGACAACGTCGCCTTCAACGAAGGCCCCGTCATCGAACAGTTCGCTCCAGCCAGCAATGACACGGCAGACTTCTTCGAAATCAAGGATATCGAATCTGTCATCTCGCTGAAGGCCGAGACCCACAACTTCCCCACCACGGTCGAGCCTTTCAACGGCGCGGCCACGGGTACCGGCGGTGAAATCCGCGACCGTCTGGGCGGCGGCAAGGCTTCTCTGCCTATTGCCGGCACGGCTGTCTACATGACTTCCTACCCGCGCAACAAACGCAACCACAAGTGCGAATATGCGCTCAAGGAACGCTCCTGGCTCTACCAGACCCCCGAGCAGATTCTCATCAAAGCCTCCAACGGCGCCAGCGACTTCGGCAACAAGTTCGGCCAGCCGCTCATCTGCGGTTCGCTGCTCACCTTCGAGCACGAAGAGAACAAGAAGAAATTCGCCTACGACAAGGTCATCATGCTGGCCGGCGGTGTCGGTTTCGGCAAGAAGAAAGATGCCCTGAAAGGCAAGCCCGAGGCCGGACAGAAGATTGTGATCATGGGCGGCGACAACTACCGCATCGGTATGGGCGGCGGCGCCGTCTCGTCTGTCGAGACGGGCCAGTACAGCAATGCCATCGAGCTCAATGCCGTCCAGCGCGCCAATCCTGAAATGCAGAAGCGCGTCTCCAACGTCATCCGCGCAATGGCCGAAAGCGACGACAACCCCATCGTCTCCATCCACGACCACGGTGCCGGCGGCCATCTCAACTGCTTGAGCGAACTGGTCGAGGAAACCGGCGGCAAAATCGACATGGAAGCCCTGCCCGTGGGCGACCCCACCCTCTCTGCCAAGGAAATCATCGGCAACGAGAGTCAGGAACGCATGGGTCTGGTCACCGACGAAAAGAACGTCGAGCTGCTGCGCCGCATCGCCGAGCGCGAACGTGCTCCTTTCTATGTAGTGGGCGAAACCACCGGCGACATGCAGTTCGTCTTTGAAAACAGCCAGAACGAACATCCCATCAATCTGGCTCTGGAAGACATGTTCGGCAAACCGCCGCGCACCATCATCACCGACCGCAGCGTCGAAGAACATTACGAGGCTCCCCAATATGCCGATCCCGCCGAAGCCGCCCAGATTGAAGAATATCTGAAGGACGTGCTCAGTCTGGAAGCCGTGGCCTGCAAGGACTGGCTCACCAACAAGGTCGACCGTTCCGTCACAGGCAAAGTGGCCCGCCAGCAGTGCGCCGGCGAAATCCAGCTGCCGCTCTGCGACTTGGGCGCCGTCGCTCTGGACTACCGCGGCAAAGCCGGCATCGCCACCTCTATCGGACATGCGCCTCAAGCCGCTCTGGCCTGCCCGGAAGCCGGCAGCGTGCTGTCAATCGCAGAGGCACTGACCAACGTGGTCTGGGCTCCCCTTAAAGAACAGCTCAAGAGTGTTTCCCTTTCGGCCAACTGGATGTGGCCCTGCAAAAACGAAGGTGAAGACGCCCGTCTGTACCGTGCCGTACAGGCCGCTTCCGATTTCGCCATCGCTTTGGGCATCAATATCCCCACCGGAAAGGATTCGCTTTCAATGACCCAGAAGTACGGTCAGGATAAGGTGTTCGCTCCCGGCACCGTCATCATCTCGGCCGGTGCTGAAGTTTCGGATGTGAAGAAGATCGTTGCTCCCGTTCTCAGCCAGCGCAACGAGTATCCTCTCTATTACATCGATTTTTCTTCCGACAATCTCAAGTTGGGCGGTTCCGCTTTGGCTCAGGCCTTGGGCAAAATCGGCGAAGACGTGCCCACCGTCAAGGATGCCGAATATTTCAAAAAAGCCTTCAACATCGTACAGACGATGGTCGAAAAGGGACTCGTCGCCGCCGGTCATGACGTATCTGCCGGCGGTCTGATCACGGCCCTGCTGGAGATGTGCTTCGGCAATGTCAAAGGCGGTCTCAACGTCTGCATAGACGAACTGGCCGACTTCGGCGGTGCCGCCACTCCCGATGCCAGCCGCAACGATTTGGTGAAGGCGCTGTTCGCCGAAAATCCGGCCGTGCTGATTCAAGTCAAAGATGCCCGTCAGGCCGAAGAGCTGATGAGTGCCAACGGCCTCAATTTCTTCCGTTTGGGCAACGTCTCGAGCGACCGCAGCCTTCAGATTCTGAGCGACGGACAGGTCTACCGCTTCGACATCGACGCGCTTCGCGACATCTGGTACGAGCCGTCTTATCTGCTCGACCGCAAGCAGAGCGGTGAAGCCTGCGCCCTCCAGCGTTTTGAAAACTATAAGAAACAGCCTCTCGTCTATCAGTTCGCCAAATCGTTCAGCGGCAAGCTCAGCCAATACGGCATCAGCGCAGACCGCCGCGAGCGCACCGGCGTCAAGGCCGCCATCATCCGTGAAAAGGGTGTCAACGGCGATCGCGAAATGGCCTACTGCCTCTATCTGGCCGGATTCGATGTGAAGGATGTCCATATGACCGACCTCATGAGCGGACGCGAAACCTTGGAAGAAGTCAACATGATTGTTTTCGTCGGCGGTTTCTCCAACAGCGACGTTCTGGGCAGCGCCAAGGGCTGGGCCGGCGGCTTCCTCTTCAACGAGACCGCCAAGAAGGCGCTGGATGCCTTCTATGCCCGCGAAGACACGCTCAGCCTGGGCATCTGCAACGGCTGTCAGTGCATGATGGCGCTCGACCTGCTCTACCCGTCTTACGAAAAGAAGGCCGAAATGAAGCACAACCTTTCGCACAAGTTCGAGTCGCAGTTCACCAGCGTAACGATTCCCGAAAACAACTCAGTCATGTTCAAGAGCCTGAGCGGCAGCAAACTGGGCATCTGGGTAGCTCACGGAGAAGGCCGTTTCAGCCTGCCTTACGACGAAAGCAGATACCATGTGGTAGCCAAATACTGCTATCCCGACTATCCGGCCAACCCCAACGGAAGCGACTATAGCTGCGCCGGCCTCTGCTCGGCCGACGGACGTCACCTGGCCATGATGCCGCACTTGGAGCGCGCTATCTTCCCCTGGCAATGGGCTCAGTATCCGGAAGACCGTCTCCACAGCGACGAGGCCACGCCTTGGCTGGAAGCTTTTGTCAATGCCCGCAAATGGGTTGAGGCCAAACTGGGGAAATAAGTCTATCTGACCCTGATGACAATCCGCTCCGCTGCGCTTTCGCGGCGAAGATGGTCAATCGATGTCACCAAATAGGTCCATTCGCCCGTCGTGGGATGAGGTGGAAAAATAAAGAAAGTCTCTTGGGTGAGGCCAATCAGATGGCTGGCATCCGAGAGATTTTCGTTTTCTCCCTTTTTGAAACGGTAAATGGCATACATCTTGGGCTGAAGCGATTGGTCTTTCACATTGACCGACTTCCAAACCAAATGGTTTCCGCGCTCGTAATCCTGCTGTACATCCAACTGGTAGATCGGTTCGGGCAGCAGGCTGTCGGTGGCCAGTGAAGGCAGCAAGGCAGGGTGCGAATAGTATTCGCCGCGAAGTATGGAGGCCGCACCCCCATTGTCGGCGACCAGTTCAGAAGCGGGGAAAAAGCAGCAGCCCATAGAGCCTTCGCAAGCACGTTCGGCATCGAGTTTGACACGCCACTGCGGGAGTTTCGTTTCCGGCCGGTTTTCATCGACAATACGCGGTTTCATGCTGCGTGCCACATCCTGACCGATATAAAGTTTCGCTTGAAAATGATGGTCTGACCACCAGTCGAGCAAGGTCTGGTAATCGGCTTGCGGATGTCCGGTTTCCCAATAGAGCTGAGGAATGCAGTAGTCCACCCAGCCTTGCCTCATCCAGGTCAGGGCATCGGCATACAGATCGTCGTAATTGCTCAATCCGTTGGTCTGGCTGCCGTCGGGGTCCTGCTTGAGATTGCGGTGGATGCCGAACGGACTGATGCCGAATTCCACCCAAGGCTTGATTGATTTGACCATCGTATGAAGTTCGAAAACCAGCCGGTTGACGTTGTCCCTGCGCCAGTCCGACTTGGCCTCCGGACCCGTATAGCCTTGAGAAGGACCGTATTTTTCATACGAAGCGGCATCGGGGAACTCCTTTTCCGCTATCGGATAGGGGTAGAAATAATCGTCCATGTGAAGGCCGTCAATGTCGTAGTCCCTCACCAGTTCGGCCGCCACTTTCACAATGTGGGCGCGACATTCGGGAATGCCCGGGTCGAACCACAGCGCATTGCCGTAGCGCAGCATCCAGTCGCGGTGTTTGCGGATGAAAGGGTCGCGGCTGTCGGTTTCTCGATAGGTCAGACGGACACGGTAAGGGTTGATCCAAGCGTGCAGTTCCATACAGCGCGAATGGCATTGCTCAATCATGAATTGCAAAGGGTCCCAGCCGGGATTCTTGCCCGGGCGTCCGGTGATGAAGGTGCTCCAGGGTTCGTAGGAAGACTTGTACCAGGCATCGGCTTGCGGACGCACTTGAAAGAGGACGGCATTGATGCCCGTCTTCTCGAGCGAGTCGAGCATCTGGCAGAAATACGACTTCATCGTCGCTTCGTCCATTCCGGCATACTGAGACTGCGCAATGGTCTGAATCCAGGCGCCGCGGAATTCCCGCTTGGGAGCGGCGGAATCGGTCTGCGGCGCCGCAACATCGCGCACCCGAGGCGTTTCAGCCCGGGACGGCACCAGCGACAGAAGACACAAGCCAATCAGACAGAGGCGTTTCATAGGCGTTTATCCGATATCGATGACAAGACCTTCTTTGGCAAGGACCGTTTCCGGGAAAATGGTTTTAGCTTCGTCCAGCAAGCAGTTTTCGTCGGGATATCGGGCCGAGTAATGCCCGATGACCAGTTTTCCGGCACCAGCCTCTGCAGCCACCTTGGCAGCCATGGCGGCCGTCGAATGATGCACTTCCAGACAACGCTCACGCATATCCTCTCCGAAAGTGGCCTCGTGATACAGCACCGTCACGCCTTTCAGACGTTCGGCCAAAGAAGGCTGGTAAGTGGTGTCTGAGCAATAGGCATAGGAAACCGACGGCTTGGCTGGACGCGTCAGACGGTCATTGGGAATGACACGGCCGTCAGGCATCACGAAATCGGCGCCCTCTTTGATGGCCGGAATCGCACGCAAAGGAATTTCATAGCAGTCGATCATCTCCTTGACAATGTGATTCTGACGAGGTTTTTCCTTGAACAGGAAACCGCAACAAGGCACGCGATGCTTGAGCGGAAGCGTCCAGACTTCCACGGCCCGGTCTTCGTAAACACACTCGTATTGCGAAGGGTCGATGCTGACAAATTCAACGGGGAAACTCATCTCGCGGCAGAAATAATCAATCTGAGGCCGCATCATCTTCTCCAGGTCGTTGTGGGCGTGGATGCGCAGAGGGGCATTGCGGCCCAACAGGCTCATCGTCGAAATCAGACCGATCAGGCCGAAACAATGGTCGCCGTGGAGATGAGAAATGAACACATCGGTCAGTTTGTTGTAGTTCAGACGTGTGTGACGGAACTGAAGCTGAGTACCCTCGCCGCAGTCAATCAGGAACAGGCGGCCGCGCACATCGAGAATCTGGGCCGACAGATTGTGCCGGCTGGTCGGCAGGGCCGATCCGCATCCCAATATGTGCAGTCTGAAACAATCCATAAACAGACGACTATGAAAATTGGAGATTCCGGGCCAGCTGTTCAACCGAACTGGCACCTACAATGACCGATGTCACTTCGGGATGGTTCAAAATCCAACGCAGGGCATACTGCGACAGGCTAAGCCCCTGACTGGCCGCTTCTTCGTTATATGCATGCAGTTGCGCCATCAGATCGTCTGTGAGCATGTCGGGGCGGAGAAAACGGCTATGGGTCATGCGCGATCCTTCGGGAATGCCGTTCAAGTAACGGTCGGTGAGCAGACCCTGCGCCAAGGGCGAAAAGGCCACAAAACCGACACCTTCTTGAGCAGCCTGCGGCAGAATGGCCTCTTCGGGCTCACGGGTCAGCATATTGTAGCGGCCCTGATAGACCAGACAAGGCACATGAGCCTCCTTCAGATAGGCGTATGCCCGTGCGGCCATGTCGGCGGGATATTTCGAAAGGCCCACATAAAGCGCCTTCCCGGCACGGACAATGTCGACAAGGGCCTGCAGGGTCTCTTCCAGAGGCGTCTGCGGATCGGGACGATGCGAATAAAAGATGTCCACATAGTCAAGTCCCAGGCGCTTGAGACTCTGGTCGACGGAAGCCATCAGATGCTTGCGCGAGCCCCACTCGCCGTAAGGGCCGGCCCACATGTCGTGCCCGGCCTTGGTGGTGATGACCATCTCGTCGCGATGAGCGGCCAGCGACTCGCGCATGATACGCCCGAAAGTCTGCTCGGCACTGCCTGCCGGAGGTCCGTAATTGTTGGCCAGATCGAAACAAGTGATGCCGTGGTCGAAGGCGTATTCCACCATACGGCGACAGTTGCCGTAATCGGCGTCTGCTCCGAAGTTGTGCCAGAAGCCGAGACTGATTTCAGACATCAGCAGTCCGCTACGGCCACAACGGCGGTAGTTCATCGACTCATAACGCGGATTGGTAAGACTAAACTCCATTGTCGGTCAGAAACTCAGTTTTACGCATTCGGCTCCTTGCCTGATAAGATAGAGCGAGGAAGCGGGCAGATTCTCCAATCTGACAAGCCCGGCCTGCACATCGAGAGACTGCAGACGGCGACCCATCAGGTCGAAAATTTCAAGAGAGCCGTCGGCCGGGCAGTTGACCCAAATCTGGCCTTCGGCCGAAACCATCACCTTCAGCGAAGCTTCGGCATTCAAAGCCTTCAGAGCGTCTACCTGCACATACAGATAGTCGGGGCCAAGACAGGAACCGTCTCGACCGGCCGTATAGAGCGGCGACGACATCTTGATAGACAGAACCTTTTCGTTGTAGAACACCTCTTCCATGCCTTCGAAACTGCTCTTGAACATATCCGACACATGCGCAATCTGAATGGAATCGCTGCTGGGAGTGGTCACATAGAAGTTCTCGGCATAATCGGTACGGCCCACGGGATTTGCCGTGTAAGTCGTGCCGCCGGTGTAATACTGACCGTCGTAGAAGTTGTTCGAAATCAGCACATGGGTCTGAATCTCATCATCGTCGTCATACAACGCCAACTTGGCCACCGGGTAGTACTGCGAGCTCCAGCGGCGATAGAAGATGTTGTCGGCGATGGCGATGTCCACGCGAGTGGCGCCCTCAGGACGTTTGTTGAATTCCAAGAAGTTGCGCAGCTGGTCGGCGGCGTTTCCACCCAATTTGTAAAAAAGGTTGTGACAAATGTCGATAGTGTAGACCGAATCGGCTTCCTCAGGCGCGCCCGAACGGGCGATGTTGAAGAGCTGGCTGCCATGGAAATTCGAGACGACGTTGTTGCAGAAATGGAAATGATTGAGCGTATAGGTGTCGGCAGCGTCAAACTGGAAGAGATGCGCGCCCATCTTGCCCGAGGCCAGAGAACCGCCGTTGTTTTCGAAACGACAATTTTCGATGTCCAATTTTCCGTAGTAGCTTCCCTTGGCGGTATTGCGCGTGCGGAACATCACCTGATTCTGCTGATTGGAGAACTGACAGTTGCGCAACAGGAAGACCTTGACCGTATCGTTGGCCATATCGCAGAGGAAAGGCTGGTAGGCTTCCAGATCGTAACCCGTATAATCGGTGCTGGAAACCCAGTTGATGCCTTCAATCAGCAGCGTGTCGATGTAGGAAGCGCGGTTGTTGGACAGACGGCCGAACACATCGGGAGACTCTCCTTCTGCGGCACAAATGGTCAGTTTGCCCTCAATGCGCGGATAAGAGAATCCGGTGCTGCCCAACAGATAAACACCTTCGTCGCTCGGCTCGGTCTCCATTTCAATCACATCGCCGCCAATGGCGATTTCGATGGCCGTCTTGAGCTCATCGACCGAAGATACTCTCACGCGACGGGCCTCGGTGCGAGCGGCGTATGCCTGCAAAGCGCCCAGATAACTGCGCTTGGAACCGGCTATATAGAGCGGACTGGTCTTGTCGAGCGAGACCTTTCCATCGGCGAACAACGACTTGATGTTGAGACTCTTGGAAGTGACGGCATTGGAGATGTCGAGCACTTCGTACCAATCGGGACTTTCACCCATGAAGAGGTTGTAGGAGGCTTTGGCATAAGAAGCCGCGCTGCCGCCTTCAATCTCAATGGCAGCTTGGCCCATGTTGAAGAAGATGTTGTCGGTCAGGTTGAAATGGCTGGCCTTTTTGAAATTGTTCATCTTGGAAGAGAAGAATGTCAACTCTTCGGGCGCCTCGCTCTGATAGAACACGTTATGACTGGCATAAAAAGCAACCGCCTTGGCCGAACCGGAATAGGTGCCTCTCAGGCTGACCATTGTCGGAGCCGTGCAGTTTTCGAAGACATTTTCCGAAAAACAGATGCTGTCTAAAGCAAAGGAGATGGCATCGTCCAGACTGATGAAGGCACCGGCGGCGGGCTGGCCCTGACCATCAATCCAGCAATTGTCGAGTTTCAACAACTTGAGCGAGCTCTTGTTGGCACCAGTATTGGCAAACAGTGAATTGACACCTTCGAGACGGCAGTTCTGAAGTTGCAAAGCATCCAACTTATGACTGGCAGATACATATTGGAACAGAGTGGCAGGCGTCTCACCTCCCACGAACACAAGATTGTCGAAGATGAGTTCCGTAGCCGTGAACTCGTCGAGTTTCAGCGATCCGGCCAACTTGACCGGCTGATTCCCGTTGGCTTCTATCACCAGCGCTCCCTTATTGAGATTGTCGATGGAATCGAGCTGATACAAGCCGTCGGGATCGGTCGAAGGACTCAGTTTGAAAACGGGCTTGCTTACATTCAGCACGGAGAAATTGTAGGCCAAAGCCGCCTTGAGTTCGGCCGTATTGCCGACATTGGCGCCGGTGGTCGTCAGCATGAACTTCGGAGCCTTGAAATAGTCGCCGGTGAGAATGTACGACAAAGCGTTGGTGAACATCTTGACACCGTCCGAATTGACATTGCCGTACTGTGTCGCCGAAATCGGCAGCATCAGATAGATGGCGGCGGGATTGGTGAAATCTTCGTATAGGCAGACTTCCCCGCTGTTGACACCGCGGGCGATGACATAACTGCTGTCCGTCTCGACATAATTGACAGACTGGAAATACTTTTCGCCGTTCGACGGAGATTTGAACAGACTGGGCGACTGCATGTTGCCCACCGACAGTTCCTTCAGTTTCAGTCCGTTGAAAATGGGATGGACCATAAAGGTACTGCTCAGGGTGAGCAGAGAGTCGGCCTGTCCGTTGGAGGGTGTCAAGCTGCCCGGCCAGTTCTTGGCCGCATAAGCCTTCATATTGAGGAAAGGCTTGTAGCCGATCAGATGCACGGCGTTTTTGGCCACTGCATCGCTGCTGGGAACGCTCTCGCCCAGAATGACGGCATCGCAGTCCTTGAAGGCTTCACGGATGGCTTCAGGGCTGTCCAGTCCTGCGGTTTCAGCCTGAGTGAAAAGCTTCACCTTGTAGTTTTTGCTGTTCATCAGCGTGCGGAGGAAATTGTCTGTGGAATCCGCATTGGCAGAACGGTCGAGAATGTGGATGCGGTCAGTGGCCGAAGTGATGTAACCGACGGTCTTGGCCTTTGAATCCTTGGCATGATAGTCGTCGAAACCGTTCAGCGACAGATTGGCCACATGGAGAGCCGCGCCCGTCTGCTCGAGGTAGGCAGGCATCAGTCGCAGACAGAATTCCTTGTTGGCGAAAAGCGAATCGGGCAGAGCCACCGAAACATGACGCAGAACAGGCTTTTCGTCGACAAACTCAATGGGGTAATAGCCCAGCTCCACCCATCGGTCGTCTTTATATTGTGCAACAACCACCAGACTATCGAGGTATTCGGGATTCTCATTGCCCTTCTCAATGACGAAATCAAAACTGAGCGACATTTCCTGACAGCCGTTCGTTTTGCCGTCGAGCTGAAGGTAGTTCTGATGCTGTGTGCCGTCGGCATAGGTTTTGGTCTTGACAGCAAACCCCTCCGCATCGACCTTGTCGGCGACCAGGCCGTCGATAGTGGTGACAAATTCCTCGTAATCGGCATTGTAACGGACCAACATGCCGTTGGCGCGCGAAGTCGACATCATCACGCGACGTATACCCAAGTCTGAAGCGTATTTGGCATAACGGGCTGTTTCCTCATCGGTGGTCTGGAGCATATGGTCCAAAACGACGGTTCCGGTCGGACCGGGACGATAGCGATCAGACCAAGCGGCAACCGTACCGTCGAACTCGGGCAACTCACCTTTTTCGTAACCCTCGTAAATCTTGATGCGCATGATGAAGGTCTGACCGGTGGGCAGCACATCCTTGTCGAGTTTGGTCGGATTGAGGAAAACCGTAACAGAATCCTTAGAGCCAATGGTAAGGCCTGTCTCGCCTCCCGGGCGGTTGCCCTCCAGAGCGTACCAGCCATACTCGTCGTTATAGGTATTGGTGATTTTGATACCGCGCTGGCCCGTTCCCATCCATCTGACATAAATCGAATCGCAGCTAGGCAGGTCAAGACGAATCTGTCCGTTGACTTCCAGGATAATGCCGTAGATTTCATCACCCTCCTCGATACCGCACCATTCGCGCATATTGGCGCGAGTGTTGAAGGCGCTGCCGGTTTTCGTATCGCCGAACCCCCAACCTTTGCCCAACTTGGCGTCACTGGCATTGGGAAGCCATTCCGAAGGCACGAAAAAATCGGGCGCTGTCCAGGTGCGCTGAGGTCCCAGCAGCTGGGTATCGTAAAAGACATGGTCTTCCGGATCGGAAATAACCGAAGAAATAGGCTGGTCATAGTAGGCGTAGGCACTGACAGAAGACATCGCGACTGCCAGCATGGCAATGAAATGAGATACAGTTTTCATCTTGACTACTAGTTTTGAGATATTCAATCGTTGTCTTTATCCATCTGAAGATAAATCCGCATCGTCTCCACATGATCGTAGTAGAGCGATACATAATAATAGGTCTGTTCACCGCTCGAATCGGACGATTGTTTCAGATTGAGCGAAACGAGCACCCCATAGTCATTTACCCAGGAAGCCAGATTGCCGGAAGTCTGAGCCGGCATACCGTATTCTTCCTTGAGTTGCTGAAAGAGATTGAGATAAAGAGACTTTGCCGATTCAAACTCGACAAAGGGTTCTTCAAACTTGATGGAGAACAAACGTCGGCGTTCACCGTAGAACTGCATGGAGACGACACCCCAAGTGAAACCGGCGTACTCGATGTTCTTGGTATTGAGTTGAGTGAGCCTGGCCGTTTGTTCGACCAGACTTTCAGCTCCATAGTTCGACTGAAGTACAGACTGCACTTCAACGAGGTCGCGATAGGCAAGTCCCGGTTTCAGACCCAGCACCTTGCCCTGCCGCTCAAAAGCGAAACCTTGCAGACAGACCGCAGCCAGCAACAGGCAACTCAGCAAACGTTTCATCAGAAATCGGCGTTGCGCGGGGTACGCGGGAAGGGAATCACATCGCGGATATTCTGCATGCCTGTCACAAACAGCAGCAGTCGCTCGAAGCCCAGACCGAAGCCGGCGTGCGGGCATGAGCCGTAGCGACGGGTGTCGAGATACCACCACATATCCTTCATCGGAATGTTGCGGGCCTCGATTTCGCCCATCAGTTTGTCATAATTCTCTTCACGGACACTTCCGCCGATGATTTCGCCGATCTGCGGGAACAGCACATCGGTGCCCTGAACGGTCTTGTCATCCTCATTGATCTTCATGTAGAAGGCCTTGATCTCCTTCGGGTAATCGGTCATGATGACGGGCTTTCCGAAATGTTCCTCCACCAGATAGCGCTCGTGCTCGCTGGCCAGGTCGCAACCCCAGAAAACCGGATATTCGAACTTCTTGCCTTTGGCGACAGCTTCTTCCAGAATCTTCACGCCTTCGGTGTAGGGAAGATGTACGAACTCGGTGTTGACCACGCTTTCGAGACGTTCGATCAGACCCTTGTCAATCATCTTGTTGAGGAATTCCAAGTCGTCCTTGCAGTGCTCGAGAGCCCAGCGGACGCACCATTTGATGAATTCTTCCTCCAGTTCCATCAGGTCGTTCATGTCGGCGAAAGCCACTTCGGGTTCGACCATCCAGAACTCGGCCAGATGGCGCGGAGTATTGGAGTTTTCAGCGCGGAAGGTGGGTCCGAAGGTGTAGATCTGACCCAATGCCGTGGCGGCCAGTTCGCCTTCCAGCTGGCCGGAGACGGTCAGGCTGGCCTGCTTGCCGAAGAAATCGTTGTCGTAAATGATGCTTCCCTTCTCGTCTTTCTTCAAGTCGTAGAGATTCATCGTGGTCACCTGGAACATCTGACCGGCGCCTTCGCAGTCGCTGGCGGTGATGAGCGGGGTGTGGAAATAGAAGAATCCCTTCTGATGGAAGAATTCGTGGATGGCGATGGCCATATGGTGACGGATGCGGAAAACGGCTCCGAAGGTGTTGGTGCGGGGACGCAGATGGGCGATGCTGCGGAGATATTCCATCGAGCAGCCCTTCTTCTGAAGAGGATAGGTGTTGTCGCAAGTGCCCAAAACTTCGATTTCACGAGCCTGGATTTCAACCGCCTGGCCACTTCCCTGCGATTCGGTCAGCACGCCGTTCACGCTCAGACAGGCGCCCGTGGTGACATCCTTGAGCCGGTCCTCGCCGAACACGTTCAAATCGACCACTATCTGAATGTTGTTGATGGTCGATCCGTCGTTGAGCGCGATGAACCCCACCTGTTTGTTGCCGCGGCGGGTGCGGACCCAGCCCTTGGCATTGACCATGGCGCCGTAGTCGTTGCGGGCCAGCAGGTCTGCTACTTTTGTCCGTTTGATCTTTTCCATATGGCTTACGAAAAAATACCCATCTTCAGCTGAGAGACTTCACGCTCCGTGAGGTGTCTCCATTTGCCGCGGGGCAGGTTTTTCTTGGTCAGACCGGCGAAGTACACGCGGTCCAGACGATATACCTTGTAATTGAACTTCTCAAAGATACGGCGGACGACCCGGTTCTGTCCAGAGTGGATTTCGATGCCGATCACGTTCTTGCGGTCATTGACATAGCTGATTTCGTCCACGGCGACCATTTCGCCTTCCAGTTCGACGCCCTTGGCGATTTCGGCCAGATCTTCTTCCGTCAGATCCTTGTCGAGAGTGGCCTGATAAATCTTGCGCTTCTCGTATTTGGGATGAGCCAGTTTCGAGGCCAGATCGCCATCATTGGTCAACAGCAGCACACCGGTGGTGTTGCGGTCGAGACGGCCGACGGGATAAATGCGCTCGTAGCATGCGTTCTTGACGATATCCATCACCGTCAGGCGTTCCTGAGGATCTTCGGAGGTGGTCACGCAATCCTTGGGTTTGTTGAGCAGGATGTAGACCTTGCGTTCGATTTTGACGGGCTGGTCGTGGAACATGATTTCGTCGGAAGGCATCACCTTCACGCCCAGTTCGCTGACCACTTCACCATTGACCTTCACCACACCGGCCTGGATGAATTCATCGGCTTCACGGCGCGAGCAGACTCCGGCATTCGAGAGGAACTTGTTGAGACGGATGGGTTTGGTCGGATCGAGATTGGGGGCGAATTTCGGTGCCTTGAAATCGTTCTCAGCCAGCCATTCGGTGTTGGAAGCGGCCGCAGCGGCCTTGTTGATTCTGGGACGGCGGGGACGGCCGTCGGCACGGAAACCCTGAGGCTTTTCCGGCTCGGCTGCGAAACGGGGACGACGGTTGAAACCTTCGCCGTTGTTTTCGAAATTGCGTTCGCCGTTGTTGAAACTGCGGTTGCCGTAGCTGCGCTCGCCGTTGTTGAAATTGCGGTTGCCATAGCTGCGGTTGCCGTATCCGTTGTTGTTGAATGTGCGGCGCGGACGTTCGCCGTTTTCGCCTTCGTTGCGGTTGAAACTGCGCTCGCCGTTGTTGTAGTTGCGGTTGCCGTAGGAACGGTTGCCATAACCGTTGTTGTTGTACGGACGACGCGGACGTTCACCGTTTTCACCTTCGCTGCGGTTGAAACTGCGTTCACCGTTGTTGTTGAAACTGCGTTCGCCGTTGTTGTTGAAATTGCGGTTGCCATAGGGGCGGTTACCATAAGAGCGGTTGCCATAAGGACGGTCACCATAGGGACGGTCGCTGCGCTCGCGGTTGAAACTGCGCTCGCCGTTGTTGTAGTTGCGCTCACCGTTGTTGTAGTTGCGCTCACCGCCGTTGTAACTCTTGCGGTAGTTGTTGTTGAAACCTTCACGGTCGGCAGACGATGCACCTTCTTCAGGCTTTTCCCGCCAATTGTTGAAATCTGATGACATTGGGTTTAAAGAAAATAAAAGGGTTAATTACATACCGGTGTAAGTGTCCGGCTTGATATCACGCAATTCGGCCTTCACGGCTTCAGATACGTTCAGAGTGGAAATGAACTGCGAGATGGACTCCTCGGTGATGGCCTCGTTGGTACGGGTCAGCGCCTTGAGTGTCTCGTAGGGGTTGGGATAGCCTTCGCGGCGGAGAATGGTCTGAATGCCTTCGGCCACGACAGCCCAGTGGGCATCCAGATCGCGCCGGATGGCATCGCGGTTGATGAGCAGTTTGCCCAGGCCCTTCAGACTGCTCTTGAAGGCGATGATCGAATGGGCGATGGGCAGGCCCACCGTGCGGAGAACCGTGGAATCGGTCAGGTCGCGCTGCAGGCGGCTCACGGGCAGTTTCTGTGCCAGATGGGCGTACAGAGCGTTGGCCACACCGATGTTGCCTTCCGAATTCTCATAATCGATGGGGTTGACCTTGTGCGGCATGGCGCTCGATCCGACTTCGCCCGCTTTGATTTTCTGTTTGAAATATTCCATCGAAATGTACATCCACAAGTCGCGGTTCATATCCATGACGATGGTGTTGATGCGTTTCAGACCGTCGAAGACGGCGGCCAGATTGTCGTAGTTTGAAATCTGAGTCGTATAGGCTTCACGCTGCAGTCCCAGCTGTTCGGACAGGAAACGGGCGCCGAATTCGGGCCAGTTGCGCTCGGGGAAGGCCACATGGTGGGCGTTGAAATTACCCGTGGCGCCGCCGAACTTGGCAGAGAACGGAATCTGACGGAGCAGTTTGACCTGCTCGTTGAGACGATACACGAAGACCTCGATTTCCTTGCCCAGGCGAGTGGGAGAAGCCGGCTGTCCGTGCGTCTTGGCCAACATGGGCACATCGGCCCATTCGCGGGCGTACGACTCCAGGCAGTCGATGAGTTTCTGCAACTCGGGATAATACACGTTCTCCAGCGCTTCCTTGATGGAAAGAGGCACGGACGTGTTGTTGATGTCCTGAGACGTCAGGCCGAAATGGATGAATTCTTTATATTTGGAAAGTTGCAGCTTGTCGAACTCTTCCTTGAGGAAATACTCGACCGCCTTGACATCGTGGTTGGTCGTCTGTTCGATGGTCTTGATGCGTTCGGCGTCGCCGAGGGAGAACTGGCGGTAAATGTCGCGCAGCACCTCTGCCCCTGCCATGTCAAGCGCTCCCTCCAACTGCGGCAAAGGCAGCCGGCACAGGGCGATGAAATATTCAACCTCGACTCTGACGCGATAGCGGATCAGAGCATACTCCGAAAAATACTCACTGAGATCTTCCGTCTTGGAGCGGTATCTTCCGTCTACAGGAGAGACCGCCGTTAATGCATTCAATTCCATTTTATTAATAATCAGGCCGCATCACTACGGCCAATTTGTATTGGCTCTTTATTTCTTGCCCGAAAGGCCTTCCGCCAGAGGAATCCTGCGGAAAACGGAAGCGAGCGTCAGGCCGGATATGATGTGCCAGATGCCCCACCAGGCCGTCACAAACAGCATGCCGCCATACATGATGCCCGTTTCGGGATTGTTCCAGATAACCGGGTTGAAAATGGCCGGATTGAGCAGAAGCGTCAGGCCGAGACCCGAGTTCTGAATGCCCACCTCAATGGTGATGCTGCGGCGGTCGCGACGGGGAAGATGCATCAGAGAAGCGCCACAGAAGCCCGTGCCGAAAGCGAAAGCGTTGTGAAGCAGCACCAGAATGAAAATGAAGATGATATACTTGACAAACAGCTGCCAGTTGGGGATGAACATGCCCAGGACCATCACGATGAACACGACGATGGAGAAGATGGAGAAAGGTTTTTTGATCTTGTCGGTGAAACCGGGAAGATAATGGGCGCACAGCATACCCAGCACGATGGGAATTCCCAGAATGATGAACACCGTCTTGAAGATTTCGCTGAACGGGATTTCAAGATGGGGAATCGTCAGCGTGTTGGTCATAGCGGCGAACTTCAGATAGAGGTTGCCCCAAGCCCAGAAATTGAAAGGAGTGACGAAAGGAGCGCAAACCGTTGCCACAGCCGTCATGCTCACCGAAAGCTCCACATTGCCCTTGGAGAAGGAACTCATGAAGTTGGAAATGTTGCCGCCGGGGCAGCTGGCCACCAAAAGCATGCCCAAAGCCACCATCGGAGTGAGGAATGGATTGAGAATGACGATGAGAATGAACGAGACCAAGGGAAGGCCAATCCACTGGAGGACCACACCGGTGATAATAGATTTCGGCTGTACGAAGATGTTCTTCAGAGTTTCCCATTTGATGCCAAGAGCGACACCGAACATAATGAGAGCCAGCACAATACTCATTACCAAGCCGGTACCGCTACCTAGATTCAGCACCACATTGTCAAGGGAGGAGAGTTGTTCTTTAATCATGATTTTCTCTGTTATTATATTAGCGCGCAAATTTAGTAAGAATTTGCATCACTGCAAACCTTCCGCTCATTTCTCGTTCTTTTCGGCATCGGCCTCGCGCTGGCGGCAGATGTCGGCCCAACTGGGCATTTTGGCCAGCAGACTGTTCAGACCGGCTATCGCGGACGGTATGTCGATGCCCTGCGGACAAATTCTTTTACATGCGCCACAAGACTGACATTGAGACGGTTGGCGGTCAGGTTCAAGCGATTCCACACGCATGATGGGCGTAAAGTTAAACTCCAGACTCAGGTCGTTGTAGCACTGTATGAACGTGGGAATGTCGAGACCCATCGGACATTCGTCGCAGCAATAGCGGCAAGCGGTACAGGGGACGGTGCCGTGAAGTCGGGATGCCAACTCAGACAGGAGTGCTTTTTCGGTCTCGTCCAAAGGCCGTTCGTCGGCGAATGTCTTCAGATTGTCGGCCATCTGCGCCACATCAGACATACCGCTCAGAACCACTTTCACACCAGGCACCGACTGCAACCAGCGGAAGGCCCATGCGGCCGTGCTTTCGTTTGGACGGAGCGCCTTCATCCGAGCTACAAGATCGCGAGGCATCTGCTCTTCCTTGGCGAGACGGCCTCCGCGGACAGGCTCCATCACCCAGACGGGAATGTCTCGTTCCTGCAACAGCTTCACTTTTTCACGGGCTTTCTGCAAATCCCAATCCAGATAATTCAGCTGAATCTGGCAGAATTCCATTTCATGGCCATAGGGCGTATCGTCCAAAAAATGCTTCAACACTTCGGGCTCGGCATGGCACGAAAATCCCAAATGCCTGATTTTCCCATTATTACGCATTCCGACAAAAAAGTCCAAAATACCCCAATGAGGTTCGAGATACACAGGGAGAGACTCTTCGCACACATTGTGCATCAGATAAAAATCGAAATAATCGACACCGCATCTTCGCAACTGTCGGGCGAAAGTTCCAGCCGGGTCGAAACGCTTGCTCAGCTGATGTCCGGGATATTTGTCGGCAATCATCCAGGAGTCGCGCGGCCAATCGCTCAACAGTTCACCCAAAACGACTTCAGACATACCGGCATGATAGGGAAATGCCGTGTCGAAATAGTTGACACCGCCTTCGAATGCCAGAGCAATCATCCGGCGAAACTCCTCACGGTCAATGGTTTTGCCGTCTTCCAAAAGCGGAAGGCGCATGGCCCCGAATCCCAACTTGGAAATCCGGCAGTCTTTGAAGTCTGAATAAAGCATACGGTTATTGAACAAAAAAATCGGCTGCAACATCGTTGCAACCGACTCGTACTGTGGTGGGCGCTGACGGATTCGAACCGCCGACCCTCTGCTTGTAGGGCAGATGCTCTAAACCAGCTGCGCTAAGCGCCCGTGCTTTCGAAAAGCGGTGCAAAGGTACGGCAGTTTTTCATATCTGCAAATTTTTCAACAAAAAAAATCTTTTATGCCTCCCGAGGGCGCTTTTATTTGTAACTTTGCACTCTGACTCTGTCCTTTACACCACTTTTATGAAGCAATTCTTCCGACTTCTTTTCCGACTGATTCCGCCCTACAAGAGACAAGTGGCCTTCAACATCATCAACAACCTGATGTCGACCATTTTCAGCCTGTTCTCGTTCGCGCTCATCATACCCGTCCTGGAAATCCTCTTTAACATCTCCACCGGTACCTACGCCCACCACGAAAACATCTGGAACCTGCCGCTGAGCGAATTGGGGCCGGCACTGAAGGACAACTTCTATTATTTTCTGGTGGGTCTCATCGACACCCGCGGAGGCGGTTTCACTTTGCTCGTACTGGGCGGTTTCCTGCTGCTGATGACCTTCTTCAAAACCGGATTCATGTATCTGGCATCGGTCAATATGGTGGCCATCCGCACCTCCGTCCTGCGCGACCTGCGCAACACCATTTACCGGAAAATTCTGGAACTGCCGCTCGCCTTCTTCTCCGAAGAACGCAAAGGCGACATCATCGCACGCATGTCGGGCGATGTGACAGAGGTCGAAACATCCGTGATGAAATCACTGGACATGCTGTTCAAGAATTCCATCATGCTGATTATCTATTTCGCGACTCTGGTCTTCCTGAGTTGGGAACTGACACTCTTTGTGCTGGTGCTGCTGCCCATTGCCATCCTGCTGTTGGGCCGTGTCAGCAAACAGCTCAAGAAACCTTCGCGTGAAGGTCAGAACAAATGGGGTCAGATGCTGTCGCAAATCGAAGAGACGCTTTCCGGTCTGCGCATCATCAAAGCGTTCAATGCCGAAAACACCACCTACAACCATTTCGAAGAAGAGAACAACCGGCTGCGCCGCATCACGGCCCACATCTTCCACCGCCAGCAGCTGGCCCATCCCATGAGCGAATTCCTGGGAACCGCCATCATCGCCATCGTGCTTTGGGGCGGCGGCAGCATCATCCTGTCGGAAAGCACGGGCCTGTCTGCACAGGTGTTCATCTATTACCTGGTCATTTTCTACAGCATCATCAACCCAGCCAAATCCTTTTCGGAGGCATGGTACAGCATCCAAAAAGGTCTGGCTTCGATGGAGCGCATCGACCGCATTCTGCTGACCGAAAACGAGATTAAAGATCCCGCCACTCCTCTGGAGCTGACCGAATTCAAGGATCGGATTGAGTATCGCGACGTCTGCTTCCGCTATCAGTCGGAGCCAGTCCTCAAAAACGTGGATCTCTGCATCGAAAAAGGCAAGACCGTAGCCCTGGTGGGTCAGTCGGGCTCGGGCAAATCGACGCTGGTCGACCTGTTGCCCCGCTTTTACGATGTGACCGGAGGCAGCATCGCCATCGACGGACACGACATCCGAGATTTCAGAGTCAAAGACCTGCGGGCACTGATGGGCAACGTCAATCAGGAAGCCATTCTTTTCAACGATTCCTTCTTCAGCAACATCGCTTTCGGAATGAAAGATGCCACAATGGAACAGGTAATCGAGGCAGCCAAAATCGCCAATGCCCACGATTTCATCATGGCCACTCCCGAGGGTTACCAAACCAATATCGGCGACCGCGGCAGCAAACTTTCCGGAGGCCAGCGGCAGCGCATCAGCATTGCCCGCGCCATACTCAAGAACCCGCCCATTCTCATTCTCGACGAAGCCACTTCGGCCCTCGACACCGAAAGCGAACGTCTGGTGCAGCAGGCTCTTGAAAATCTGATGAGAAACCGCACCACCATCGTCATCGCACACCGGCTCTCGACCGTGCGCAACGCCGACCTGATCTGCGTGCTGCAGGAAGGTCGCATCGTGGAACGCGGCACTCACAGCGAACTGCTCGAAAAAGGCGGAGCCTTCAAGCACCTTTACGACTTGCAGGCCGGCGTCAAATAACACCAAATTTCCATATCTATGAAATCGAAACTCATTCTCATCTGTCTGGCAGCGGTCGTCATCGCCGGTGTGTGCGTCTGGTCCGTGCAGGCAAAATCCAACAACAGCATTATGACTGAAACACAGAAAAAGGATGCCGTCATCGGCACCATCATGGAACGTCGCAGCATCCGCGCCTATCAGGCACAGCCCGTGGAACGAGACAAGATGGAAACCATCGTGGAATGCGGTCTGAACGCGCCCAACGCACTGAACCGTCAGCCTTGGGAAGTGCGTGTGGCCGACAATCAGGAATGGCTCAAAGAACTCAGCGAAAAAGCACAAGGCAAAGAACGTATGCAAGGACAGCGCAACATGTTCCGCAATGCCCCGACGGTAGTCTTCATCGCCGCCAAGACCGACGGCTACATGGGCGGCGTATTCGACTGCGCCCTGCTTTGTGAGAATATGGTTCTGGCTGCCCAGTCAATGGGCATAGGTTCCTGCATTCAAGGCGGCCCCGTTTCTTTCTTCGAGACCGAGGCAGCTGCTCCCTATCTGGAGAAACTTGGATTTTCCGATGGCTACAAACTCATTATGACCGTCGGATTCGGCTATGCCGACGAAGCTCCGGACGCCAAACCGCGCGACACATCCAAAGCCCGTTTTGTCGATTGATTTCAGTCCGTTTCTGATTATTCCGGACAAAGAGAGAGGTGCGGTTTACTGCAGAGTTCCGCCCATCGAGAGCACCATCTGCTGCAATTTTGCCTTGACGGCAATCTTGTCCATGTCGGCGTAATCTTTCGTCACATCCTGCGAAACGGTCGTACCGTTGACCGAGAAGAGCTTGGCTTCGTCCTTGCTCAGAGATTCGATTTGTTCGCGATAGAACTGGATGGCCAGCTCTTCGGTGGGGAAAATGTAGTTCATGACGGAACTGTCACATTTGTCTCCCTTGAACTTACAGGTCCAATCGAGGATGAAACCGATATATTGCCAATTCAGATTGACTTCGTCGCCTTTGTCGGTGTAGACCGGAGTGCCGGCACCCATGGCTCCCATGACCGATCCATAAAGATGGCTGACACGGGCAGCGGTAGACTGGGCATTGGTCTGAGTCGTTTGTGCGGTCTGGTTGGCCGCATCCAATTGAGCGTTGAGGGTATCCAACTGGGCATTCACCTCATTGACGGAATTGTCGAGAGAAGTCACCGCCTTGTCGACCTGTTCGTCGACAGCCTTTTCAGCTACGCCAAGGACCTTGTCGACAGCCTTTTCCGTGGTTCTTTCCACGCTCTTTTCCACACTTTTGGTGACGGCTTTTTCGGCCGATTGAAGAGCCTTGTCTGCAAGTCTGTTCAAGAACTGGGCATCGGCGGGCATAGCCATCAGAGCAGCTGCCACAAGTACGATAATGGATTTCGTTTTCATAATCTTTTGTGTTTGGTGGGTACAAAGGTATGCTAAATTAATCCATATCACCTACCGAAACGGACAAAAAGTTGCATATTTGCATGCACAAAAACATGGGACTATGGTCGCTGACAGCAAAGTCATTCTCGTCACAGGCGCTTCTTCCGGCATCGGGAAAAGCGCCGCCAGAAGGCTTCTTCAGAAAGGAGCCACCGTTTACTGCGCTGCACGCAGAATCGAGCAGATGGCCGATTTGCAAGCGCTTGGAGCTCACCTCCTGTATCTTGACGTCACAGACGAGGCTTCCGCCGAAGCCGCCGTCAGACTCATTCTGAACGAACAGGGACGCATCGACGTACTTGTCAACAATGCCGGTTACGGCTACTACGGAGCCTTGGAGACAGTGCCTTTGGAAGAAGCGCGCAAACAGGTCGACGTCAATGTGTTCGGTCTGGCCGGCCTTTGCCGGAATGTGCTTCCGGCCATGCGCGAAGCCGGCCATGGACGCATTGTCAATGTGGCCTCCATGGCCGGTCATTTCTGCGAACCCCGAGGCAGCTGGTATCATGCCAGCAAATACGCGGTCGTGGCTTTGAGCGAATGCATGCGGATGGAATTGCAGCCTTTCGGAATCAAAGTCATTCTTATCGAACCGGGAGCCATACGCAGTTCGTGGTGCGACATAGCTATGGACAATCTTCTGGAAAACAGCCGGGGAACCGTCTACGAGGCCGGCGCGCTCAAACATTCCAGACTGTTCCGCTGGTCATACGCCCGTTTTGCCACCTCGCCCGAGGTGGTCGGCAAAGCCATCTGCCGCGCCTCTCTCAAACGCCGTCCGCGCATACGCTATCGCCAAGGTCTGGGCTCGGCCTTCTTCCCCATCCTGAGCAAAATCCTTCCGACCCGATGGTTCGACGCACTTCTCCGCGCGCTCTTCGGCTGAACGGCAGCCATAAAAAAGGGGTGACTGAAAAGCCACCCCTTCCGTATCGGAGAAAACGGACATCAATACATAATCAGACAACGGAACTGCATCGCTTCGGGAATGAAGGTCTCATTCAGTTCATAATCGAAATCACTGACCGTGTAGTAGATGGTGATTCCGCCAATCGTAATGTCATAGTCGACAACTTCCGTGTAAAAATACCATTGGGCGCCTTTCTGATATTCCTTCATGCGGGTGAAGGGCATTTCCTGCTGCATGGCATTTGGCTTGTCATAGTCAAACACACGATACATTTTGATGAGGCCGAAGTCAAATACATCCTCCGTAATCTCAGGCATAGCGACAGTCGCATAGAAATAGTTGTTGTTCGGAGCATTGGTATACTTCCATGATTCCTGAGGTACCTCGATGATAATCGGATCCCAGATGCGTGATCCGTCTAGGCCGTCTAGGCCGTCTCTTCCGGCAGGACCGGCAGGACCGACAGGACCTGTACACGAAGACAGCAGTCCCAAAACCAGAACTGACATCAGTAGGGTTGAAAAAAAGCGCATAGACATATGGAGTTTAAATTATCTGCGGGTGGAACTGCTGGTACTGGCCGAACGGCTGCTGCTCGAAGAACTGCTCGAACTGCGGGTACTGCTCGATGTGCTGGAAGAACGTGTATCTGACGAACTCGAAGAGGACGTGCTGGCCGAGCGGACGCTGCTGGATGTGCGCGAACCGGAAGCCTTCGTGCCCGACTCGTTGACCGTGCTGATGCGGGTGTTGGAAGAACCGCTGTTGCTGACACGGCTGCGGACGGTCGTCTCCGAAGAAGAACTGCGGGTGCTCGAAGAACTGCTCGAGTTGCGGGTGCTGCTCGAAGAACTGCTCGTAGCTTCAGCGCTGCGGGTGCTCGTGCTGCCCGAACCGGTCGTGGTGCCCGTGCTGCGGGTGCTGGTGCCGGTCGAAGAAGCCGTAGCAGTGGAAGTGCTGCGCGTACTTGTAGCGGCATCGCTGCTGCGCGTGCTCGTGCTGCTGCTCGTGCCGGCGCTGCGGGTCGAGGTCGAAGAAGTCGATGTGCTGGCCGTAGTGCCACGGGTGGAACTGCTCGAACTGGTCGTGCCGGCGCTGCGCGTGCTGGCCGCTGTGGTGGAACGGGTGCTCGTAGAAGCGGAGGCGCTGCGGGTCGAAGAGGTCACCGTAGTGGTGGTTCTGTCCAGATTGGAGCGGATGTCGCGGGCATTGAAGGTTTCAGCCGTTCTGCCGGAATTGCGGGCGATGTCGGCCGTACGCACCGTAAAGGAACGCTCCGGATGCTGCTGACCGTAGTCGTTGCGGTTGTTCGGACTGGTCAGACGGGCATACTCCGGGTAGTGGCACTTGGTCGGATAGCTGACCGTGTGACAGTACTGGTGATGGCTCATGAACGTGTTCACATACGCGTGATAGTGGTTCAGATGAATCGGCACCGGACGCTTGTAGTACGAAGGATAATGGTTCCAGTACCAGGGCGAGTTCCAAGGTCTGTAGGACGGCCTCAACAGATGCGCGTAAATCGGAGGAGTCGCGACGAAAATCGGCTGTACGATGTAGCTGTTGCCGTAGATGTAGGGCGAACCTATGATCTCCACATGGCAGGAAGCGTAGACAGTGGAAACCTCAGCCACTACAGTGGCCACATCCTGATAGATGTTGGCTCCCAGGACTGCCTGGATGAGGAACACATGAGCGTGGTTCTCGACCACTTCGAGGACTCTGAGATAATCCACATATCCGTCGCCGTTGAGGTCGAGGTTGGACAGCATGTAGGAACTGTTGTTCAACAGGCTTTCAAACTCCTGCACGGTGGACGACTGGGCGAAAGCCGCGCCCACAGCCTGCAGGTCGAGATACAGCGAAATGTCCTCGCTGGCGGCATACACGCCCGAAGTGGTCGTGACGGTCTTCGTTCTGGGCACCGTGATGGTGGTGCTGTACGAACCCGAGTAGACGGCAGGCGAAACGGTGACGATACGGGTCACGCCGCACGAGGTAAGGAACAGTGGCAAAAAAGCCAGAATAAACAGTCTGCGTTTCATAACAGTTGGTTTTATATGGTGCAAATATCATCAGAAAACGACAAAAGTCCAAGCCTCCGTCATTAAGAATTGCAAAAACGATTCTTTTCTTTTGTTAAAACGGCCTATGATATAGCCCGACAAATGACTATCTTCGCAGTGCAAAATTCAAGGAAATGCAGACCGACCGCATAGGCAGAATGTTCGATTCGATAGCTCCCAGCTACGATTCGCTGAACCACCTGTTTTCATTGGGCATCGACCGCTGCTGGCGCCGCAGGTCGCTCAAGGAAATCGAAGGCGGCAAAGTGCTCGACATCGCCTGCGGCACCGGCGATTTCGCCATCGACGAAGCCACCCGTCTGCCACAGATAGAAGTGACCGGAGTGGACATTTCGGAAGGAATGCTCACCATCATGCGCAGAAAAACCGCTGCCAAAGGCTTGGACGACCGCATCCGTTGCGAAGTCGGCAACTGCTTGAATTTAAGATTCGAAGATGCAAGTTTCGACACGGTCAGCATTGGATTCGGCATCCGCAATTTCGCCCGGCGCGAAGATTGCCTCAAAGAGATTCTGCGGGTGCTGAAACCTGGCGGGAAACTCGTCATTCTGGAGTTGTCCGTTCCCGAGAACGCCCTTCTCAAATGGATCTACTGCCTCTATTTCCGTCATGTCATGCCCTTCATCGGAGGTCTTGTGTCGGGCGACAAAGCCGCTTACCGCTATCTGCCGGCATCGGTATTGGCGTTTCCGGGAAGGAAAGAATGGATGAAAACAATGGGTGACGCCGGCTATTGCGACATCACCCACCAATCGTTCAGCGCCGGATTGTGCCGGCTCTACACTGGCAGAAAACCCCGGCAGACAAACGGTCCGACCACAGGTCAGAACAGGTAGTTTAGGCAGATATATACGCCCAGGCCGCTGTTGTCCTGCTCGTTGAGGGCTTTACCCAAATCGCAGGAAATGATGAAATTCTCATTCATCGCAATCTTCAGCCCGCAGCCGGCCGACAAGTGCAGACCGTCGGGGTCTTCCGAAAAGAAAGCGTTCTTTGTGAGCGGATCCATCAGCGTCAGGTCCATATCGCAGGGGTCGAGAATGTAGCCGGCATCCAGGAAAGGATTCAGACCGATGTAGAAATTCTGGTTGAATGCCGTGAACTTCAGCACCTTCCAACGAAGTTCCAAATTGGCCAGCGCGAAAGCATCGCCTACGACACGGTTCTGCAGAATACCCCTTAAAGTATAGTTGCCACCCAAGCCCGTGGTGACCGAGCGTTTCATAAAGGAGGAAATCAACTGCGGACGACGGTAGAACGGAATCTTGTTGTCGCCGATGATACCTTGCACGCCCACACGGTAGGCGAAATTGAGCGAAGGAGCCAGACCGATGTACTGGCGGTGCATAATCGAATAGGCCAGATAGGAACTCTCGCTGATGCCGGGGACAGCCCACTCCAACAGAGCCTCGGAATAGATACCGCTGCTGGGGTTGTTCTTGGCGTTACGCGTATCAAACATAACACCGGCCTTCAGCAGGCCCAGATTGCCTCCATCGGCTTCCTCGTCGTCAATCAAGCCCCAAGTTTGGTACAAATCGTACAGGCTGGGCACTTCGGGCAGTTTGTCGGCTGCATCCTTGCCCTTGTTGAGCTTGTCGAAATTGAGATCGTCCACCGTGTAGTGGTAATAACCGGCGCCGGCCGTCCAGAACAGGTTTTCCACTTCCAAGTCGCCACGCAGGTCGGCCTGCAGATAAAGCTTGTCCTGTTTCATCTTGTAAAAACCGCGGTTGGCAGTAAGACCCGTACCCTTGGCGATTTCGGCGTCATAGACCGACTGATAGCCGTTGAAACCGTAGAAATCCATCATGTCGTTGGCCATGTAGCCGGCGTCGATGAAGGTCGAAACGCCTTCAATCAGCCGGTCCGAATCGTAGTACATGCGGAGCACGCTGGTGCCCTTGGTGTATTTGGACGCTTCCAGATAAAGGGAATGGTCATAAGCAGGATAATGGCTTCCGTTGCCGTAATCGAAGAAATTGAGAATGACGCCATACTGGAAACCTAGGTCGGAACTGAAGGAAACAGCTGGGAGAGCTCCCATATTGAATCCCGTCTTAACGATGTCTTCGGCCTTCATCTGAGGAGCCGACAGGGCCGTCGCCACCACAAGCAGCACGGCCGGAAATTGATTTTTAAATTTCATCTCTATGTGAATTTGAGTTCATTCTAAGGTAAAAAACGGTCTGCGAATGTAGCAAAAGCAGGCCAATCTGGCAAATCCGTGTGTCCACCCGTGTGCAGACGGTAGGCGATCCGGCCCGCATCGTATGTCTTATCGGCCACCGGAATGCGGTCCGACATCACCAGACCGGGATAGCCGTAGAGCTGGTACACCGGCGAAGCGTCGCGACAGGTGCAGTACATTCCGAAAGGATTGGCCCAACTGTCGGTGGTGCCGGCATTGATGAACACGGGGCGCGGTGCGGCTAGCGACAGCAGCAGATGGGCGTCGGTGCGCAGCAGTTCACGCTTGCGCAATCCCGAGCGGTCGCCGCCCAGCGGACCGACCCATTTGAAAATGTTGCCAGCTGCCCAGAAATAGGAACCCTCCGTGGCTATCACTTCCAGGTTTTCACCCCAGTTGGTACGCATCGGAGCCGCACCCAGCACGCCGGAACAGCTCACGTAGGCAGTCGCCAGACGGGGCTCGTAGACCATGGCCAGCAAGGCCGTCTTTCCAAAACGCGAATGACCGGTCACCCCCACTGCCTCCGCATTCACAAATGACTTGTCTTCCATCCAGTCAATCAATCGGCTGACGCCCCATGACCAGGCCCCTATGGCGCCCCAATCTTCGGGTTTGCGCCAGTTACCCTTATTGCAAAGACCAATCAGATAATCAGTCACAAACCCTCCATTATCGGGCTGAAGCGCCTGACTGTCGTAGAGCAGATAGCCCCATCCTCGCTGGAAGCACTCCGCAATAGCCACCTTTGAAGGCTTTCGGTCCACGCTTTGACCGAACTGGATGATAACCGGACAACCCCTTTTGTGGCGATGAACCGCCTTGGCCGAGGCAGGGCTGGCGTCAACAGGCAGATAAAGCACAGCCTTTATAAGCGGCTGATGACGGATAGCACTGTAATAAGATGTGTCCACTTCGCCCAGCAGCCAGTGACACACATAGGAATACTCTTCTTCCTTTCCCTCCTGGGTAAGAAGCGTCATCGTCTCGACCGGGCCTTCTGTATGTGTCCATCTGACCGTGAGGCTCTTGGCGACTTCAGGCACATACCCCCAAATGTCTTCCTGACAGTGTTCCCAAATCTGGGGAGCACGTCGACGTTCCCAATCCCTAAGATTCTTCACCCGGCGGCCGTTGTCAAAAACCAGCGGATCGAGTGTGGAATAATTGCCGACTCGGTTGATATCCTCAGTAAAATTGGTCCATTCGCCCCATAGCGAACGCTTGACCATATAGCCGGCAGGAGAGTTGGGCGAATATGCCTCTTCGTCGGTCCAATATTTTCCGGATTCATGCGTACAGCGGACATGCTCGGGACGCATCGGATCTTCTGCATGCAGGGGCAGGTCGGGCAGAGTGACACCCAACTGAGCCCACATCTGGTGCATATCCATGAACTTGTCCACATTTTCCGGAGGAAATGCAGGAAAATCGGTCACCAGAGGTGCATAACAAGGTTTTTCCGCCGATGTACAGGCCACCAGCGAAAGCAGCGTCGCCACAAGGGCGAACTTTCCGTAGCGAAGATATTTGCATTTCATCATTCTGACTGGTTTTGAAGGATTGACTTAAAACAACGACAATTGGGGATCTTCTCCCAAAAGATTGAAACTCTGGCGATGATAGGGCGATACACCCGTTTCCCGGATGGCCCGACGATGCGCTTCGGTGGGATATCCCTTGTTTTCGTCCCAATGATACTGTGGGAACTGCGAATGCAAGGCGTTCATGCAGTCGTCACGACCCGTCTTGGCCAAGACCGATGCCGCGGCAATGGACATATAGGTGGCATCACCCTTCACCACCGTGGTGGCCGGGATGTCGCGCAGCTGTTCTGTGGTCTGCAGACGGTTCAGCGGCAATTGGGCCGGCGTGCGCCAACGGTTGCCGTCGATGATGAGGTGCTGGGGACAGACCTGCAGCTGGGCCACGGCGCGGTGCATGGCCAGCAGCGATGCGTTCAGTATGTTGACGGCATCGATTTCGGCGGCATCAGCCACCCCTACAGCCCAAGCATCGGCAACGCGCTGAATGGCCGGACGCAAGAGATACCGCTGCTTCTCAGTGAGTTGTTTGGAATCGTTCAGCCATCGGGTGATGAGTTGCCAATCGTCGTTGAAATCGGCCGAATCGGTCGAAGGAATCTGAGGGAAAACCACCGCAGCGGCATAGACCGGACCGGCCAGGCAGCCGCGTCCCGCCTCGTCGCATCCCGCCTCGATAAGGCCCTGTTTCATGCACGCCTGCAACATACGCTATTCGGAATAAATGAGCTCGAGCAAAGTCTGGCCCACCATGCCCAAGGTACGTCGGTCAATATGGTCCAGATTGTCGTCTGGAGTATGCCAGGTGGGGTTGAAGCCCCCGCGTTCATCGTCAAAATCGATGATGTCCACACAGGGAATGCCGGCCACACGGTTCACGTAATAATGGTCGTCTGTCACCGCACCGCCGTCGGCCGAAATGAAAGCCGAGCCGAATCCAAGACCCGCGGCGGTTTCCCAGACTTTCCGCAGAATCTGCGGCGCATAGCGCTTGGAATAGTAATCCCACATGAACACGGCATCGCGTCCGCCTACCATGTCGAGCAGAATGCCGTATTGGGCCGCGTATGACTGTACATGCGGATGCCGGCTCCAGTATTGGGAACCCAGACACCAGTCGTTTTCGACCTGACGGGCCGACCAGGACGGAGCGCCGTAGTCTTCCAAATCGAAAAAAATCAAATCGACGCCAATGGGCAGTTCCGACAGGTGAAGACTCAGCACACGAGCCAGTTCCAGCATGACCGCCGCACCGCTTGCCCCGTCGTTTGCACCGGGAACCGGCAGGTCGGCAGCCCCTTCGCGCTGGTCGCACCACGGACGGCAGTCCCAATGGGCGCAGACAAGCATGCGGTTGGCCTGTTCGGGCTTGAAAGAAGCGATGATGTTGCGCATCGGCAGCAGAGTGCCGTCGAAGGCTTTGACTTCGGCCGTCTGTTCAATGACACGCGCTCCATACGAATCCAGGCGCGACACCATCCAGTCGCCGCATCGGCGATGTGCCTCAGACGCCGGCACACGCGGGCCGAAAGCCATCTGGGCAGCCAAGGCGACGTAGGCCGAATCGGCACTGAAAACCGGCGTCTGCGGACGAGCCTGTTGAGGCCGACGTGGCTTGTTGCCTCCGCAAGAGAGCAGCAGACAAAGGCAAAGCCCCAACAGACTGCCCAAAAGAAGTATCGTTGCACTATTTCTCATACGCAAAAGACTTGACCGTATGCATCACTCTCAGGAAATTGCCGCCCAAAACCTTGGCGATTTCCTCTTCGCAATAACCAAGGCGCAGCAGTTCGCGGGTGATGGCGAACAGTTGGGCCGTATCGTTGCAGCCGCAGACGCCTCCGCCTCCGTCGAAATCGCTGCCGATGCCCACATAGTCGATGCCGACCAGACGGCGCACGTAATCGATGTGCCGGACAATGTCTGTCAGATCGGCCGGATGCTCTTTCGACAGGAAACCGTCGTAGAGGCAAATGCCCATCACACCGCCCTTCGCAGCCAGAGCCCGTATCTGTTCGTCTTTCAGATTGCGGCGATGAGGACACAGGTTCCAGACCGACGAATGGGAGCAGATGACGGGCGCTTTGGAAATGGCCAAAGCGTCGTAGAAAGATTTTTCAGAAGCGTGCGAAAGGTCGACCATCACACCCCGGCGGTTGAGCGCTTCGATGACCTGGCGGCCGAAGACGCTGACCCCATTGTGCTCGGGCCGGTCCTGCTGCGAAGCCGAGTCGCAGACGTCGTTGTGTCCGTTGTGGCTCAAGGTCATATAGACGATTCCCTTGTCGGCGAAACGGTCCACATTGGCCAAATCCAGCCCCAGGGCATAGGCGTTTTCAATGCCCAGCAGCACCGCTTTTTTGCCCTGTTTCTTCAGTCGGACAATGTCTTCGGCCGTACGGGCCACTTCGGCACGGTCGCCGTATTGGCGGGTGCGTTCAATCGTTTCGTCGAGCAGGCGCTCCGCTTTCCGCGCAGCGGCCTGCAAGCCTTCCGGCGTGCGCTCCAGCTGTTTGATATAGGCGGCCATGACCACACTGTCGAGTCCGGCCGTCTGCATTTTGTCGAAATCAACACGGTTGTCGACACGTTCCAGACGTTCCTCACCCTGAGCGTCGAAATCGATTTTTCCCCTTTCGATCCATCCACCGTGGCAGATGTCGAAATGACCGTCGAAGAACATGGGCGCATCGGTGTGCGCGTCCAGACTCACGGCAGATGCCTGAATCTCGCGAGCCCGCCGGTAGAGAAGGGCCTCATCCCGCAGCCATCCGAAAAGGCGGCCCATTTCGGGACGGGTATGAATGAGACATTCGGGATGCCACTGCACGCCGACAAACGGCTGGTATCGGGCCGATTCAACAGCCTCAACGACACCTTCCGGCGAAATGGCGGCCACACGCAGCCCGTCCGGGACCTGACGGATGGCCTGATGATGGAAGGAATTCACCTCGAGGGTGGCAACTCCGCCGAACAGCTTCGAAAGCAGTGTGTCGGGCAGAAGGGCGACCCCATGGGTGGTCTGGTCGCGGTCAGCCTGCTGGCTGTGCTGTTCGGTGAAGACAGCCGGCGGCGCGGGAACATACTGACTGGGCAAGTCCTGATAGAGACTGCCACCCATAGCCAGATTGAGCAGTTGGGCACCTCGGCAGATGCCGAGAACCGGCATCTGCCGGGCCATGGCCTTTCGGATGAGCGGAGCCTCGAACGCATCGCGGACGGGATTCAGATAAGCGGCTTTTTCGTGGAGCGGTTCGCCGACAAGCGCTTCGGTGAAATCGCCGCCGCCCGTAAAGACGAGACCGTCGAGACGGTCCAACAGGCTGTCCAACTGTTCCAGAGGCGTCAGTGGTGACAGCACCACCGGCACAGCCCCCGATTCGACGACAGCCTGCGTATAGGCGGCCGCCAACACCTGTTCGTTCTGGTCCTGACGGAAATTGCCTGTCAGACCGATGAGTGCGCGTTTCGTTTCCATAAAGCCGATGTTCAGTTTCCGGCAGACTGACCGAGAATCCGTTCGCGGTCCAACTGCAGTTGTCGGGCCAGCGCCTCGGTCGATTCGAAGCGCTGTTCGTCGCGAAGATAATAAAGAAACCTCACCTCTATCTCTTTTCCGTATATATTCTGGTCGAAATCGAAAATGTTCACCTCGACCGTACGTTTTCCGCCATTGTCGAGCGTGGGACGGCAACCGATGTTGAGCATGCCGAGAGCCTCGGTGTCGAGCACTTTCACTTCCACCGCATAGACTCCGTCTCCAGGCAACAATTTGCCGGCTTCGGGCAGGCGGATATTGGCCGTGGGAAATCCCAGCCGATGGCCGTTTTCAAATCCCGACTCGACCACTCCTCTGAGAAAATAGTGATAGCCCAGTGCTTGATTTGCCTTTTCTATCTGTTTATCTGACAAGCACTTGCGAATGTATGACGAATTGAGGGCGGTCCTTTCGGGCATCAAGGCCGAATGGTAAGCGTCGGCCCTCAGCACTTCCACCCCCAGTTCGGCACCGTAGCGCCGGTAATCTTCAAAGCCTTCCGTATCGCCACATTGTCTCGACCCGAAATGATGGTCGTAGCCGATGAGGAGGGTCTTCACTCCATAGCGCTCCACCAGGACTTTTTTCATGAAATCGTAGGCCGACATTCCAGCCAGCTCGGGAGTGAAATCGAGCATCTCCACCCGGTCCACTCCCGTCGCGTTCAGCAATGCCTGCTTTTCGGCCGCATCGGTGAGCAGTCGGGGCGAACGCCCGTGCAGCACCTGCGAGGGGTGAGGCCAGAAACTCAAGACAAGCGATTGCCGGTGCCGCTGGGCGGCAATCGTTTTCAGACTGTCAAGCAGATAGCGGTGACCCCGGTGCACACCGTCGAAGAAGCCCATCGTGGCCACGCATCCGCCAGCTTCGATTTCCTTCATGATTTCCGGACACAGGTCGTCGCAGAAATCGCTGTTGGTCTGAGGCTGATAAATCCGGAATCCGAGCGAGCGGGCCGTGTCGCAATTGCGCCGGCTGTCGTCCACAAACAGCGTTTCCTCGGGCTTCATGCCAGAGTCGGCCAGCATCATTTCGAAAATCTCGCGACCGGGTTTGGAATGTTTCATCCTGTAGGAATAATACTTTCCCGACACGCATTCGTCCAGAGGATAACCGGCTTCATCGAACTGACGCAGGGCGCGGACATGGATTTCGCTGGTGTTGCTGAGGATGCAGATGCGGTAGCGCTTGCTCAGCGCGTGCACCATGCGGATTTTGCGCAGTGGAATCTCTTCCAGAAACGAAGCCCAGACGGCATCGAGCTGGCTGTCGGTGGGCAGTTCCAATTCTTCACCCGGATGTTGGGAAGCGATCAGGTCTCTGACCTGCTGGAAAAAGGTGGCATTGTCTATATCGCCGTTTTCGAAGGCGCCGAAACAGTCCACATGGCCGAAGTTGGTGAGATAGTTTTCGATATGCCTGAATCCCATCGACGTGAGGCTGTCGAGCACCCGCTGCTTGTTGAGATTCACCAGCACGCCGCCGAAATCGAACACGATATTCCTTATTCCCGTCAGGTCCATATCCCTCCATAGATAAACAGCACAAAGGTAGGGAAAGCGCCGCGAAAAGCAAACTTCAACACAAGCCTGACGAACATTTTGCGCTTCAAACAAAATAAACTACCTTTGCAGCCAGATTCAGAAACGAATCGGGCCCTTAGCTCAGTTGGTCAGTAGCACCTGACTCATAATCAGGGAGTCGTAGGTTCAAGTCCTACAGGGCCCACTCTCCTCAGCTGATTTTCGAACCGAAAGGCATCAGACTCATCTTCATGAGTTTGATGTGCTGCACCGCAAACGGAATCCCCACGATGGTGACAGCGCAGATGGCCGCGAAAAACAGGTGGACCAAAGCGATTTCCCACCAGCCAAGCACAAGCCACAGCACATTGAAAACAAGGGTCAGACAGCTGGGCTGCGTCGTCATCGAGACATCCGAACCGAACGGACATAGAGCCAACGCTCCCAATTTCCACAACTGCACACCGAAGGGAATGCCCACGATGGTGCAACACATCAGCAGTCCGAACACTCCGTAAAGCAGGAAAAGCACCAAGCCGCCCAGTACAAGCCACAGAAGATTGCCTAAAAGTTTCATAACATATCGGATTTAAAAGGTGAGTTCTTCTCCACGGTAGTTGTCCAGCAGTTTGGTCTGGTACAGATACTCGAAACGCGCCTGGACCAGGTTGGAAGCCGCCTGGATGTAGCGACTTTTCGACTCGTTGTAGTCGGTGATGCCGGCCTTTCCGTTCTCGTATTTGATGCACATGATTTCGAAAGCCTCGGCAGCACTCTGTTCGGCCAACTGGCTGCTCACGTATTTGCTCTCGCTGGCCACCGCATTGTAGTAGGCCTGCTGGATTTCCTTGAACAGATTTTTGCTGACCGTCTCCAGCTGCAACTGCTGGTTTTCATAGTTCAGCTGCGCCATACGCACATTGTTGCGGGTGGAAAAACGGTTGAAAACGGGTATGTTGAGCGACAGACCGACGTATTGGCTGAAGTTGTTGCGCAACTGATCGCCGAAAGCGGACGAAGTCACATGAGAGGCCGTGTAGTAGTTGCTGCCCAGACCGCCGTTAAGCGAAAGCGACGGCAGATAATTGCCCTTGGCCATATCGATATTGCGGGCGGCATAGTCCAGACGGATACGCTCGGCCTCGACCACCGCTTTAGAGGCGATGGCTTCGGCATAGATTTCTTCCGGAGTCGGCAGAACGCGGATTTCCAAAGAATCGGTCGAAGGGGCTGCCACAGAAAAATGCTCGGGCGAATCGAGTTCGAGCAACTGGACCATATCCAGCAGCGACAACTGGAGATTGTTGGCGGCCTGGGTGCGTGTCAGCTCACTCTGGGCCAATGTGGCCTTCTGGGCCGACACTTCGGCAGAACTGGCTTTTCCGCTGGCGACCATAGCCTCCAGACGGACCAGCTGCATCGAGTCGACCGAAATCTGGTTTTCGGCCACGGCCAGTATCTCCTGATTGTAGAGAATCTGGATGAAGGCTTGGGCCACGGCTACGCTGATATCGTCTTTGGCATTGTCCAGATCGGCCGTAGCGGCTGCCAGATTGAGTTTGCTGAGAGCGATGTTGTGGTTGATGCTGAAACCTTGGAACAAGGTCATGTCGGCCCCCAAACTGAAAGATGTGGAAGTCGTGTTGGTGTTGGCATACGTATTGTCGGCCGTCAGACCGCGGCCGAACGAAAAATTCTGAGAACCTCCGGCCGACACTCCGGGTAGCCGGCGGGCCCGAGCCGTATGGAGTTCGATTTCACGCTGGGCCACCGTCAGACTGTCGCGGCGGACGGTGAGATTGTGCTCCAGCGCGTAACGGATGCAGTCCGACAATGTCCAGGCAGCAGGCGCAGACGATTGGGATGATGTCTGAGCAAGGGAATCCGTGACGGAAAAAGCAGCCAGCAGACCGACAAGAAGGGAAATAAAGGTCTTATTCATCGCTTCACACACTTTTATTGGGCCATGGGAATCACTTTCGGGCCACGCAGCACATCGCCCAGGGAAAGGCCCGAGCGGACTTCGATGTAGATGCCGTCGCTGAGACCCGTCTCAATGGTGCGGGCTTCGTAGGTGCCGTCTTCCTGCTTCACATACACGCTCACACCCTGAGGGGTGAATTCCAACGCGCTTTCCGGAATGGCCAGCACACTGTCCACCTTCTCCAGCACGATTTCGGCATTGGCGCTGTAACCCGAGCGGATCATGCGGTCGGAAGTCACCTCCACAGCCGCTTTCACCTCGAACTGGTTGGCACCGTTGTTTTCGACAGCCTTGGGCGAAATGTACTCCAGCGTGGCATCGAAGGAATAGTCGCGAAGAGCACCGATGGTGATGCAGATATCCATTCCTTCGCACAGCGAGCCCACCTCGGTCTCGTCAATCTGACCGTCGAAAATGAGGTCGTTCATGTCAGCCACCGTGGCCACCGTGGTGCCGTCGTTCATCGTATTGGCCTGAATCACCGAATTGCCCACTTTCACAGGGACATCCAGGATAAGGCCCGTAATGGTGGAGCGTACCAAGGTGCTGCTGGAGGTGGCATTCGACTTGGAAACGCCGTCGCGGATGACTTCGAGCGCCTCCTGAGCGGCGGCCTGCTCCTCCTTGGCCTGCGCCAGATTCTGGCGGACCTGGTCCATTTCCTCTTCGCTGACCAGACTCTTGTCATAGAGCTGTTTCTCGCGGTCGTAATTCACCTGAGCCTGCTCCAGATTGATGGTGGACAGCCTCACGCGGCTCTGGGCCGAACTGAGCGAATTCATGTCGGGGATTACCGTCAGACGGGCAATGACCTCGTCCTTTTGCACCTGCTGGCCGGCCTCTTTGTAGAGTTCGGCGATGATACCGTTGATCTGAGGTTTGATATTGACCTCGTTACGCGGCTGTATCTTGCCGGTGATGACAGACGTGCGGGCGATGTCGCGTTTTTCCACCGTCAGTTCGGTGAAGACATCGGCCTTGGGTTTCGACTGCTTGAACAGGAACGCGAAAGTGCCTCCCACAATCAGCAGGATTAAGAAGAATACCAGATACTTGACTACTTTTTTCATATCGATCGTTATAATTGTTCATTCATCTCTCATAGCCTCTACAGGCTTGATATTCATTGCTCTGACGGCAGGAGCCAGACCCGCCAGCGCTCCCAGCACGGCCAAGAGCAGCAGGGCCGTGACCGCTGTCGAAAAACCGATTTGGAAAACGGCCTGGTGTTTGGTTATCGCCTCCAGACCGCTCAGCAGGAAGACCGAGAACACGATGCCTGCACAGCCGGCCACACAGGTCAGCGAAACGCTTTCCATCAGAATCTGCGACAGGATTTCGTGAGGCAGGGCGCCGATGGCGCGGCGGATGCCGATTTCCACGGTCCTTTCGCGCACCGTCACCATCATGATGTTGCTCACGCCGATGCAGCCGGCCAGCAAAGTGCCGATACCCACCAGCCAGATGAGGAAATTGAGTCCTTTGAAGAGATTGTCCACAATGGCGAAAAGCTGCTCGGTATTGAACACCATCATAGCCATCTGGTCGGTCGGATCGAACTGGTGCTGACGGGCCACGACGTTGCGGATCCTTTCTTCGAGAGAACTCATCCTGACGTCGGGTTTTCCGGTCACACAGATCAGATCGACCACATGTCCGCTGTTGTACAGCTTGGCGGCCACTGTGTAGGGAATGAGCACCGAGCGGGTCAAGGGGCCGTTGATGCTCAGGTTGCCGGTGGAGAAATCCACTCCCACAATCTGCATATAGACAGAGCCTATCCGGATGTAGCTGCCACAGGGATCGCCCCCTTCGGGGAACAGGTCGTTGTAGATTCTCTTGCCGATGATACAGACTTTTCGCTCCAGTTCCATATCCACCGAATTGAGATACCGTCCATACTGGATATGCGATGTCTCCACCTGCCCGTATTCGGGCGTGATACCTTTGATGCCGCCCGTAGTGGACCGCGACTGAAAACTTATTTCGGTGCCCCAGCGACTGACCATCGGAGTGACGATGTCCAGTTCGGGAATCATCATCGGCAGACGCTCCACATCCTCGATGGTGAGGTCCCAATAGCGGCCCTCACGCAGTCCCTTGTAGGGCTTGGACGTATTGGAAGACATCAGAATGACCGTGTTGTTGGCAAAGCCGTCGAAATTCTGCGACAGCATCTGTTTGAGACCGTTGCCGCCGCCGATGAGGAACAGCAGCATGAACAGTCCCCAGAACACTCCGAAGCCCGTGAGGATGCTCCGGCGCTTGTTGCGCACCAGAGAATCGGCTATTTCCCGGATTGAATCGATATCGAGTCTCATACGGCATTCAGGGCTTCAATGGGTCTGACACGAGAGGCTTGGCGTGCCGGGACGATACCGGCCAGCGTGCCCGCCACCACCAGCAGCAGCGTGGCTTCCAGGGCCACGTCGATGCCCACGGTCGGGTTCACCAGCAGTTGGATGCTTTCGCCGAACAGGTCGAGCGAACTCTGCCCGACCGTCTTGTCCAAAATATAGCAGGCCATCATGCCGAGGGCCATGCCGATGTAGCCGAAGAAGCCCGTAATGGCCACGCTTTCAGCAACAATCAGTTCCATGATGTTCCATGGGCGGGCGCCGATGGCCTTGCGGATGCCGAATTCGTGGGTACGCTCCTTCACCGTGATGAGCATGATGTTGCTCACGCCGACGATACCGCCCAAAAGCGTGAAGATACCGATGATCCACAAGGCGATGTTGAGAATGCGCGACCCCTTTTCCATCTGCATGTTCTGTGTGAAACGGTTCCAGATCCAGACAGCGCTGCGGTCTTCGGGCGCGGCGCGATGGGCGGAATTGATCGAGGTGCGCAGGTTGTTTTCAAACGCTTCATTCTCTTCTTCGGTTTCCAGGCCGTGAAAGGTGAAGGTGAACTGGTCAATCTTGTTGTCGAGGCCGAAAATGCTCTTCAAGGTGGAATACGGGACAAACACATCTCTGTCGTCCTGATTCTCACTGGCTTTGCGCACGCCCACCACCAGCAGCGAATACTCGTTCACCCGGATGCGCTTGCCGAGCAGAGATTCGTAATCGGCCTTTCCGCCCAGCAGCGTCTTGGCCATGATATGCGTGATGACCGCCACCTTGCGGTGTTCGTCATCGTCGAACTCATTGATGAAACGGCCGGCCAGCATGGAAACGCGGTTCATTTCGTCATAACCCGCATATACGCCGCACAGACTGCAGTTCAGGAAATTGTAGTTGCCATAGACAATCTGGTAGCCGCTTACAGAGTAGTTGGTGCTGACCTGGTCCACATATCGGGAAAACGGATCCCGCCGGAGAAGGTCCATGTCGGATTCCTCCAGACGGATCCGACGACCCACCTTGAGGCCGTCGTAAGGGATGGTGGTGACGCCGCCGCCCACTTCCATCGTGTTGGTGGCCACATCGTCTCCCGTCTGGTTGAAACTGTTGAGCAGACCGTTGCCCGCACCCACCAGCACAATAATCATGAATATACCCCATGACACGGCAAAGCCGGTCAGGCAGGTACGCAATTTGTTGCGGCGCACGCTTTCCCATATTTCGGTCAAAAGGTCGCGCATGCACTATTTCATCAAGGTGTCGGCACCGAATTGCGAGGCATTGTGCTGACGGTTGTCTTCAATCTGACCGATAAGGCCGTCTTTGATATGGATGATGCGGTCTGTACAGTTGGCCACACCGCTTTCGTGCGTCACCACGATGATGGTCACACCTTCCTGCCGGTTAAGTTCGCCCAGCAGTTGCATCACCTCCACCGAGGTCTGCGAGTCGAGTGCACCGGTGGGTTCATCGGCCAGAATGATCTGCGGCCGCGTAATCAGAGCGCGGGCAATGGCCACACGCTGTTTCTGTCCGCCCGACATCTCGTTGGGATAGTGGCTGGCCCAATCCTTCAGACCCAGACGGTCGAGATAGGCCATAGCCATCTCGTGCCTCTTGCGACGGCCGACCTTCTGGTAAAACAGCGGCAGTTCTACATTTTCGACAGCCGTTTTGAAAGAGATCAGATTGAACGACTGGAAAATGAATCCGATGGTCTTGTTGCGGTAGGTGGCCGCAGCCTTTTCGCTCAAGCCTTTGATGAGACGCCCGTTGATATAGTACTCACCCTCGTCGTAATTGTCCAGAATGCCCAGGATGTTCAGCAAAGTGGATTTTCCCGAACCGGACGAGCCCATGATGGACACGAATTCGCCCTTTTCGATGCTGAGGTCGATGCCCTTGAGCACGTGGAGCGGCTGGGCGCCCTGATAGGTCTTGTGGACTTGATGGAGTTCTATCTGCATATCAATTTTTCACCATGACGGATGAGGCCATAAAATGTAAAGAGGCTGATGAAAGAATTCCACCAGCCCCCCACAATGTTTTGTCGTCGATTATTTTACGATGTCGAGCAGTTCCACTTCGAAAATCAGCATGGCACCCGGTTCGATGACGTCGCCGGCACCCTGGTCGCCATAAGCCAGTTGTGAAGGGATATAGAGTTTGTACTTGGAACCGACGCTCATCAGCTGCAGGCCCTCGGTCCAACCGGGAATGACCTGGCTGACGCCGAACTGGACAGAATTGCCGCGTTCAACGGAACTGTCGAATACAGTACCGTCGAGCAGAGTGCCGTGATAGTGCACGCTGACGCGGTCGGTAGCTGTCGGCTTCGCACCTTCGCCAGCCACGAGCACTTCGTACTGCAGGCCGCTTTCAGTGGTGACGACGCCTTCTCTCTTGCCGTTTTCAGCCATGAATTCGGCTGCGGCTTTCTTGTTGGCCTGGGCGCGCTGTTCCATAATGGCCATGATGCATTTCTGGAAAACCTGATAGGCTTCTTCGGGTTTGATTTTGAGTTTGCCGGTTTCACCCTTCATGGTCAGTTCGAAAGCCTTCATGAAAACATTCAGGTTGATGTCAGCGGGCATCGACTCCAGATTTTGGGTCAGGTTGTCGGCGATACCCACACCATAAGCGTAGCTGATGCTGTCTTCCAGAGAAGCCAGACCGCGGCCCTGCTTCACGGTTTCCTGCTTTTCGCCCTGTTCGTCTTCGGCCTTGGGAGCCTGGTTGCAGCTGCCGAAAACCAAGCCGCAAACAGCGATGCCTGCCAGAGAGGCCATCACGAGATTTTTCTTCATTGTCTATTAGTAATTAAAGAGTTAATAAATTCCTCAAACTTTGGGAGCGACAAAAATAGCACAAATAATTCTATCCGTGTCGAAAAAATAGTTAATAGACATACAAATTCGCAGATATCTCGCTATCTTCACACCGGAAACTGATACAACTATGTCGAAACAGATCAAGATCTTCTGCCGGAACAACCGGCAATACACATGCCTTCCCAACGGATCCCGTCTGGAAGAGCTGGCTCTACGCATGAGTCCCGAATTGGGATTCACTCCAGTGGCCGCCGTGGTCAACAACAAACTCCAGAGCCTCAACATGGAAATATACCACCCCAAACAGGTGTTGTTTGTGGGACTGACTTCCGAGGAAGGACAACGTGTCTACCAACGCACCCTGGTGTTTCTCATTGCGGCCGCTTTGGACGAGCTGTATCCGCAGTTCCGCTTTGTGGTCAAGCATACCGTCGGACAGAATCTGTACTGCATGATCGAGCCCAAAGCCGGACAGGACGAGCTGCCTTTGTCCCAACTGCCGGGCCTTTCGGTTCAGATCCGTCAGAAAGTGCGGGCGTTCATCAATGACAGACTGCCCATTCACCGCATAGAAGAGGAGACGGCGCTGGTCATCGAGAAGTTCCGCGAAGACAGGCGCGAAGACCTGGTGACGCTTCTCAGCCACTACCACCGGCTGTATGTCCCCTATTATACGATGGGCTCGCACACCGACTACTGCTACGGTCCGCTGGCCTGCAACACCTCCTATCTGGGCCTGTTCGACCTCACGCCCTTTCACAACGGCCTGCTGCTGAGCATACCCGATGCCCGTCAGCCCGACAAACTGCCGATTGTCACCGACTGGCCCAAGACAATGGAGACCTATCAGGAGACTCTGAACTGGAACCGGCTCATGAAGCTCAACAATGTGGGCGACCTCAACGAGGTCTGCCAGCGCGGATTCACCGGACTGTTGGTGAAGTTTGCCGAAGCCCTTCAGGAGAAACGCATTTCACACATCGCCGACGACATAGCCTCGAAACCGCAGATCAGACTGGTGCTGGTTGCCGGCCCTTCATCTTCTGGCAAAACCACTTTCAGCAAGCGCCTGTCCATTCAGCTGGCAGTCAATGGTTTGAGGCCTGTCCCCATTTCTCTGGACGACTATTTCGTCGAGCGGGAGCAATCGCCGCGCGACGAAAACGGCGACTACGACTTCGAATCGCTCTACGCCCTCGACCTGGAGCTGTTCAACCGACAGCTGGTGCAGCTTCTCAATGGCGAAGAAGTCATCGTGCCGACCTACAATTTCACCAAGGGGGCCAAGGAATTTCACGACAGGAAACGCCTGAAACTGGGCCCCAACGACATTCTCGTGCTGGAAGGCATCCACGCCCTCAATCCCGAACTGCTGCCCAGCATTCCGCCCGAAGCCGAATACAAGATTTTCGTTTCGGCCATGACCTCGCTCGCCCTCGACGACCACAACCGCGTCTCGCCCACCGACAACCGCATGCTGCGCCGCATCATCCGCGACGTGCAGTACCGCGGCAATTCGCCGCAGGCTACCATTGCGCGCTGGCCGAGCGTGCGCGCCGGAGAGGAAAAATGGATCTTTCCCTTCCAGGAACAGGCCGACGCCATCTTCAATTCCGCCCTCAGTTTCGAAATTGCCGTCTTGAAGCATTTTGTGGAGCCTCACCTGCAACAGGTTCCTCAGACGGCTCCCGAATACGCCGAAGCTCAGCGCCTGCTGAGTCTGCTCAGTCACGTCGAGCCTGTCAGCGCCACGGAGATACCGCTCAACTCGCTCTTGAGAGAGTTTGTCGGCGGCAGCACTTTCAACTACGCCTGATATTGCATTTTGCCCGAAAACAGCTTACTTTTGCATAGATTTTCCATCCTATCGAAGCTATGGCACTCGACCAGCAACTGACGCTCAGACAGCAGCAGCGTCTCACCCAACAGCAGCTCCAGCAGATCAAACTGTTGGAGATTCCGGCTTTGGAAATGGAAGAACGTGTGCTGCAGGAGATTGACAACAATCCTGCTTTGGAATTCGGCGAAGATCCCATGGCATCTTCCGACGAAGACAATTTCGAATCGGAAGACAGTTTCGATTCCGAAGACCGTGAATCTTCCGACAACCGCGAATCTTCCGACAACCGCGATGAAGACGATTTCTCGGATCTCCAATCCTACATAGACGACTACGACGACCGCGCAGCCGATTATGGCGAAACCCAGCCGGCCGACAAGAATCAGGACGACCGGCGCGAACCTTTCATGGGCGTACAGACCGATTCCCTGCAGGAATATTTGAAACGCCAGCTCGCCGATCTGGAGACGGACGACCTGGAAAGACTCATGGGCGAATACATCATCGGCAACATCGACGACGACGGATATCTGCGGGCCACGCTCGACACCATTTCCGACCAGATCTGTTTCCAGACCAACGAAGAAGTCAGCGTGCACCAGTTGGAGCACATGCTCGAACATATCCGCGAATTCGAACCCGCCGGCGTTGCCGCCAAAGACCTGCAGGACTGCTTGCTGCTGCAGTTGGAGCGCAAGAACCAGACGGTGGAGGTGAAACGGGCCACCAAACTGCTCGAAGACTATTTCGACGATTTTTCAGAACACCGTTATGCCCGCATCATTCAGGATTGGGGCATCGACGAAGACGATTTCAACCGCGCCGTCAAGGAAGTGTCCAGGCTCAACCCCAAACCCGGCAACGACTGGGAAGCCACTCTTCTCAACGAAACAGGCCGTCAGATTCTGCCCGATTTCGTATTGGAAAACAACGACGGCCGCCTGAACCTGCTGCTCAACGACACCACGATCCCCGACCTGCACGTCAGTCCGACCTACATCCGGCTGCTCAAGGAATATCAGAGCCGATCCAAGAAGCCCCAGAACCGTCAGATGCGCGAGGCAGCCGCCTTTGCCAAGCAGAAAATCGAAGCGGCCAGATGGTTCATCGATGCGCTCGAACAGCGCCAACGCACACTCCTCACCACCATGCAGGCCATTGTCGACCATCAGGAAGCCTTCTTCCGCAGCGGCGAAGAAAAAGTGATGCGCCCGATGAAACTCAAAGACATCGCCGCAGTCACGGGTCTCGACATATCCACGGTTTCCCGCGTCAGCAACAGCAAATTCATTCAGACCGAATTCGGCATATTCCCGCTCAAACACTTCTTCTCAGAAGGTCTGCAGACCGCCGACGGGCAGGAAGTCTCCGTGCGCGAAGTGACCGGCATCCTGTCGGAACTCATCGAAGCCGAAGACAAGAAACATCCCCTCACCGACGAGGCTCTGGTCAGAATCCTCAACGAAAAAGGTTACCGGCTGGCCCGCCGCACAGTGGCCAAATACCGCGAACAGTTGGGCATAGCCTCCTCGCGTCAAAGGACAATTGAATAATCATTTTAAATCATACAGATATGAATATCCCGCAGAATTTGAAGTACACCAAGGACCACGAATGGATCCGTGTGGAAGGCAACGAAGCCTATGTAGGTATCACCGATTTCGCCCAGTCCGAGTTGGGAGAAATCGTCTTTGTCGACATCACCACCGTCGGCGAAGCAGTCAAGAAAGAAGAGGTTTTCGGTACGGTCGAAGCCGTCAAAGCCGTTTCCGACCTGTTCCTGCCGGCCTCCGGTGAAGTGCTGGAGCAGAATCCCGCTCTCGAAGACCAGCCCGAACTGGTCAACCAAGACCCCTACGGCGAAGGCTGGATGATTAAAATCGCTCTTGCCGATCCTACCGAACTCGACAGCCTGCTGGATGCAGCCGCCTACGAATCACTGATCAAATAAAAGGCCATGACTCCCCTTGTCAGCATCATCATGGGCAGCACCTCCGACCTTCCCATTATGGAGAAGGCTGCCAAGCTGCTCGACGAATTCCGCATTCCTTTTGAGATGCACGCGCTTTCGGCCCATCGCACGCCCGACGCCGTCGAGCGCTTTGCCAAAGAAGCCGAAGACCGCGGTGTGAAAATCATCATCGCCGGCGCCGGCATGGCCGCCGCCCTGCCCGGCGTCATTGCCGCCAACACCTGTCTGCCCGTCATCGGTGTGCCCATCGCTTCGAGTCTGAGCGGAATGGACGCCCTGCTGGCCATCGTACAGATGCCTCCGGGCATACCTGTCGCCACAGTTGCCGTCAACGGAGCCATGAACGCCGCCATTCTGGCCGTCGAAATGCTTTCTTTGGCCGACCGGGAACTGGCCGGCCGTTTCCTGGCTTACAAACAGGGGCTGAAGGGCAAAATCGAAAAGGCCGACAAGGAACTGTCGGGAATTCACTACGACTACAAGGTTGACTGAACCCGCAATGGCTTATTGCGAAGACCTTTTCAACTATCACCGCCGTGTTTCATCGGCGGTGAACGTCGGCTGTGTCCAGGTCGGCGCAGACAATCCTGTCCGTATCCAGTCGATGACCAACACGTCGACGATGGACACCGAAGGCAGTGTCGCACAAATCTGTCGGATGGTCGATGCCGGCTGTGAAATCGTCCGCCTCACGGCTCAAGGCGTACGCGAAGCCGAGAACCTGACCAACATCCGCGAGGCCATTCGCAACCTGGGTATCGACACGCCGCTGGTGGCCGACATCCATTTCAACCCCAATGCCGCACAGGCTGCCGCCAGCCGAGTGGAAAAAGTCCGCATCAATCCAGGCAACTTTGCCGACGAAGACCAGGTGCGGGCTCGTTTCATTCCTTTCCTCCAGCTCTGCCGCGAACATCACACCGCCATCCGCATCGGCGTCAACCACGGTTCGCTCTCGGCCCGCATGATGGACCGCTACGGCGACACCCCCGAAGGGATGGTGGCTTCCTGTATGGAATACCTGCGGATTTGCCGCGAAGAGCATTTCACCGATGTGGTCATTTCGATAAAGGCATCCAACACGCTCATCATGGTACAGACCGTGCGACTGCTGGTCGAAACGATGAATGCGGAGGACATGCATTTTCCGCTTCATCTGGGCGTCACCGAGGCTGGAGAAGGCGAGGACGGCCGCATCAAGTCGGCTCTCGGCATCGGTGCCTTGCTGGCCGACGGCATCGGCGACACCATCCGCGTTTCACTGAGCGAGGCTCCCGAAGCCGAGGTGCCTGTGGCCAAAGAACTTGCCGACTACATCAGTTGCCGCGAAGGGCATCCGGCCATCCGGGCCGAAGTCTGGTCCGGATTCGATCCCTTTCATTTCAAGCGTCGCGAAAGCCGGGCACTGGGACTGATTGGCGGAGGCCAGGTGCCGGTGGTCGTCGAAGCCGCAGGCGAGACGGCCGAAACCGTCCCGGAAGGCCGTTCCAGCCTCAAAGCCGACTATCGACTGGACGGCGGGCGGCTCGTCTGTCTGAAAAACGGTACGGCCGCAGGAGACATTCCTTGCCTGCAGGTCGGCTATTCCAATCTCACCGACGAATTTCTGGCCCGTCTGTCGCCCGACATGGTACTGATGCTGCACTCCTGCCACCGGAACGCACCTGCCGAAATGCGTGCCGCCTTCCATCGGCTGGCTATCGCGCATTGCGACAATCCGGTCATCGTCTGCCTCGACTACAGGGGCTTGCCAATGCAGCAATGGCAACTCTACAGTGCAGCCGACGCCGGAAGCCTGCTGCTCGACGGATGGGCGGACGGACTGATGATCAAAAGTGACGGATTGGCTGTCGAAACAGCCTTCACCATACTGCAGGCAGCACGTCAGCGTGTCAGCAAGACCGAATACATTTCCTGCCCGGGATGTGGCCGCACCATGTTCGACCTGCAGGAAACCATCGCCAAAGTGAAAGCCGGAACCGCCCACCTGAAAGGGCTGAAAATAGCCGTCATGGGCTGCATCGTCAACGGTCCCGGTGAAATGGCCGATGCCGACTACGGATACGTCGGCGCGGGCCGAGACCGCATCAGCCTTTACAAAGGCCGCACCTGCATCGAGAAAAACATTCCCCAATCAGAAGCGCTCGAACGGCTTCTGGCACTGATCGGCTCACAGACCGACAGCCACTGAACCCTCAATTCTTGAGACGCAGCCAAATCAGAAGATCCTTGTAGGTTATCTTCTTGCCGTACAGCAGGATGCCTGTGCGATAAATCTTGGCAGCCAGTTTAACCGTGAGAATGAAAGTGGCAGCCAGCAACGCATACGAAATCAGCAGTTCCCAGATAGGCACACCGAAAGGCAATCTGACCACCATCACAATGGGTGAGGTAAAAGGAATGAAGGAGCACCAGCGGAGCAGCGGACCTTCGGGGTTCATAGCACCATACATGCCGGCATAGAGGCCAAACAGGATAATGAACACGATAGGCATCACAAACTGGCTGGTATCTTCGTTGTTGTCGACAGCAGCGCCGATAGCGGCGAACATGGAAGAATAAAGCATATATCCGCCCAGGAAATACAGCACAAACCACAGCAGAATCTTGCCCCAGTCAAACGACTGCACAATCTGGAGCGCATCGACCACGTCGGCGTTCACATGGAACTGAGCCAGTTCGGCTGCCGACATCGAAGCGAGCATGTCCGAATTCATCAGCGCATCCATCGGCATTCCGCTGGCCGTCACGAACACAGTGCCCAGGACGGCAATCAGCACCACCCAGAGGAAGAACTGAGTAAGTCCCACCAAAGCGATGCCAATGATTTTACCCATCATCAGATAGAACGGTTTCACAGAAGAAACCATAATCTCCACGATTCGGTTCGACTTTTCTTCCACAACACCCGACATGACAGAGTTGCCATAGGCAAAGATGAAGATGTAAATGAGCATGGTGGCCACCATTCCGATGATCAGGGAAATCTCCGAAGAGGTCTTCTTTTCGGCACCGTCCTCCGACCAAATCACGCTTTCGTTGCGCACATTCACTCGGACATCCTGAAGAATCTGCTCCAGTTCCGGAATATTGTAGGAAGCAATCTTGTCGTTCTGAGCCATTTGCCTGAACTGTTCCATCACCCAGTTTTTCACTTCCATGCCAACTTGCTTTTCGGAGTAGAATTTGACGATGCCAGTGGTGTCGGACAGATTGCCCTTGACCGAAACGAAAATATCGAACGAACCGCGCATGGAAGCGTCCATCTGGCTGATTTCTTCGTTGAAAGCCACGAAATTCCAATGGTCGCTATTCTGAAGACGAGACATGTAGAGACCACTTTCGTCATTCACGGCAATCTGGCGTTGCTTGTTGTCGGAAACGGTCGACAACAGCAGAGGCACGGCGATGATGGCCACAAAAATCAAAGGCATGAGAAGGGTCATGATGATGAAGGATTTCTTTTTGACCCTCGAGAGATATTCGCGTTCGATGATAATGCCTAATTTATTCATAATCTATAGATTTAAAAGGTATTGCTGATATTGGCCAATTCTTCTTCGGAAATAGCTCCGCCTACTGCTTGGATGAAAATTTCGTTCATGGAAGGAATCAGTTCCTCAAACGACAGCAGGTCGAATCGGGTGGAGAAATATTCATAAACCTGATGCTTGGGCATGGCCGCATCGATTTTCACGTTCCACGTCCAGTAGCGAGCGGCCTTTTCGAGACCTTCGAGCGTGCAGCCGGGAGCTTGGGCGATGACAGCCTCGGCCTGCCCGACATCGGCAGGGATATGCGCTTTCAGGCGGAAAATCCCTTGGCGGAAACTCTCGCGAACATCGTCCACCTGGCCTTGCAGCACCAGTTTGGAATGGTTTATCAGACCTATTTCATCACATATTTCCTCCACCGAAGCCATATTGTGGGTGGAGAACAGAATGGTCGCACCCTGCTGCTTGAGATAGAGGATCTCGTTGCGGACCAGCTGGGCGTTGACCGGGTCGAAACCGCTGAAAGGCTCGTCGAAGATGAGCAACTTGGGACAATGAAGAACGGTGATGATGAACTGCATCTTCTGCTGCATGCCCTTGGAGAGTTCCTCCATCTTCTTGTTGGCCCAGTCGGTTATCTGGAACTTTTCCATCCAATATTTCAGACGGCTCTGGGCATCAGCTTTGGAGACACCCCTCAAGCGGGCCAGATAGATGGCCTGCTCGGCCACCTTCATTTTCTTGTACAGACCTCTCTCTTCGGGCAGATAGCCGATAGTGGCCACATCGCCCGGCTGGAAAAGGCGTCCGTTGAGATACACTTTGCCGCTGTCGGCCACGGTGATGCCGTTGATGATGCGGATGAGGGTGCTCTTGCCGGCACCGTTAGGCCCGAGAAGCCCGTAGATTTTTCCTTCGGGAACAGAGATGCTGACACCATCCAGCGCCCGATGGTTGCTGTAGTCTTTGACTATGTTTTCTGTCTGCAGATAGTACATGTGTCTTGTATTTTAACGGAAACAAATATACAAAAAATCGGGTTGAATGTCTGGTCGGTTTTCAATGACAGTAAAAAATCAGAACGGATAACCGATGGCCAGATGAAGCGCAAAATCGTCCCAGCTGTCGATATGACGGATGCGCCATTTCTCCATAGTCGTGGCACCGCTTGGATCGTAGACTTTCATACCGCCGTCGACACGCAGCAGCAGGAAATTGAAGTCGAAGCGCAGGCCCAGACCCACACTGCAGGCGATCTGCTCATAGAAAGTGTCGAACGAAAACTGTCCGCCGGGCTGGTTGTCGTACTGGCGAAGTGTCCAGATGTTGCCGGCATCGATAAAATAGGCGCCTTCCAGCACTCCGGCCCAGCGCTGTCGGATTTCCATATTCAGGTCTAGTTTCATGTCGCCCGACTGATTCATGAAATCGATGGTCTTGAGCTGGGTCTTGAAAGTTCCGGGGCCCAAGGTACGCACCGACCAGCCACGCACCGAGTTGGCTCCGCCTGAGTAGAAACGCTTTTCAAAAGGCAGAATCTTGGAATTGCCGTAGGGATAAGCCAGCCCCAAGCCTCCGCGGAAAGCCACACGCGTATTGCCGTTGAGCACGATGTTGCGGGTATATTCCAATTCACCCTTCAGATACTGCGAAAACGGAATGTTGCCGATGGTGTATTGACCCTCCGAGTTGGGCGTACCCCATTGGCGGTATCCCAAATCGAGCAGATTGCCGGCCGACTCCACATTGACACGCAACGTATAGTAGTTGCGCCGGTTCGTATACAATCCCTGCGGCAGACTCGAATACAGGAATCCGTAGACTGCCCGCAGGATGAACTGGTCTTCGTAACTGTACCGCAGATAGGAACTGCCCGTCAGATATTTGTCTCTGAAATCGTTGTCGACCCAAGGCATGTACACATAAGCGAAATCGATCGGACTGAGCGTGTTGCGAACCCGATCGTTGTGCCAGTTGTATTCCAGGGAGGCCGCCGCCGTCGTGCGCAGGAATTCGGGACGCGACATGTTGTCGTAACTGAATTTGTAGCTGGTGCCGGCATCGATCTGCTTTCTGAATTCCTGCGATAGGAACGGCATGCGGAAGTCCGGAAAATCCAGAGAGGTTTCGCCGCCATACTCGATGTAGTCGTTGGCGAAAGAATTGGACAAGGCTTCGTAAGCGCCTCTCAGGCTGATGTTGTAGCGTTCGCCGGCGCCCAACAGGTTCTGGTGCGAATAGGACACCGTTCCGGCCACGCCCAGGTCGCCCGCCGTATTGGTGCCTTCCACATCGACCGTAAACAGATGGTCTTCGGAAGGAGTGAGCACGATGTAGCAGTCCAGACTGCGCTCGTCTTCGTTTTCAGAAACCGCTTCCACAAAACGGATATTGACATATTTCAAGCCGTTCAGGGCATTGAAGCGGCGGTAGGTGCGGTCGACGGCCGAAGCGTTGTACCATTGCCCGGGTTCCACAAAACAGTTCTGCAGCAGTGTCTTCTCGCGCAGGAACGGGCGGTTGCGGTAAACGAAATGATAATCGCCCTCCGTCTGTTCGTCGTAGTCCTCCAATGCATAGCGGTTGTCATTGCGCAAGAAAGAGTTGGTGGGCACATCCAGCAGGAAATACACCTTCGAGATGCGATACTGGAAATGCTTTCCGCTGCGTCCTGCCTGACCCGAAGCCACCTGCGTGAAAGGGCGCACCTGAAGCGTCACGCTCACCTCGTGGTCACCCACGGTGCTGTCGACCTGATAGGCGAAATGGTCTTTATTGAGCGCATAGTAACCCTCGTCACGGGCCAGCGTCACAATCTCCGTACGCACGCGGTCCAGCGCCTTGCTGTCGAAATTGTCGCCGATACGGACCGGCTGATTGGCGATAGCCACTCGGATGAGACTGTCCAGCACGTCGGATTCTTCCGACTTGTAGGTGAAATCGCTGACGATGTACGGACGGTTGGGATCGGCCTTGTACCACACGTCTGCCCGGCGTCGGCTGACGGTGGTGCTGCGGACCACCTCCGACTCGAAATAGCCTTTGCTGAACAGATAGCGTTCCATCGAGCGGCGCGAGCGCTCAGCCTGTTCTTCGTCGTAAATGACCGGTTCTTCGCCCATATTGCGGAGGGTGCGGTTGATCCAGCGCGAAGTGTCGGGTCCGGACAGATTGTAAATGCCCAGATTGAGGTTGAACAGGCCCAGCATACGGCTGTTGGGCTGTTGCCTCACATAAGACTTCAGCGACCTGGGAGAAACGTCACCTTCGGAAACTTCGATGTGATTCTTTCTTAGAAGTGCTTCATTTTCAGGCACATATTTAAGCGTATTGCAAGCGCAAGCCAGTGCCAGGAGCGACAGGCAAGACAAGGTCCGGAAAAAACTGGCTCGACGCATAAGAAGAATCACATCCGATTGACAAAAATGCAAATGTACATTTTCCCGACAAAGTTGGCAAATACTTTTTTGTTTCGTACTTTCGTACCTGAATCAGACGAAACCTATGCTCAGCAAAGCCAAAATAAAGTGGATCAATTCCCTGGAGCAAAAGAAATTCCGCCAGCAATACGGGCTGTTCCTGGCCGAAGGTCACAAACTGGTCGGCGACCTGCTGCCGCTCATGGACTGCCGCTGCCTGGTAGCCACGCAAAACTGGCTGTCCGCCCATCCCGAGGCCAAGGCCGGCGAAATCATTTCCGTCACAGAAGACGAACTGCGGCAGGCCAGTCTGCAGTCGGCCCCTCAGGATGTTCTGGGCGTTTTTGAGATCCCCCGTCCCCAACTCGACATGGACGACATCCGCCGGAGCCTTTCCATCGCACTGGACGACGTGCAGGACCCCGGCAATTTGGGCACCATCATCCGCACCGCCGACTGGTTCGGCATAGAGCACATCTTCTGTTCCGTCGGCACCGTCGACGCCTTCAACCCCAAAGTGGTCCAGGCCACCATGGGAGCCATCGGGCGCGTCAGCATCCATTATGTGGATCTGGCCGAGTTTCTGCCTCAGACACAGCTGCCCGTCTTCGGCACCTTCCTCGACGGCGAAGACATCTATCGGGCCAAGTTGCCCGCTTGCGGCATTCTGTTGATGGGGAACGAAGGCAAGGGCATCTGCCCACGGACGGCGAAAGCCGTCACTCGACGATTGCTGATTCCGGCATTTCCACCAGATCGGCACGGAAGCGAGTCTCTGAACGTCTCGATGGCAACGGCGATTGTCTGCTCGGAATTTCGCAGACGCTGTCTCTGACAGCCTTCATCGAATCGACCGCAGCCGAATCGACCTCGACGGAACCGATTCTCAAGGAATCGGCCTCAGCGGAATCCAGAACGGCTGAATTCGTTGCCATAACGGCATCGTACAGGCGGACAGCCTCCCGAATGTCAGCCAGCACTTCCTCCATATCGGACAGGAGTCCGAAATAGACTGATGAGGCAGAATAAGTACTGTCAGACAAAGGTTTGGGAATGGTGTCACCCACATTCCACACCCGCACGCAGGAATCGCGCAATTCCAGGAAACGCCCCCAGAGCATGGCGTATGATTCGTCGATGCTGACCGTTTTCCAACGCTTTTCAAACTCCAGACGCTCAAGTTCGGCCTTTTCCTCGGCCTCGCGGCGGTCAATGTCGTCGTTGCAGGCCTGCAGTCTGGCTTCGACCTGATTGAGAATGGTCACCATCTGGTGGCTCTTCGTTCCGTAATAGGCCACCGTGGCATAGAAATCGGCCTCGGTGATGCGATGCCGGTCGAGAATGCTCTGATAGGCCAGGTCCTGAAAATAAATGTCCTTCAGGCCATTAGCCCACTGCTGGCTCGTCCGGCGGTCCTGTTTGAGAAGCGCATCCGTCAGATAGATGTCCGACAGCACCCTCACAAACTTTGCTTCAGACATCACATCACCCTCTTCCTTGTCCTGTCGGCACGACAGGGTCGGGGAAAGACAGGCAAAAGCCAACAGACAGATCAGCAGCCGATGTTTCATTCCTTTTTCGTTTTGGCAGGACGTTTTTCCGCTTTCGACGTCTCGCTCGACAATGTTTTGTGGTAGAAAATCAGCATCACTAGGATACCGACAGTGATGCACGAATCGGCGATGTTGAAAATCGGACGGAAGAAGATGAAATGCTGACCGCCCCAAATGGGAAAATTGGCAGGCAAATCCGTATCGATCAAGGGGAAATACAGCATGTCGACCACTTTTCCGTAACCGAACTTTCCGTAGCCTCCGCCAGCAGGAAACAGTTGCGCCACCTGACCGTAGCTGTGGTCGAAAACGAGTCCGTAGAAAAGACAGTCGAAGATGTTGCCCAGGGCTCCGGCCAGAATCATCGCCACGCAGACGAGATAGCCTGTGGGAATGACCCCTTTGGGCTGGCGGCAGAGATATACCAGATACCAGACCAGAAGTCCCGAGGCGACTATGCGGAAGAGCGTCAGGAAAATCTTGTCGAAGAATTCCCAGCCGAATGCCATGCCGTTGTTTTCGGTGAAGAAGATATAGAACCAGTTGGCCACACGGACGCTCTCGTGCAGCTCGAAATGGGTCTTGATATAAATCTTCACCGCCTGGTCGACGAAGACGAGCAGGCACACCACCAGTGTCACCAGCCATCCGCGGCGGGCAGCTTTGCATTCAGCTTCGCGGGTCATCTCATTTACTCTTGGCTTCGATGCTGAGCGTGGCGTGAGGCACAGCCATCAGGCGCTCCTTGGGGATGAGTTTGCCGGTTTCGCGGCAAATGCCGTAGGTCTTGTTGTCGATGCGCACCAGAGCGGCCTCCAGATGCTGGATGAACTTGAGCTGACGGGCTGCCAGACGCGACACTTCTTCGCGCTGCTGGAAGTTGGCGCCGTCTTCAAAAGCCTTGAAGGTGGGAGCGGTGTCGGAAGCGTCGTTCCCCTCCAGGCTCTTCTGAAGCTGTTCATACTCGGCTCTGGCCTTTTCAAGCTTTTCATTGATCAACACGCGGAACTCCTCGAGTTCGGCATCGGAATAACGAACGATTTCTGCCATGTTCTTATGATTTTGAGTGTTTTAGATTTTATCCACTTTGATGTTCAGACTGAAGTCATCCATATCGAGCGGAGTGCCTTCGAGACCTTCCACCAGATCGATGCGGTCGGCCAGCACCTGCGAAGCGATGTAGTCCTTCCACGACAGCACAGCCTCGTCGGTGTTGGGATGAGACTGGAGCGCCACACAGATGCGGTCGGTTATCTCGAATCCCTGCGACTTGCGCAGATTCTGAATGCGGTTGACCAGTTCGCGGGCAATGCCCTCCCGACGGAGCTCCTCCGAAATCTCCACTTCGAGGGCGACCGTCAGACGGCCCTCGTTGGCCACCAGCCAGCCGGGAATGTCTTCCGAGAAGAATTCCACATCGCCGGCCTCCACCAGAATCGTCTGACCTTCCAGGCTCATTTCATATTGTCCGCTGGCCTCGAAAGCGAAGATGCTCTCCTGATCGAGATTCTTCAGCGATTCGGCCACCTGCTTCATCAGTTTGCCACACTTCGGGCCAAGCTTCTTGAAATCGGGTTTGATGCGTTTCACCAGTATGCCGGCCGCATTCTCCACAATACGCATCTCCTTGACATTCACCTCGGTGAGAATGAGATTGCGAACAGCGTCGATAGCTTCCTGCTGTTCCTGGCTGAGCTGCGGGATGATGATGGCCTGCAGCGGCTGGCGCACCTTTATGTTGACTTTCTTGCGCAGAGCCAGCACCATGGACGTGATCTGCTGGGCCATCTGCATGCGGGCGTTCAGCTTTTCGTCGATGATGGAGACATCGGCCACCGGATAGAGCGACAGATGCACCGATTCGCTCTTGTCGCGGCCGGTAGCGGCATTCAGGTCGAGGAACAGACGGTCGGCATAGAAAGGAGCGATGGGCGCCATCAGGCGGGCCACCGTTTCCAGACAAGTGTACAAGGTCTGATAGGCCGACAGTTTGTCTTTGGAGAACTCGCCGCCCCAGAAACGCTTGCGGTTGAGGCGCACATACCAGTTGCTGAGGTTTTCGGTGACGAATTCCGAAATGGCACGACCGGCCTTGGTGGCCTCGTAGTCGGCATAGGCGGCATCGGTCTCGAGGATGAGGTCGTTGAGAAGCGACAGAATCCAGCGGTCGATTTCGGGACGTTCGGCCACAGGCACTTCGGGCTCCTGGCCGGTAAATCCGTCCACATTGGCATAGAGGGCGAAGAAGGAATACGTGTTGTAGAGCGTTCCGAAGAACTTGCGGCGCACTTCTTCCACGCCTTCCGTATCGAAACGCAGATTGTCCCAGGGAGAGGCGTTGGTGATCATGTACCAGCGCAGCGGATCGCTGCCATACTTTTCGATGGCGCCGAAAGGATCGACCGCATTGCCCAGACGTTTCGACATCTTCATGCCGTTCTTGTCGAGCACCAGGCCGTTGGAAATCACATTCTTGTAGGCCACCGAACCGAAAATCATCACAGCCAGCGCATGCAGCGTGTAGAACCATCCGCGGGTCTGGTCCACTCCTTCGGCGATGAAGTCGGCCGGATAGATCTGGCGGCTGTCGAAAGCCTCCTTGTTTTCGAAAGGATAATGGATCTGGGCATAAGGCATGGCACCGCTGTCGAACCACACGTCGATGAGGTCGGTCTCGCGCTTCATGGGCTTGCCGCTCGGGCTCACCAGGACAATGTCGTCCACATAGGGACGGTGCAGGTCGATGCGCTCGTAGTTTTCCTTGCTCATCACACTCGGCACAAAACCCTTTTCCTTGTAAGGATTGGCCTTCATGAAACCGGCTTTCACCGACTTTTCGATTTCGTTGTAAAGTTCTTCCACGCTACCGATGCAGAGCTCCTCGCGAGTGTCGCGGTTGCGCCAGACAGGCAGCGGAGTGCCCCAGTAGCGGCTGCGGCTGAGGTTCCAGTCGTTGAGGTTCTCCAGCCATTTGCCGAAACGGCCGCTTCCCGTCCATTCGGGTTTCCAGTTGATGGTCCTGTTCAGTTCCACCATCTGGTCGCGGCAGGCAGTGGCACGGATGAACCAGCTGTCGAGCGGGTAATAGAGCACCGGCTTGTCGGTACGCCAGCAATGGGGATAATCGTGTTCGTGCTTCTCTATTCTGAAAGCCGTTCCCTGACGCTTCATCTCCAGACAGATGACAATGTTCAAATCGTCGTCCTTGGCAGCGGCGGCTTCGTCGTACTTACCACCCTGATTGTATTTGGGGCTGTAGGCGTTCTTCACAAAATCGCCGGCATGCAAGGCATAGGCTTCCGCATTGACACAGGTCTCCACGAATGTGCTGTCGCAGTCGTCCAGAAGATAATATTTGCCGGTCATGTCCACCATCGGACGCGTTTCCGACAGCTGATTGATCATAAACAGCGAAGGAATGCCGGCGGGTTTGGCCACCTTGGCATCGTCGGCACCCGAAGTGGGAGCGATATGTACAATGCCCGTACCGTCTTCCGTTGTCACATAATCGCCGGGAATCACACGGAAGGCCTCTTCCGAGAGTTCCACAAAACGGTCCTGACCGCAGACGAACACTTTGTCGGTGTGGACAGAGGCATACCGTTTCACATAATCGGCGGCATTCTCGTCGAGCTTTTCCAGAGGCTTTACCCAGGGCATCAGCTGACGGTAATGCATGCCCACCAGTTCGGAACCTTTGTAACGGCCCACAATGCGGTAGGGAAGCTGCTTGCCGTCGACCTTGTCGATGTCGAGGGCCTCCATTTCGGCTAGCGTTTCATATTGCTTTCCTTTCAGATAGGCGCCCAGACGGGCTTCGGCCATCACCAGCGTGAGGCGGTCACCGTTGTAGGGGTTGAAGGTCTGGACAGCCACATAGTCGATGTTCGGACCGACACAGAGAGCCGTATTGGAAGGCAGGGTCCAGGGTGTGGTGGTCCAGGCCACGAAAGCGGCCTTACCCCATTCGGTCATTTCCGGCCGCGGATCGAGCATGTCAAAAATGCCCGTCACGGTGGTGTCCTTCACCACCCGGTAGCAGCCCGGCTGGTTGAGTTCGTGGCTCGAAAGCCCGGTGCCGGCCGCGGGCGAATAGGGCTGGATGGTATAGCCTTTGTAGAGCAGGCCCTTGTTGTAGAGCTGCTTGAGCAGCCACCAGAGGGTCTCGATGTAGCGGTTGTCGTAGGTGATGTAGGGATTGTCCAGATCCACCCAATAACCCATCTTGTGGGTCAGGTCGGTCCACTCTTTCGTGAACTTCATCACATCCTTGCGGCAGGCGGCGTTGTAGTCGTCGACCGAAATCTTTTTGCCGATATCTTCCTTGGTGATTCCCAGAGCTTTCTCCACACCGAGTTCAACGGGCAGGCCGTGGGTATCCCAACCGGCCTTGCGTTTCACCTGAAAACCCTTCATGGTCTTGTAGCGGCAAAAGGTGTCTTTGATGCTGCGCGCCATGACATGATGGATGCCCGGCATGCCGTTGGCCGAGGGCGGGCCCTCGTAGAACACGAAGGAAGGACAGCCTTCCCTCAGGTCGGTACTCTTGTGGAACAGGTCTTTGGCGTCCCAATCCTTGAGCACATCCTTGTTGATGTCGCTCAGATTGAACTGTGAATATTCGGCGAATTTTTTAGCCATTGCTGCGTCTGTAAAATCTCACTTTTGATATAAGGCGCAAAAATAACAAAAATTCCCGATTTCGAAAAATGCCCCCTACCTTGTGACAAGATTAATTGCCCCCCTACTACTGCCCCTATGATGATGTGCCAGTATTCTCCGTCGGGGTCGGTGTACATGAGCGGATTGTGGAGGCAGTAGGCGTAGCGGTTGTAGTTGAGCCACGAGCCGGGAGACTGGATGTAGGGGTCCGGACTCAGGAACTGCGCCGTCACGGGGTCGTACATGCGACCGTTCATGTCTATCAGGCCGAAGGCGCCGATGTGCTCGTGGCCCGTGAAGCCACGCGGTGTGATGTCGATACGAAGGAGCCCTTCGGGCCGTCCCCAGGCATCGTAGTGACGACGTTCCATCACCCGACCGTCGCCGTCGGTGATGCTTCTCACAGAACCCAGACGGTCGCTGTAGGCGTAGTACAGGTTCTGCGATACGTCACCGCTCTGACCCTGCCGGGAGGACACCGTCTGCGTCTCCACCAGAAGGCCGCCTCCCGTGAGGCTGTGTAGGGAGGCGTTCAGGGGAAACAATGGGGCCAACAGACAGAAGCACAGCAGAAACGGCAGGATGTCAGAAGACGCACGCAGCTTTCTTCCGATTCCAGAATTTCTGTCCATAACCAATGCCTTTTCTATCTGTTTGATTTGCAAGTGTAATCAATTATTTTCCAAATCACAAGAGCCTGATAGTAAATTAATTCAAAATCAATCGGAGGTAGTGTTTCATCGAGTGTGTCTGGAGCCGCTCTCGCGGAGTCTCCAGACTTGCAGATGTAATCAGTTGCCTGGTCAGACTGTCGGTCATGAGTTCATGCGTGCGGTCCTCACGCATCGAATAAAATAAC
>JAZQNO010000024.1:0-11889 GCA_045627385.1 Bacteroidales bacterium
AACGGCCAGTGCTGGGGCGAGTTCGAACTGAAGAAGGAGTACCAGTCGGGCTACTACGAGGTGCGTGCCTACACGCGCGAGATGCTCAACTTCGGTATGGTGCAGCAGCCCTACGAGAAGGAGATCAACGCCTTCTTCTTCGACGAGAGCTACACGGAGCGCTTCTTCCAGGAGAGCGGGACGGCGTTTTCGAGGGTGTTTCCGGTGTATTGCGAGCCGCGCGAGCCGGGCCTGTACCGCGAGAAGACCATCCGCGAGCGTCCGAAGGTGACGGGAAAGAACGAGCCGAAGAACCCTCCGGAGAAGCGGCCCGAGATAGTGTTCTACCCCGAGGGCGGTCATCTGGTCAAGGGACTGATGTCGAGGGTGGCTTTCGAGGCGCGCGACGAGGAGGGACGATGGGCCGAAGTGAAGGGTGCGGTGGAAGGCCAAAAGAAGGGGCCGGACGGCAGGTCGGCGGGCACGTTCCGCACCAGCCACCGCGGCAAGGGCGACTTCTACTGTCTGCCGCAGGCGGGCGGAAGGTCCAAGGTCAGTGTTGAATACCAGGGCAAGACCTACCATTACGAGCTTCCCGAGCCCTTGGACGAAGGCTATGTGATGACGGTGAACCGCGACCGAAAGGGCGACTTTCTCGTGGAGGTGCAGCGCAGCGCCGGACAGAAGGACGAGCCGCTGGGCCTGTCGGTCATCTGCCGCGGCACGCCCTACGTGTTCGAAAGCTTCGACCTGATACCGGAAAGTCCACAGACGGAGGCATCGCAGTCGGAAGACGCGCCTTCGCGGGCAGGAGGCAGGACCATCCGCGTGAGCGGCGGCATGCTGCCCGCCGGTGTGAACCAGATCACCCTGTTCAACGCCGAGGGGCGGATATTCGCCGAAAGGCTGGTGTTTGTGGACCCAAAGCCGTCGGCCCAGTCATTTGTCGTGTCGGGAGAAGGCACCTACTCGGGATATCACCAGGTAAATCTCGGCTTCTCGCTCTCGAATGCGGTCTTGGAGGCGGATTCCGCCAACAGCCTTCAAAACAACTCATTTTCGGTCAGTGTCACAGACGAGTCCAACCGCGAGACCAACGCCTCGCATCAGACGATTCTGTCCAACCTGCTTCTGTCTTCCGACCTTTACGGATTCATCGAAGACCCCGACTGTTATTTCGATGCCGGCAACAAGAAAAGGCTCCATGAGCTCGACCTGCTCCTGATGGTGCAGGGATGGCGCCGATACGACTGGCAGCAGATGGCCGGCATCAGGCCCTTCGAACCTGCGTTCAGAACTGAAAAGGACCTGAAAGTGTCGGGAGTGGTGTACCCGCTGCTCGGGACCAGGCGCGAACGCAGCCGGAGAATCGGACAGGAGGGGGTGGGGATAGAACTGACCATGCTGAGAGACACCACTTCATGGTACGGCGGCGAAGGCTTTACCGACAGCATAGGCACGTTTGCGTTCAATCTGGAGGAATTTGAGGGAGACGCTATCGTCTTCGTAAAGGTGAATGAAGACAATCGAACGATACAACGTGACACCAAAACCGACTTTTTCGACGTCCGCGACCAATACGGCCATTGGCCCTATCAGTACATTCCCATAGACCAAGGCTATGTGCCTCACGTGAGGAGTCTTGATTACTACGAGACACATCCCATGAAGTATGTACCTCAGAAAGGGGCTTCAGGAAAAAAGGATGTCGACGACGGAGAACCGGAGGCATGGAACCTGCAGCTGAAGGAGGTGGAGGTGACGGGCCGGAGAGTGTTGCGCTCGATCGATTACTCCCAGCCAGCCATCAGTCTCGACCCTATGGAGGAGCTGAACCTGCAGATGGACCTGGGGATGTTTGTGGGGGCCATTGAAAAGGGCATGCTGGGAGTGACCGCCGCCGTACGACATGGCATCAGGGGGAAGTTCGTATTCACCGACAACCGGCGTGACGCCGGTCATGTATATCTATTGGATAAAGATTTTTTTGAAAAGCAGGAGGAAGACTTCCCTTTGGGTTCAGGAAATGAATCAATTGAGACCAGAATGCACGATGCCCGAAATTACCTCTCCCGATATCTTTCGCAAACAAAAAAGTACAAAGAGAATATGATTTCTCTTGTAGGCGGCAACTATGACACCGTGAAATTCGTTCTCCGGCCCTATTTGGAAAAAGTGAAGCGTATCACCATCTATGCCGACATGGTGGATCGGAAAACCTTTTCCATGTCTAACCTCCTCGACAGCTATTCAGATGATTTTATCGTGAATTATGAATTCTTTGACGATCCGACCGTTCAGGTGCCCATATTTCAGGGGCGTCGTTTCACGTTCAGTGGTTACTCATCGAGGGCTGAATTCTATTCACCCGATTATAGGAAAATACTGATTCCCACTGTCGGTCCTCCTGCTGATTACCGCCGCACGCTCTACTGGAACCCTGATGTGAGGCTGGACGAAGACGGGAAGGCATCCATCCGGTTCTACAACAATTCCACCTCCACGCACATCGTCATCAGCGCCGAAGGTATCACCACCGACGGCACTCCGGTGGTGTACGAGAAGTAACTTTTCTGCTACTGAAAAAGTAAACACGGGAAGGTAGAAAAGTTTGTTTGTTGTATCTTTTTTCGATACTTTGTCACTGCGGCTAGCGGCTGAGACGGCAGATAAGTGAGGAGTGTTGCGGGAACTGCGATTGAAGAGACTGACAATTGGCCAGTTCAAACCTTTCGTAGACAAATGCCGGTGCTACAGCACAAGCAACAAGACAGTAGGAACTGCCGGGAATCGGTTCTGCCGCAAACCATCGGTCGGCTGGCACGACAAGCTGCAAAGACGAATCTCCAAGCCGATGTGTCTGGAGAACACCCTCTTCGTCTATGATGTGAATGTCCATGGGGCCTCCGCTGAGATGATACCAGATTTCTGTCATCCCAGACAGTCGATGAAATGCAGAAAAGTCTTTTTCCTCAAGCAGATAGTATATGGTGGATATATCACCGCCCGTCTCATCGGGAGCAGGATACACCCTCCTGAACCATCCGCCTTCGGGATGGGGTTCAAGGTTGAGCGCCCCTATTATTTCCCTGGCAGTTCTCATTTTGTCATATTCTCATACTTGCGGAAGCGCTCTTCCGCTTCCTGTGAACCACGAGCAAACAAACTTTCTGCGTTTTCGGGGAAGGTCCTGCGCAGCGAGGCATAACGCACCTCTCCATCGAGGAACTCGGAATAAGGCATGCTGGGCTGTTTGGAATCGAGCTGAAACGGCTGGTCCTTGCGAGGGTCATAACGGTAAAGCAGCCAGTAACCGCTGGCCACCGCACGTTTCATTTCCTCCTGTACCCGATGCATGCCGATGCAAATGCCGTGAGAGGCACAGGGTGTATAGGCGATGATTACGGAAGGACCGTCGTATTCTTCGGCTTCGCGGACAGCCTTGATGAGTTGCGAAGGATCGGCACCCATGGCCACCTGAGCCACATACACGTTGCCGTAGGTCATCATGATGGCGCCCAAATCCTTTTTGCGGCTTCTTTTGCCCGCACTGGCAAACTTGGCCACGGCACCCAGGGGTGTGGCCTTGCTGCTTTGGCCGCCCGTATTGGAGTACATCTCCGTGTCGATGACAAAGATGTTGACATTTTCGCCCGAGGCAATCACATGGTCCATGCCGCCAAAACCGATATCGTAGGCCCATCCGTCGCCGCCGAACATCCAGAAAGTCTTCTTGGCAAACAGATCGGCGTTGGCCAGAAGGTCTCCGGCCCCGGGCTTGTCCGAATGACGGAGCAGGGCAAGCAGTTCGTCGGAAGCCTTGCGCGAGCCTTCGAAGGAATCGAAAGCCTCCGCCCAAGCCTCACAGGCCGCTTTCAGAGGTTCATCGGCCGATTGGGCAAATTGTCCGATCTTTTCGGCCAGCAGAGCCCGGCGCTGACGGATAGAGAGATACATGCCCAGGCAGAGTTCGGCATTGTTTTCAAACAGGCTGTTGGTCCAGGCAGGTCCAAAACCTCTCGAGTTCAGGGTATATGGGATGCCCGGCATCGCAGCGCCCCAGGCCTGCGAGCAACCGGTGGCATTGGCCCAGAAGGCGCGTTCGCCGAAGAGCTGGGTGAGCAATTTGGCATAAGGAGTTTCGCCACATCCGGCACAAGCTGCCGAAAATTCCACCAGCGGCTGACGGAACTGACTGCCCTTGACACTGTAAGGTTCAAACAGATCGCCTTTTGAAGGAAGAGAAAGGGCATATTTGAAGCCATCTCCCTTGACAGCATCCAGTCGGGCGGGAACCATTTCCAAAGCCTCCACAGGACAGGAACTGGCACAACTGCCACAGGCAGTGCAATCAAAATCGGAGACAGCCAGCGCAAAGTGAAGGCCTTTTGCCTTTCCATTGGCAGGTATGGTCGCAAATCCCTCCGGCGCTGCCGCCAATTCTTCATCGGACAAAAGGAATGGACGGATGGCTGCATGGGGGCAAACCAGCGAACAACGGTTGCATTGGATACACTTGTCGCTCTTCCACTCGGGCACTTTGACAGCTATGCCTCGCTTCTCATAGGCCGTAAGTCCATACTCCATGGTGCCATCGGCGAAACGGCTGAAAGCACTTACAGGCAGATCGTCGCCCTTCTGGCGGTTGATAGGATGGAGAATGTCTCTGACAATGGCCGGCTGAGCTGTCTCGTCCTCCGATTCGACAGGCAGTTGCACCCATGCTTCGGGCACGGGCACTTCCCTCACCTCTGTTTCTCCGCTTTCGATGGCGGCCACATTGCGCGCCACCACTTCATCGCCCTTGGCAAAATAGCTCTTGCGGGCGGCCTCTTTCATGGCTTCAAGAGCAAGGCCCTTGTCCATGAGATCAGATACGGCGAAGAAGGCCGCCTGAAGTACTGTGTTGGTATGGTTGCCCAATCCCAGACGCAGCGCAATGGCAGTGGCATTGATGGTGTAGAAACGGATGTGTTTCTGTGCCAGCTGACGCTTCACATCGTTGGGAAGCCACTGTTCGAGAGTTTCTCCCGATTTGCTGCAATTGAGAAGGAATATGCCATTGGGCTTCACCTCCGACAGCATGTCGTACTGGCCAATATAGCTCTGATTGTGGCAGGCGACCAGATTGGCACTTTTGACAAAGTAGGAATTCTCGACGGGATTCTTCGAAAAGCGCAGATGCGACTTGGTCACTCCAAAAGACTTTTTGGCATCGTATTCGAAATAGGCCTGTCCGTACAATCCGGCCGTTTCACTCACGATATGGACCGTATTTTTGTTGGCGCCGACAGTGCCGTCGCCTCCCAGACCCCAGAATTTGCAACTGAAAGTGCCGGGCATCGGATTGTCATAAGGCACAGAGGGCAGAGACAGACGGGTCAGGTCATCGACAATGCCGATGGTGAAACCATTTCTGGGCTGTTCCGACGACAGATTTTCGAATACAGACATGATCTGCGCCGGATCTGTGTCTTTGGAAGAAAGGCCATAGCGGCCGCCCACGATGGTATATGTTTTGCCCATCCTCGAAGCCGCCGTACAAAAATCTTCGTAAAGGGGCTCTCCGATGCTGCCCGGCTCCTTGGTACGGTCCAGTACGGCCACACGTTGTACACTCTGCGGCAGGGCTTTGAAAAGGTGCTCTGCACTGAAAGGCCGATAGAGATGGACCTGCACGAAACCCGTCTTCCTGCCATTGGCATTCAGATGGTCCACCACTTCCTTCACGGTACCCGACACGCTGCCCATGGCCACGATGACATCGGTGGCATCGGAAGCACCATAGTAGTTGAAGAGGTGATAGTCGCGGCCGGTGATTTCGTTGATGCGGCAGAGATAATCCTCGACAATCTGCGGTAGTGCGTCATAGAATGGATTGCTGGCTTCACGGGCCTGGAAGAAGATGTCGGGATTCTGAACCGTGCCGCGCAGAAGCGGATGCTCGGGATTGAGCGCATGGGCCCGGAATTCGGCCAGGGCCTGACGGTCCATCAGGGCGGTCAGCCGCTCGGTATCGATCTGCTCGATGGTGTTGATTTCGTGTGATGTGCGGAAACGGTCGAAGAAATGCATGAAGGGGGTGCGGCCTTTGACGGCGCTTAGATGGGCCACGCCGGCCAGATCCATGACCTCCTGCACACTGCCCGAACACAGCATGGCGAAACCCGTGCCGCGGCAGTTCATCACATCGGAATGGTCGCCGAAGATGCTCATGGCATGGGTGCCGACCGTGCGGGCAGCCACATGCAGCACCACGGGCAGCCGTTCGCCGGCAATGCGGTGCAACACGGGAATCATCAGCATCAGACCCTGGCTGGAAGTGAAACTGGTGGCCAGCGATCCGGTCTGGGCGGCGCCGTGAACGGCGCCGATGGCTCCGGCTTCCGACTGCATCTCGGTCAGTACGACAGACTGTCCGAACATGTTCTTGCGCCCTGCAGCCGACCAGGCATCGGTATGCTCGGCCATGGGAGACGAAGGCGTGATGGGGTAGATGGCCGCTATTTCGGTAAATTCATAAGCGATGTTCGCAGCGGCTTCGTTGCCGTCCATTGTCACGAGTTTCTTTTCCATATCGCAATTGGATTAAGGGTCATTTGTCTGATTTCTCATCCAACACTTCTCTGGCCTTTTCAAGTGCCAGCGAAATGTGGGGAAGGATGTATTCCCGTCCGATTTCCTGGTCTACTCCAAACTTGATGAGCTCGGATTCAACTTTTGAATTGACACCGGAAAGGATGGTCCGGATGCCTCTCAAACGGGCGCGGTCGCACAGATTGCGCAGGTTCTTGATGCCGGTCGTGTCCATGAAGGGCACATTCCGCATGCGCAGGATACGCACTTTGGTGCCGTTGTTGAGGCGGTTGTCGAATTCTTCAAACTTGCTGGCCAGTCCAAAGAAAAACGGGCCGTTGATTTCGTACACCTCCACACCCTGGGGAATGTCCAGCAGTGGCGTGTCTTCCGGATGCAGCCGGTCCTCTTCTTCGGTCGATGCCAGCCGGCTCTCGCTGATGACATGGATGTCGGAGGTCTGCATGACACGGTTCACAAAGAGCACGATGGCCAACACCACACCTACTTCAATGGCCACGGTCAGATCGACCAACACGGTCAGGAAAAAGGTAATCAGCAGCACGGCTATGTCCTGACGGTCACCCTTGAGCAGATAGCGGAAAGTGCGCCATTCGCTCATGCCATATGACACGACCACCAGAATGGCGGCCAGGCATGAAAGCGGAATGTAAACGGCATAGGGCATCAGGAACAGATAGATGAGCAGCAGCACCATCGCGTGTATCAGACCTGCTACGGGCGATTTGCCGCCGTTGTTGATGTTGGCCATGGTGCGGGCGATGGCGCCGGTGGCAGGGATGCCTCCGAAGAGTGGAGTGATGATGTTGGCGATGCCCTCACCTATGAGTTCGGTGTTGGCATTGTGGCGACGGCCTGTGACACCGTCGGTGACCATGGCTGCCAGCAGCGATTCGATGGCACAGAGCAGTGCAATGGTGAAAGCCGGCGAAACCAGATTCTTGATGGTGTCGAAATCCACTTTCATGAAACTGGGCTTGGGAAAAGCCATCCCGCCGGCCAGTTCGGGGAACTTGCTGCCTATCGTAGCCAGTTCTATGCCTGCGAAACGTTTGAGGCACAGCGAAATGACCGTGCCAACAACCAGCGCGACAAGCGAACCGGGTATCTTCTTTATGCGGCGGTTCCAGGCCACAATCATGAGCAGGCAGACGAGGCTCACGGCAAATTCCACCCAGTTGATGTTGCCCAAATGCGAGAAATAGCAACTCCACTGGGGAATGAATCCGGCCGGCACATCCATCGTGAATCCGAAGAAATCTTTCATCTGGGTGGAGAAGATGGTGACGGCGATGCCGCTGGTGAATCCCACCACGATGGGATAAGGGATGAACTTGAACACAATGCCCAGCCGGCACACGCCCATGATGATGAGCATGACACCGGCCATCATGGTGGCGATGGTCAGACCGCCGATGCCGTATTTGGCGATGATGCCGGCCACGATGACGATGAAGGCGCCGGTGGGGCCGCCGATGAGGAAGCGCGTTCCTCCCATGAGGGAAATGAGGAAACCGGCGATAATGGCAGTGATGAGGCCCTGCTGGGGGGTAACACCGCTGGCGATGCCGAAGGCTATGGCCAGCGGCAGGGCGATGATGCCCACGATGATGCCGGCCACAAGATCAGAGACAAAAGTGCTTTTGTCGTAGCCGCCTTTCCAGAAAATATGACGGATTCTGGGGCGGTATATATTACGGATATCAATCATACATAAGCGCATCCTCACCGCTAAAACCTAGCGGTGAGGATGTCATTTCAGTTGGTCACAGAAAATCGATTGTCAGATTTCTCAAGCTTCCTGTCCGGAATTCTGCTCTTCGCTGTTTCCGTTTCCGTTGCCTTTGCCATGGCGTTCGCCACGGTCGCGACGGTCACGGCGTTCGCCTCTGTCGGGGCGCTCACCGCGCGGACGGCGTTCGCGTTCGGCAGGTTCCACATAGCCTTCGGGCTTCTCAAGCAGCACCTTGCGGCTAAGCTTGAACTTTCCGGTTTTGGGATCGATATCGAGCAACTTCACATCGAGTTCGTCGCCTTCCTTGAAACCGGCTTCTTCGACGGTCTCCAGACGGCGCCATTCGATTTCGGAGATATGGAGCAGGCCATCCTTTCCGGGCATGAATTCCACAAAAGCGCCGTAAGGCATGATGCTGCGAATCTTTCCGTGATAGACCTTTCCGGGTTCGGGAATGGCCACGATGGCATTGATTTTGGCCAGAGCGGCATCGATGGAAGCCTTGTTGCAGGCGGCGATTTCCACACGACCCTGTCCGTCGGTCTCTTCGATGGTGATGATGGCGCCGGTCTCTTCCTGCATTCCCTGAATGATCTTTCCGCCAGGGCCGATGACAGCGCCGATGAACTCCTTCGGAATCCAGATGACTTCGAGGCGAGGAGCATTGGGTTTGAGGTCGGGACGCGGAGCGGGAAGCGTTTCGGTGATTTTGCCCAGAATATGGAGACGGCCTTCCTTGGCCTGATTCAGAGCCTTTTCAAGGATTTCGTATGACAGACCATCCACCTTGATATCCATCTGGGTGGCCGTGATACCGTCCTTGGTGCCGGTCACCTTGAAGTCCATGTCGCCCAGGTGGTCTTCATCGCCCAGGATGTCGGACAGGACTTTGTAGTTGGTGCCCTTGTTTTCGCTGATCAGACCCATGGCAATGCCGGCAACGGGTTTCTGGAGAGGCACACCGGCATCCATCAGAGCCAGACAGCCGGCGCAGACGGTTGCCATTGACGAGGAACCGTTCGATTCGAGAATATCGGAAACCACGCGCAACACGTATGGATAATCCTTGGGCAGCATGGCCTTGAGGGCACGCCAGGCCAGATGGCCGTGGCCCACTTCACGACGGCCGACGCCGCGGGGAGCCTTGGCTTCGCCGGTGGAGAAAGGCGGGAAATTGTAATGGAGCAGGAAACGCTCGGGAGTCTGGTTGAGCACATCGTCAACCATTTTTTCGTCGAGTTTGGTGCCCAAAGTGACCGAACTCAGGCTCTGAGTCTCGCCGCGGGTGAAGATGGCCGAGCCGTGGCAACCGGGCAGCGGATCCACCTCGCACCAGATGGGACGGATTTCGTTGGTCTTGCGGCCATCGAGACGCTTGCCTTCGTCGAGGACGCAGCGGCGCATGGCGTCGCGTTCCACATCGTGGTAGTAACGGGCCACCATTTCGGCCTTTTCGGCCTGCTCTTCTTCAGTCATCGTGGCGAGATATTCGTCCATGATGGCCTTGAAGTTGGCTTCGCGTTCGTGTTTGTTGGTGTTGCAGGAGGCGGCGCAGGCATAAGCCTTGTCGTAGGTCTTTTCGCGGACATCCTTGCGGAGGTCTTCGTCGTTGACTTCGTGGCAATAGGTGCGCTTGACGGTCTTGCCGGCCATTTCGGCCAGTTCGAGCTGGGCCTGGCACTGCACCTTGATGGCGGCGTGGGCCACCTTCAGGGCTTCCAGCAGGTCGGCTTCCTGCACTTCCTGCATTTCGCCTTCCACCATCATGATGTTCTCGATGGTGGCGCCCACCATGATATCCATATCGGCACGAAGAAGTTCGGCCTTGGTGGGATTGATTTTGAACTGTCCGTCGATGCGGGCAACGCGAACTTCGGAGATCGGTCCGTTGAAAGGAATGTCGGAGCATGCCAAGGCGGCAGAGGCAGCCAGACCGGCCAATGCGTCGGGCATGTCGCCTTCGCAGTTGTCGTCGGCCGAATAGAGAGTCACCATGACGATGGTGTCGGCATGATAATCGTCGGGGAAGAGGGGACGGAGGGCGCGGTCCACCAGACGGCTGGTGAGGATTTCATAATCGGAAGCGCGGCCTTCGCGTTTGGTGAAACCGCCGGGGAAACGTCCGGCAGAAGCGAACTTTTCCTTGTATTCGACGGTGAGAGGCATGAAATCTGTGCCGGGCTGTGCTTCCTGAGCGGAGCACACGGTGGCCAGCAATACGATGTTGTTCATGCGCAACATCACGGAGCCGTCGGCCTGCTTGGCCAGCTTTCCGTTTTCAAGGGTGATGATGCGTCCGTCACCCAGGTCAATTGTCTTGACGAATGGAGCTTGCATAAATGGTTTGTCTTGAGGGACGGGATTGTCCCATGGGTTTATATACTCGAAAATTCGCGCAAAAGTACAAATTATTTGTCACTTTGCGTTTGATTGACAGTTTTTTCAAGCATTACCTGTTCCAAACCTGTTGAAGTCACCCGTTCACCACCAAATCTGTTGATTGTTCTGGTAAGTAAATATTCTTTCCTCTCGACCACCATCCAAACACCTAAGCCAGTATAAAGCATTCTCATATCCTTGATAAGTCAAAGAATCAGATTCAGCAGTCTTGATGCCAAGTGAAACCCACGATTTATCATAATAAAACAATTCATAACGATTTCCAGGCACGACCATGTTCATATCACTCTTCATACAAAATTCCACATCATGACCGTTTCCCTGTAATAGTTATATGCGGGACAATTTGTCCACTGATGCCACATATTTTTAATTAAAAATCTAGTAGCCAAGTATTTTCTAGGTGAAAAACGATAATTCTTCAGTGCACATTCCAACTGCGAATAATTACTACCTGATAGGGCCTTAATTGCACTGATGTCTGCTGCTCTGCATGAAAGATTACACACCATACAGGACAGCAAAAAGATAATACAAGTCTTAGATTTCATATTGCCTATCAATCAAACAGCCAATACGTCGCGCCGACATTACAAAATGTGCACACATAAAAACATATGGCATTTAAAACACAAAACAATGCGGCATTGAAATCCATCTGACGTTTGATTATTGTATTATACAGCATTAACAGCAAACTTGCCGGAATAAACAACGTGCAAGCCAACACCCAAGCTCCTGTCCAAAGTGTACCATCGAATGCATTGTATAGAAAGTCATTCATTTCCGTCGGGTCATTGAATCTTCGTGCAAAACTTCCGCCATAGCAAATATCAACCTTTAACAAAACGGAATAATAGAGACTTGATAAAAGAACTGCAACGCTGTTTACGATGGTGAATAATTTATAAGAGGTGATTTTGAATGTCATAACTATTTGTATTAGTGATTGATATGTTATTTATCCTGTGATACATAAAACTTGGACTATGGCAAAGTAAGGGATCAATCCTAATCTATCCAAGTTTCCGCTCCATATCAATCGGAGGTAGTGTTTCATCGAGTGTGTCTGGAGCCGCTCTCGCGGAGTCTCCAGACTTGCAGATGTAATCAGTTGCCTGGTCAGACTGTCGGTCATGAGTTCATGCGTGCGGTCCTCACGCATCGAATAAAATAAC
>JAZQNO010000025.1:0-162576 GCA_045627385.1 Bacteroidales bacterium
AGAAAAGAAGAAATTCAAAGCCGAGAAAGAAGCCGAATACACCGAAAAGTTCGCATCGCCCTATCAGGCTGCCAACCGCGGTTACATCGACGATGTCATCGAGCCTCGCACCACGCGGGCCCGCATCATCAACGCTTTTGAAAAACTGCAGACCAAGCGCCTGACCAACCCGCTCAAGAAGCATTCCAATATTCCTCTGTAAACGTTGAAGATCATGACATTCTTAGCTATTACTTCACAGACGTGGATTGTCACCGGAGTCGGTTTCGGTATCGTTATCATCCTTCTCTATATCTTTGTCTATCTGATGAAGGGACTGGGTTGGATCATGAGCCGTTCCCAGAAGACCGAAACGGTGAAAGCCGCTGCTCCTGCTCCCAAGAAGGTGCTTGCCAAAGGCGAAATCGATTCCCAGACTCAGGCCGCCATTGCCATGGCGCTCAATCTGAACGATTCCGATGCCGATATGGCCGCCGTCGCCTATGCGCTGAATCTCTTCTACGGAACGCACGACAGCATCAATCCGAAGCTGACTGTCACTGTCCGTCCGACTGCCTGGAACGACAAGATGACGGGTATGAACAACCTTCACAGATAATCCAACCAATTCGCAAACAACCAACATTATGAAAGAATTCACTTTTAAAATCAACGGCGTAGAATACAAAACCGCTGTCAATCTCATAGAAGGTGGTATCACCGAAGTTACCGTTAACGGCCAGACCTATCAGGTGGAAATGGACCAGCCCGCACCTAAGTCCGCTCCCGCTCCCAAGGCTGCACCCGCTGCTGCTCCTGCCGCAGCTCTCGCTCCCAAGGCTGCACCTGCTGCCGCTCCTGCCGCAGCTCCTGCTCCCGCCGCAGGCACCAAGGTGACCAGTCCGCTTCCCGGCAGCGTCATCAAGGTTCTGGTCAGTGAAGGCCAGACTGTCAAGAAGGGTGACACGCTGCTGACCCTCGAATCGATGAAAATGGAGAATGCCATTCAGGCTGAATGCGACGGTACCGTCAAGCAGATTCTGGCTGCTGCCGGACAGTCTGTCATGCAGGGTGATGTTCTCGTAGTCCTTGGATAATCATGGAGGGAGTTCTCGCGTTTTTCCAGTCAATGGGATTCATGAATATCGACTGGCGTCAGGCTCTGATGCTGTTGCTTTCGTTTTTCCTGTTGTATCTGGCTATCAAGAAACAGTATGAGCCCCTTCTGCTGTTGCCGATCGCTTTCGGAATGCTGCTCACCAACCTGCCGGGTGCAGGCATGTTCCACGAGGAGCTGTGGGCTGAGTTCCTGAATCCCGACAGTCCGGCCTATCACAGCTATGGTGCCATTCTCAAGGAAGCCGGTCTGCTGGATGTTATGTACATCGGCGTCAAGGCCGGTCTCTATCCCTGTCTGATCTTCATCGGCGTCGGCGCCATGACGGATTTCGGTCCGCTCATCGCCAACCCGAAGAGTTTCCTGCTCGGTGCTGCCGCCCAGTTGGGTATCTTCATTACCTTCTTCTGCGCCAATGCGCTGAACTTCACGCCCGCTGAAGCCGGTTCCATCGGTATCATCGGCGGTGCCGACGGTCCGACCTCCATCTTCCTGACCACCAAACTGGCTCCGCATCTTCTTGGCCCGATTGCCATTGCAGCCTATTCCTACATGGCCCTTGTGCCGGTCATCCAGCCGCCCATCATGCGCGCTCTGACCACGGAGAAGGAACGGAAAATAAGGATGAAACAGCTTCGTACGGTCTCCAAGACCGAGAAGATCATCTTCCCGATTGTCATCACCGCCATTGTGGCTCTGGTACTGCCCGATGCCGCTCCTCTGATCGGATGCCTTATGCTGGGTAACCTCATGAAGGAATGCGGTGTGGTCGACCGTCTGTCCAAGACTGCTCAGAACGAACTGATGAACATTGTGGTGATTTTCCTGGGCCTCAGTGTGGGCGCTACCGCAACGGGTGCTACTTTCTTGAACATCAAGACCATCCTGATTCTTGTCATGGGCATCGTGGCTTTCTCGATGGGTACCGCCGGCGGTGTGCTGCTGGCCAAGTTCATGAACCTGTTCTCCAAGGAAAAAATCAATCCGCTTATCGGTTCTGCCGGTGTGTCTGCCGTTCCCATGGCTGCCCGTGTCAGCCAGATGGAAGGCGCCAAAGCCGATCCAGGCAACTTCCTGCTCATGCATGCCATGGGTCCGAATGTGGCCGGTGTCATCGGTTCGGCCGTTGCAGCCGGTATTCTGCTGACCATGCTGGGCTGATCTCAGTCCGCTGCCCTATAGACAAACCCCGGAAGTCTCCTGCAGGCTTCCGGGGTTGCCTGTTTTGTCTTGCCCTGAAAATAGTTGATTGGAGCCGTGTCGCTGGTGCGACCGCCGATCGTCTTGAAGGTGAGACTGCCGGCACTGCCGTTCAGTTTCTTCATCATTCCATTGAGTATTGCCATAAGAGTAAAAGTGTTTTTGGGGTTGATAAACTTCTGCCGGTCTGAGGCACCGGTCAGGCTTGGTTCCATTGTGCTTCCAAAGTGCGTTCGAAAAGTCCCGATTGTTCGCCCATCAAATAAACGGACTTACAACGGAGGAACAACGGACGAACAACGGACTTACTGCCTGGCACGGTCGAGATGCCTTTGACCCTGCTGACGACTCCTCGCGAATCGCACGACAAAGATAAGGTCTGCCAGGCCGGATGATACTCTTTTCGGTGGAATTCGAAGGCAGTTTCGGTGGAATTCGAAAGGGGCATGCATACATCTGATGAAACTTGTCGCGGGTGACGAAACGAAGGAGTTCAAAATCATCAGGTAGTGGCAGGAAAGTCGAAATGATGCGTAAGTCTCTTAAACGAAACCCGGCGCGGAGGGTCTAACGCATACCAATATTTTTTGCTTATGAAGAAGGTGATGATGATGGCCTTTCCGGCCTTGCTGATGCTGCTTCCCTGGTCGGTTTCCGCCCAGCAGGCGCAGTCCCGGAATGCTATGGCCCGGCGTGTGATCCCGCAGATCCAGGCCGGCAACGATGGGGTGACTTTTACCGAAGATGCCCAGGGCAACCGGGTGCCCGACTATTCTTTCTGTGGCTACCGTGCTTCGGAAAGCCCGATTCCAGATGTCCCTGTCAAAGCATTTGTGCAGGCTGGGGAAGGTGACCGTACGGCCGATATTCAGGCTGCTATCGATTATGTGTCTGGCCTTCCGGTGGGTGAAGACGGTTTCCGCGGAGCCATCCAACTCGAAAAGGGTGTATTTGAGGTCTCCGGCGGTCTGAAGATATCAGCCTCTGGAGTCGTTCTTCGGGGCAGTGGCGGCATCAAAGCCGATGGAAAGGACTATACCGAAATCGTCGGAACGGGCGACGACCGCACGACACTTGTCCGTATCGCCGGCCGCAAGGATCGCCGTCTCACCGATACCTTGAACATATCGGAAGCCGTTCCGACCGGCGCCATGAGTGTCGTCGTTCCGGGTCATGGACTGAAGGCGGGCGACCGTATCCGTGTCAACCGTCTGTGCACGCAAGAGTGGATCGATCAGATGGATATGAACGCATTTGGCGGTGAATCGAGTTATATCGGATGGAAACCTGGCGACAACAACGGGCGTCCGGGCGACGTGGATATCCATTGGGACCGCAGGGTAATGGACATACAGGGCGACCGGCTTGTCCTGGATGCACCCATCACCTGCCGCATCGAGGTGGGAGAGGGCAGTGTGTGCCCCTATGTGTGGCCGGGACGAATCTCAAATGTCGGTCTGGAGAATATCTGTCTGACTTCTGCATTCGACAAGGCCAATCCCAAGGATGAAAACCATCGCTGGATGGCCGTGGAGGTGGACAATGTGGAAGATGCCTGGGTGCGCCGTGTCGAAAACCGTCATTTCGCCGGCTCGGCTGTGTTCATTACCGAAAACAGCAGCCGCGTGACCGTGCAGGAGTGCAAGAATCTGGCTCCTGTGTCGGAAATCGGCGGTGAACGTCGCAACGCTTTCTTCACTATGGGCGGTCAGTGTCTGATTCTCAGATGCTATGCCGAAGACGGCATGCATGATTTTGCTACCGGACGATGCACGCCTGGCCCGACGGCTTTTGTGGAGTGTTTCGACAGCTGGCCCAATCATTTCAGCGGTTCGGCCAGTGCCTGGTCGACCGGTATCTTGTTTGATGTATTTACCAGCGAAGGCGGTGCTCTGTCGTATGCCAACCGTGGACAGGATGGCATCGGATCGGGCTGGACGGCCGCCAATTCGATGATGTGGAACTGCCATTGCTCTTTCCTGGCCAGTCCCATGCCTCCCACAGCCTACAACTGGGCCAACGGCATTTGGGGACAGCGGGCCGGCAATGCTTCCTGGGGCAGTACGGGCTCGTATGTGAAACCTCACAGCCTGTTCTATGCCCTTCTGGCTGCCCGAGGTGCCGCCAATGCCGGTGAGCAGGAACAAATGATGCCCTTCGACACGCAGTCGGCCAGCAATCCTCCGGTGGACAAGGCGCAGGAGTTTGTGGCCGAAGCCCGCAAGCCGGCCCTGCAACTGACCGAATGGATGGATACTTTGAGCCTGCGCAATCCGATTCCCACCGAAGTCGCTTCCGACAAACTGGCCTCTGTCTGGCAGAAGCGCGGAAAACAAAGCAATAAGGCCGAGGTGGAAGTGCCCAAAATGCATCTGGAGAACGGCATTCTGGTGCGCGACGGCAAGATCCTGACGGGCAGCCGCCGGGGCATTGTGTGGTGGAACGGTTCTCTGAAGGAACGCTACACCTACAACGCTGTTCCTCATATCACCCGTTATGCACCGGGGCGCACCGGTCGCGGCTTTACCGACGATCTGGATGAGATGACCGATCAGATGAAGGAAAACCATGTGCTGATAACCGATCATCACTACGGCCTCTGGTATGACCGCCGTCGTGACGACCACGAACGGGTACGTCGCATGGATGGATATGTCTGGCCGCCTTTCTACGAACTTCCCTTTGCCCGCAGCGGTCAGGGTATCGCCTACGATGGCTTGTCCAAATACGATCTGACGAAGTGGAACGTGTGGTATTGGAACCGTTTGAAAAAATATGCGGATCTGGCCGATGAAAAAGGCCTGGTGCTTTACCACCAGAACTATTTTCAGCACAACATACTGGAAGCCGGTGCCCATTGGGCCGATTTTCCATGGCGTTCGGCCAACAACGTGAACGAGACCGGATTTCCCGAACCGGTTCCCTATGTGTCGGACAAACGAATCTATATGGCCGACCTGTTCTACGATGTCAGCAACAAACACCGGGCCGAACTTCACCGCAATTACATCCGCAAGTGTCTGGACAATTTCGCCGACAACGGTTCGGTCATCCAGTTTATCAGTGAAGAATTCACTGGCCCGCTGCATTTCGTGCAGTTTTGGCTCGACGTCATCGCCGAATGGGAGGCTGAAACAGGTCTTCATCCGCTCATTGCCTTGAGTGCTACCAAGGATGTGCAGGATGCCATTCTGGCCGATCCGAAGCGGGCCAGGGTGGTGGATATCATCGATATGAAATACTGGAGCCCTTCCATGAACGGTTTCAATGCGCCGGCAGGGGGGCAGTCTCTGGCTCCCCGTCAGTCGCGCAGAGGAGGACCGACTCCTGTGGCCGATGTTCGCAAGATCAAGGCCAAAACGATGGATGAACGCTCTTACGAAACGGTGGCGGATTATCGTACCCGTTTCCCCGAAAAAGCCTTTATCTGCTCTTCGGGTGCCGACGGATGGTCGGCTTTTATGGGTGGCGCATCGCTTTGTTCTCTGCCGGCCGGCCTGCCCGAGGCTTTCCTCAAACTGGCGGCTTCCTGCCAGCCTCTGACTGCAGAAGAACCCAATGGCTGCTGGCTGCTTGGCAATCCCGAAAAGGGTTACATCGCCTATGCCCGTGGGCTGGCCCGCGTGGATCTTTCCCGCGACAGGAATACCTACAGCGCCCAATGGCTCGATCCGCAGACAGGTGAAACCCGTGGCGAATCCTTCCGTATCAAGGGCGGAAGCGTTTATGAATCTGAAGGCGACGGCGTACTTTGGCTCAGCCGGTAAATAAACAAGCTATGAAGATGATGAAAAAACAAGTTGGGGCTTTGGCCCTCGGCATATGCCTTGCAGCCGCTTTGCAGGCTCAGGAAGTGGAACTTCCCGATTATTCCTATTGCGGTTATCGAAATTCCAACGAAACGATTCCGGCGGTAGCCGTCAAAGCAGTGGTGCCGGTGAAAACCGGCCAAGACCGCACGGCCGACATTCAGGCTGCCATCGATTATGTATCGTCGCTGCCGCTCGACAAAAATGGTTTCCGAGGGGCCGTATTGCTTGAAGATGGCCAGTATGAGGTGTCTTCCACGCTGTGGTTCAAGGCATCCGGCGTGGTGTTGCGCGGCAGTGGCCACCGTCAGGGGAGCGGTACGGAAATTTTGGCCACCGCCACGGACAAGACGACACTTATACGCGTCAAAGGTGTGGACGACCGTCAGTACGGCAATCCCATCGCCGTCAATGATACGGCTCTTGCAATGGACAATTGTCAGATTCATCTGGCAGCATCGGCTCTCCGTGCCGGTGACAAGGTGAAAGTACAGCGCAGAACTCAGGCGGCCGCTTTCGGCGCCGCTCCCCGAACAGGGGCTTCCGGACGGTCTTTCGGATCTTTCGTGGCTTCTTGGGAGCGCGAAATCGTATCGGTCAGGGGCAATGTCTATGAGCTGGACGCTCCGCTTTCCGACCGTCTGCGCATGGCAGAGGTCGTCCCCATGACCTGGGAGGGCTGCCTGTCGAATGTCGGTATCGAGAATGTCAGTCTGACCAGTATCTACGACAAAACCAATGAGAAGGACGAAAACCACTGCTGGATTGCCGTTTCTCTGGAAAATGTCTGCGATGCCTGGGTGCGCCGCGTCGAATTCCGCCATTTTGCCGGCTCGGCTGTGTTCATCGCTGAAACGGCTTCTCGCGTCACTGTGGAGGACTGCAAGAGCCTTGAACCGGTTTCGGAAATCGGCGGTCAGCGCCGGTACACGTTCTATGTCAAGGGCAGCCGTTGTCTTCTGCAGCGCATTCAGGCCGAAGAAGGCTACCACGATTTTGCTGTGGCGGGTGTGTCCGGTCCCAATGCTTTTGTGCAGTGCTGGAGTCTGAGCCCGTACAGTTACAGCGGCACCGTCGAAGCCCAGTCGACCGGTGTCTTGTTCGACATTTGCGCGGTCGACGGCAACTCTCTTCGCTTCGGCCAGCCCAATAGGGCCAACGCTTTCGACGGTTGCACTACCAGCCAGTCAACGATGTGGAATTCACAGGCTTCCATCATTTCCTGCGACAAGCCGATGAGCGGACAGAACTGGGCCTTCGGCGCCTGGGGAGGATTCAACGGCAAAGGCTATTGGAACGGCGCCAATACGCACGTATTCCCCTGGAGCCTCTATTACAGCCAGTTGGAAGCTCGTAAGGCTGCCACTGCCGCCGATGTCGACAAACTCATCACCGTGTCGCGCGAAAGCGCCACCAATGCCCAAATTGCCCGCCGGTATGCCGATCAGTCTCACGAACCGCTCGTCATGTTGGCTGAATGGATTGACCGGCTTTGCGAAGATGATCCGCTGGATCTTGCATATGAAGCCTCGATGAAGACTGTCTGGCAGAAATTTGTAAAAGAAAAGGATATTCCCGAGTCGCATCCGATGGTGCTTGAACGCGGTGTGCTGGTGCGTGACGGAAAGATTCTGACCGGTTCCCGCCGCAATCCGTCATGGTGGAGGGGCGACGCTTCGGCTCCTGCAACGGCGGATCCCCATCTGGTACGTTATGCCCTCGGTCCCGAAGGATATGGCATTGTGGATGACTTGGATGAAATGACCGACAATATGAAGCGGCGACACGAACTCGTGACCGACTTCAACTATGCCCTCTGGTACGAGCGCCGCCGCGACGATCACGAGCGCATTGCCCGTATCGACGGCGATGTGCGCCCTCCGCTCTACGAACTGCCTTTCGGCCGCAGCGGAGAAGGACGTGCCTATGACGGTCTCTCGAAATACGATCTGACCAAGTGGAACAACTGGTATTGGAATCGACTGAACACTTACGCTCATCTGGCCGATCAGAAGAATCTGGTGCTGTTCTACCAGCAGTATTTCCAGCACAACATTCTGGAAGCCGGCGCACATTGGGCCGATTTCCCCTGGCGTCCGACCAACAACGTCAATGAAACGGATTTTCCCAATCCGACGCCTTACGCCGGCAACAAGCGTGTCTTCATGGCCGAGCATTTCTATGACGAGACGCATCCCGTGCGCCGCGAACTGCACCGCAACTATATCCGCAAGTGTCTGGAGAGTTTCTCCGACTGCGGCAGCGTGATCCATTTCCAGAGCGCCGAACTTTCCGGCCCGCTCCATTTCACTCAGTTCTGGGTGGATGTCATCGCCGAGTGGGAACGGGAAACCGGACGTCAGGCCTTGGTGGGACTGAGCGCACCCAAGAATGTGCAGGATTCCATTCTGATGGATCCTGGACGCAGTTCCACCATCAATGTCATAGACATCCGCTACTGGTATCAGGCCGGAAACGGGCGTGAATTCGCTCCCGACGGCGGCCTCAACCTCACGCCCCGTCAGTTCGAACGTTTCGGCAAGCCTGGATCGGCCAGCGACGAATCGGTCTACTCGATGGTCAGCCGCTACCGTCAGGCATATCCCGACAAGGCGGTAATCTATTCGGCCGAAAATTACCCCGAACGCGGCTGGGCCGCTCTGATGGCCGGCGCTTCGCTGTGTCCGCTCCCCGAGGGCCTGCCCGAGGATTTTCTCAGAGACGCTGCGCGCGCTTCCGCTGTCTACGGTCTGGACAACTGGATGTTGGCGGCTCCCGGCGAGTGCTATATGGTCTATCCGTCTTCCGACGGAAAAGTGCGTGTCGACCTGTCTGCTGAAAACGGCTCTTTCCACGCTGTATGGGTGGACCTGTCGACGGGCGAGCCTCAAGGAAGTCCCTTTACCGTCAAAGGCGGGCAGACTTGGGAAGCCGAGAGCGGCCGCCTGCTTTGGCTGAGACGATGAACGCTTGTCTTTCAGGAATTTGACCCTTGAAAGTTTTTTGAGCTCTGAATGGCTTTTTGTGGAGAATAGTTTCTATCTTTGAAACTCAACCGCAAAAAGCCATTCTTTCTTATGAAACATTGCAGCAACTTCTTAAGTATCTTCCTTGCATCGATTTTCTGCCTGTTCCTGACTCCGGTCCGGGCCCAGCGCATCCAACAGGATCTCGGCCGAGGCGTATCGGTCGTCCGCGGTGCTTCCCAGTCTTTCATTTCCTGGCGCCGTCTGGCCCAGGAAGACGAGCAGGCCACCTATAACGTGTATGTCAGGACCGACGGCGATTTCGCCCTTCTCAACCAGCAGCCGCTCTCTCTGACCGGCATGGCATGTGCCGACGACCTTTTGCCTGTCGGCTGCCAGGTGGCCGTCACCGCCATCCAGAACGGTGTCGAAGGTGCGATGAGCGTTCCCTTCACGCTCAAAAGCTACGATATCCGGAACATCTTCGTTGAAATCCGTTACAACGGCTCGCCTCTGAACAAGGCGGATTACAGCACCAAATACGTCTGGCCCTGCGATCTCGACGGCGACGGCGAAATGGATTACGTGGTGGACCGCAATCCGCTCAACGGCGGCACCCAGAAAGTCGAGGCCTATCTGCGTGACGGCACTTTCCTCTGGTGCGTGGATATGGGCCCCAACGAATCCATCAGCAACGGACAGGACGACCAGGTGCTGGCCTATGACATCGACTGTGACGGTCTGGGCGAGGTGGTTGTCCAGACTTCCGACGGCACCCGTTTCTGGGATAAGGGAAACAAGACCTGGGGCAAGTATGTCAATGGCGGCGATTCGCCCGACACCGATGGCGACGGCATTGTCGACTATGGCACCCAGTCGGTGAAAAACGCTCCCCGTTACATGACGGTCATCGACGGACTGAGCGGCGCCGAGCAGACCAGCGTCGAACAGATTTACAACAGCGCTTACAACCGTACAAACAAGGCCTCCCTGATGGGCGACGAGTACAATCTGCACGTCGGCAAGGTCTGCGTGACCTATTTCGACGGCATCCATCCCGGAGTGAGCATGGAATGGCACACCCGCTCCTCGGGAGGTACGCACTATTACTATAGCGAGGGTTTCAGCTATGACTTCAATCAGGGTGTGGCCGAAAACTGGCACGTCGTTTTCCAGGAACCTTGCGGCAACGGCTCGTTCCACTCCATCCGTGTGGCCGACGTCGATTACGACGGCAAAGACGAGATGCTGGAAGGCGGCTGGACGATGGACCATACGGGCAAAGTCCTTTTCAACGCAGGCATCTCTCACGGCGACCGTTTCCGCACGACGGACATCGATCCCGAGCGTCCGGGAATGGAGACTTTCGCCATCCAGCAGAATGCCCCCGACATGCTGGGTCAGATCCTCTATCAGGCCGAAGACGGAAAAGCCATCAAGAAATGGTATCTTTCCGGTGTGGGCGATGTGGGCCGCGGTGACTGTTACGACATGGATCCCAATCATCTGGGTTGGGAAATGTTTTCCACGATGGACGGCTATGCCATTTATGACGCTCAGGGAAACGCTTTGGGCAAAACGGCCTATTTTCCAACGGAAGCGCTTTGGTGGGATGGCGATCTGGGCCGTGAATATGCCGCTTCTCCCGACGGAAATGGCTACAACTGCGATATCCGCAAATGGCAGGCCGGCAGTGTGACCCGCCTGTACGAAATGGCCAAAGCCAGCAATTACACGGTCAAGAGTTCTTATGGTGTGCGTGCCCTGTTCTGGGGCGACATCATCGGCGACTGGCGCGAGGAAATCATCCTGCGCCGCGACGACAGCAACGGAGTCTGTCAGGGCATCGTCGGATTCTCAACCGATTATACGACTGCGGTCAACGATATCTACTGCCTTCAGGAAGATCCGGCCTATCGCTTGCAATGCACCTCGAAAGGCTATTATCAGACGCCGGCCCCGAGCTTTTATCTGGGTTATGACATGCCGCGTCCGCCGCTTCCTCCCGTCATGAAGACCGATCTGGTCTGGAACGGCGGTTACAGCGATTACCGGCGCGCCGACCTGGAGCTGGGCCTCTATGCCGTCGAAGGTAAAAGTGTCCTGTTTGATCTGGCGGGTCCGGATGAAGTCGTACTCGATGAGGTTTATCAGCCTAAGACGATGTATGTGATGCCTCCCAAAGGCAAATCCTATCATTTTTCCGGTGCCGGCTATACGGCGGGTGACATGGAACTCTGGAAAAGCCAGGCAGGCGTGATGGTTTCCGACATCGATTTCCGCCATACGGGCCGTACCGTGATCAGTGAAGGCGAACTGAAAATGAACGCTTCCATCTCCGGTCCGGTGGAGCTCCGTGCCCGTGGCACCTTGTCCGGAAAGGCTGTCCTCCTCGACACGCTGGTGCTGGAAGGCGCCCTCAATTATGAAGGCTGCCGGCTGTTGCCGGGCGAAATCGGACAGATGGACACCATTGAACTGAAAAAATCCTTGAATGTCAGCAAGCGCCTTTTTGTGGAAGCGGACATCTGCCAGACCGACAGTCTCTGTCAGTCAGACCTCATCCTCGTTGGGGGCGACCTGGCGCTCAATGCTCCGGTCATTTTCAGCATCAGTCCCATAGGCGAGGCCAAGCCCGGCCGTTACAAACTGATGGAATATGCCGGCCGGTGCAGCGGAAAAGGCGAGCTGAGCTACACGGGCCTGACGGGCCTCTACTGCACGATCGTCAGGGAAGACAAGGCCATCTGGCTGGTTATCAACGAACAACGTCCTGCCATGTCGCAAGTGTTCTGGACGGGAGCTGCCGGCAATGTCTGGGATTACCAGTCGGCCAATTTCCGTATCGGAACCACCGCTACGGAGTTCGTGTCGGGAGACAGCCTGGTCTTCGGTGACGAGGCGGTCCTGACCAGCTTCAGGGTCGACCAGCCGATGCCTGTCGGAAGTGTCGTCTTTGCCAACGATTCGAAAGACTATACCATAGAGGGTGACGGAGGCTTTTCCGGTTCGGGAAGTCTGACATTCCAAGGTAACGGCCGTGTGACGATGAAGACCCGCAAGAACAGCTATACCGGTCCGACGAACCTGACTTCCGGAACGCTGGTGGTCAGCGACCTGATGGACAACGGAATGGAAAGTTCCATCGGCTCGGGCAGCCGACTCAATATCGGCAAGGCCACACTGGTGGTCAACAACAGCAGTGCCAGCACCAACCGAACGGTGGTTCTGAGCGACACGGCCACCATTCAAGTGCCTTCGGGAACCGTTTCCCTGAAAGGCCAGGTGAGCGGCACGGGAATGCTGGTGAAGACGGGTGGGGGACAGCTCAACCTCACCTATTCGGCGGCGAACTCGTATCGCGGCGGCACGGTGATCAAGGGCGGCACGCTGGCTATGGGAACCAGCAAGGCCACTTTCGGCGCTACAGGTTCGAATGTGTACATTCAGGACAATTCCACTATTGTGCTGTTCAATAACAACTCCACGTCGGATGTGCCCAACCTCAACCACAAATTCATCCTGTCCCAGGGCAAGAGCCTGACCGTCAAGATGGGACAGCGCTGTCAGCTGAACGGCAGTCTGTCGGGACAGGGCAATGTGACGGTCAACTTCCCTTATGTGCGCGGTGAGTTCCGGCTCGATATGTCGGGATTCAAAGGCAAGCTGACGGCTACCGGCAACCAATTCCGTCTGAATCAGTCGACTCAGATGAAGAATGTCGAAGTGGTGCTTTCGGACGATGTCTATCTGGCTCACTTCACAGCAGGCAGCGGCACCGAAAACAATCAGACTTCCTATCTGGGTGCGCTTTCGTCGAGTGTCGGCACCAGCAGTCTGGGAACCGGCACCTGGAACATCGGTTATCTCAACTCCGATTTCCGTTTCGACGGCACCTTCTCCTCAAAGGCTACCGTGCACAAATACGGATCGGGCACGATGAAACTGACCGGAGCCAGTGCGGCGCCCATCACCATACACGAAGGAACGGTGGAGGCCAACTGCAGTTCTGCAGCCACCACCAGCCGGCGGATCACCGTTCAGTCGGGGGCGACCTTGCGCGGATCGGGCAAGACTTCTTCGGTGAATGTGGAGAGCGGCGGCACTTTGGCCTTCGGAAGCCTCATCAATACGGGCACGCTGAACCTAACCGGCGAGCTGAATGTGTCCGAAGGCGGACGTATCGAGTTGCGTTTGTCAAAAGTCCTCAGCGACAAGTTGGAAAGCAATGCCGCCGTCAACCTGACTTCTCCGGTCTTCGTGCTGACGCGTACCGGTTCGGCCGAAGCCTGGACCGAAGGCACCCGGATTCAGTTGATTTCGGGCAATCCGACCATTCAGCTGACAGGTACGCCGTCCGTCGAGCCGGAAGTGCCTTGCGAGGGCTGTGTCTGGGACTGGTCGGAACTGGCTTCCGCCGGCGTTCTGAAGGTGGTCAAGGCCACTGCCGTTTTCACCGTGAAGACGGACGACGTTCTGGAAAATGTCTACGATATGCTCGGGCGCAAGGTGGCCGTATACAATCGGACTCGAGAGCGTTTCGAAGGTGAGACTCCCGCCGCCGGCGTCTATCTGGTCGGCCAAAGGAAAATGAGGATTGCCTATTAAACGATACGCGTCCGCTTGCGTCAAAAGAACTGCTTATATACTACTATAGAATGGAAAGAAAAGAGTTTAAAGGCATCATCCCCCCGATGATTACCCCTTTGAAAGATGTGGATACGCTCGACCTTGCCGGTCTGGAGCGTCTGGTCGAACATATTCTGGCCGGCGGTGTGCACGGACTGTTCATTCTGGGCACCACCGGTGAGGCTCAGAGCCTCAGTTATGCGCTCCGTTACGAACTCATCGAGCGTGTCTGCCGTCAGGTAGGCGACCGTGTTCCCGTGCTGGTGGGCATTACGGATACCTCCCTCACCGAAAGCTTGAAGATGGCCGAAAAGGCTGCTGTCTGCGGTGCCTCTGCCGTGGTTTCAGCCGCTCCCTACTACTATGCTCCGGCTCAGCCCGAACTGGTCGATTTCTATCAGGCTTTGGCCGACCGTCTTCCTTTGCCTATGTTCCTCTACAATATGCCTTCACACGTGAAGGTATTCATGGAACCGGCCACGGTCAAGGCCATTGCCGAGCATCCCAACGTCATCGGTCTGAAGGACAGTTCGGCCAATGTGGTCTATTTCCACACGCTCATCCAGATGATGAAGGACCGTCCCGATTTCTCGCTTCTGATGGGTCCGGAAGAATTGACCGGCGAAGTGGTCATGATGGGCGGACACGGCGGTGTGAACGGCGGTGCCAACATTTTCCCGAAACTGTATGTGGATATGTATGAGGCTGCCGCCAGACGCGACGTCGAGGCGCTCAACAAGTTGCAGGAGACCATCATGTACATCAGCAACACCATCTACAAGGTCGGCCGCTACGGTTCGAGCTATCTGAAAGGAGTCAAGTGCAGCTGCTCTCTGCTGGGCATCTGCAGCGACTATATGGCGGTGCCTTATCACCATTTCAATGCTCCCGAACGCAAGAAGGTGCAGGAATATCTCGAGACGCTCGGAGCAAAGATTGTCAACCCATAAGCGACTGCCATGACGACAGACATCACCGTACTGGATTACATCATCTTTCTGGCTTTCCTCGTCGGCATTGTGCTGTTCGGCTGTTCATTCTATTTCCGTGAGCGGAAGGCCAAATCGCAGAGCACCGGACAGTTCACCCGAGCCAACGGCAGCATGCCTTCCTGGGTGGTCGGCATGAGCATTTTCGCCACCTTTGTCAGCAGCATCAGTTTCCTTGGTTATCCGGGCGAAGCCTTCAGCAACAACTGGAATCCTTTTGTTTTCAGCATCTGCATTCCGCTGGCTGCCTGGCTGGCCGCCAAACTGTTCGTGCCGCTCTACCGCAGTATGAACAGCGTGTCAGCCTACCATTATCTCGAGGTCCGCTTCGGTTACTGGTCACGCGCCTATGTGGCCGTGTGCTACCTGCTGACCCAGCTGGCCCGTATGGGCTCCATCCTTTTCCTGCTGGCGCTTCCGCTCAATTTCATGCTCGGTTGGAGTGTTCCCACCATTATCGTCATTACCGGTGTGGCCGTGCTCATTTTCTCGTCGATGGGCGGTATCAAGGCTGTTGTCTGGACCGATGCCATCCAAGGTATCCTTCTCATTGTCGGGGCTTTGGCTTGCGCCATTCTGCTCACTTGCATGATCCCGGGCGGTCTGGGCGAACTGATTTCGGTAGGTAAGGAATACGACAAGTTCAGTATGGGAAGCCTGTCGGGAAGCCTTACGGACAAGACCTTCTGGGTGCTGCTCATTTACGGCCTGTTCACCAATCTGCAGAACTACGGCATCGACCAGAACTACATCCAACGCTACATGACGGCCAAAGACGACAAGGCGGCCAAGAATTCGACGCTTTTCGGCGGTCTGCTCTATGTGCCTGTGTCGCTGCTGTTCGTCTATATCGGAACGGCTCTGTTCGTCTATTACAAAACCAGCGGCAGCCTGCCGGCCGACGTGGCCGGAGACCAGGTGTTCCCGTATTTCATCGTGAACAGCCTGCCGACGGGTGTCACCGGTTTGCTGATCGCCTCCATTCTGGCGGCTGGCATGAGTACGGTCTCGACTAGCCTCAACTCGGCCTCCACCATCATTCTGACCGATTTTGTCAAACACTTCAAACCCGACCTCAGCGAGAAGAAGGGAATGGCCGTCCTTTACGGAACCAGTGTCATCCTCGGCGTGCTTGGTGTAATCGTGGCGCTCCTGATGATGGGTGTGGACGGCGTGCTCGACACTTGGTGGAAACTGGCTTCCATCTTCAGCGGCGGCATGCTCGGCCTTTTCCTGCTGGGTTTCATCTGTCGCCGGGCTACCAAACCAGCCGCCATTGCCGGTGTGCTTGTCGGTCTGTTGGTCATCGCCTGGATGAGTCTGAGCCAATACTTGTTTACGGGTGCCTTGCAGCCCTATGCCTGCCGTCTCAACGGCAACCTGACCATCGTGCTGGGAACGATGGCCATCTTCCTCGTCGGTTTTTTCGTGACTATTTTAATCAACCCCAATAAAAGACAAAACAATGCGTAAACTGTTCTCCTTTTCCCTCATGTTGCTGCTGGCCGGTTCTCTGGTGGCCCAGCAGTCTGAAGAGTATCTCAAAGTCATCAACAATCGCGCCGACGGCATCGTCAAGACGCTCGACATCGCCGACGAGGTATTGGCCGCTTCCGCTCAGAAACTGATTGCCCAGCAGTATATCGACCTGGGTGTCATCAACGACAACAAGGAACTGGCCGCTACAGACCGCGACGCCCAGCTTCGCGCCAGACATTATTATTTCATCGCCAATCTTGAGGCGATTCTCACACCCGAGCAGATTGAAAAAGTGAAGGACGGCATGACGATGGGTGTCTATCCCAAGACGCTTCAAGCCCATTACGACATGATACCCTCTCTGACGGAAGAAGAGAAAGCCTATATCCGCGCCGCTCTCAAAGAAGCCCGCGAATATGCCATGGACTGCTCCGACAGTCAGGCCAAGCACGCCTGGTTCGGCAAATACAAAGGCCGTATCAACAATTATCTGGCCGCCCGTGGCTACGATCTGAAAAAAGAGCGTGAAGGCTGGTATCAACGTATTGAAGCAGAAAAGAACAAATGAAACATACGGCATTGATCCTTACCTTGTTGGCATCGACTGCCATGGCGTGGGCATCGCCCGTCGTCAAACTGCAGTCCTTGGACCGACAGTCGGAGAACACTCCTTCGCCGGATTTTCCCGACTATTCCTATGTGGGCTATCGCGCCGGTCAGGAGGCAGTGCCTGTGGCCGAAGTGAAGGCTTTTGTCCCTGCCCGCGAGGGCGATATGACGGTCGACATTCAGGCTGCCATCGACTATGTGAGCTCGCTTCCGCTCGATGAGAACGGACTTCGTGGCGCTGTGCTGCTCGATGCCGCCACCTATCGTCTGGAAGGCGGTCTCCGCCTGGCTGCCAGCGGTGTTGTCCTCAGGGGCAGCGGTAGCGGCAAACAGATGACGCATCTGCTCGGATTGGGGCAGGACCGTACCACCGTTTTGCGTATCGCAGGCAAGTCCGACCGCAGGGAATCGCGTCCTATGGCCATTTCCGCAGAAGTGGCTGTCGGTTCTATGGAAGTGACGGTCGCCGGACATGCGTTCCAAGCGGGCGATCAGCTCCGCGTCAACCGCCGCTGTCTTCAGGAATGGATTGATGAGATGGATATGAACAGTTTCGGCGGCGAATCCAGTTATATCGGTTGGAAACCGGGTGATGACAGAGGCCGTCCAGGTGATGTCGATATCCATTGGGACCGCGTCGTCAAGGCTGTCAAGGGTGATGTCCTCGTTTTGGATGCACCCATCACCTGTGCCATCTCCTTGGGAGAGGGTAACGTGACTTCTTACGAATGGCCCGGCCGCATTGAAAACTGCGGTGTCGAGAATATCAGTTTCGAATCGGAAAACTTCAGCTATCAGCAGGATGGCGAAACATACGGCGAGGACACCCATCGTTGGATTGCCGTTGAAATGGACCATCTTCGCGATGCCTGGGTGCGTCAGTGCCGTTTCGAAGGATTCGTCATGTCGAGCGTTTTCGTGGCTCCCGGTGCCAACCGCGTCACGGTGGCCAACTGCGAAAGCCTTGTCGATGACAGGGACGGACAGATTGACAAGACCTACCTCACCATGGGCGGACAAAGCCTGTTCATCCATCTGAAAGCCAGCGGCGACGCCCGCCATTTCCTGGCCGTGGGCCGTTGTGTTCCGGGTCCTGTCGCTTTTGTGGACTGTCAGCTGTCGGGCAATGCCGATTCCTACAGCGGCACCATCGACGCATGGTCGACGGGTGTCCTTCTTGACCGTATCGTCACCGATGGTACGCTGGCCATGGCCAACCGCGCTCAAGACAATATGGGCGCTGGCTGGACTACCGGAAACTCCATGATGTGGAACTGCCAGGCTGCACAGATTCTGGCTGTCACTCCTCCCACTGCCGACAACTGGGTATACGGTTGCTTGAGTGAGACCCGGCGCGACAAGGTGGACGAATGCGTTTTCGGAAACGCGACTTGGGTGAAATTGGGTGAGAAAACCGAACCCAAAAGCCTGTACGAAGACCAGCTGGCCAAACGTCAGCTAAAGGGTCAGGAGTCGGATCCTGTCAGTTTCGACAATCGTACAACTCAGGAAATGAGCACTGTATGGCAGTCGTTCCGTCAGGAAAAGAAAGCCTACGATGGCCCGAAAATGGGTCTGACACCGGCTGGTGTGCTGGCTCGTGACGGCAAGATTCTGAGAGGTTATTCTCAAGGCGTCGTCTGGTGGAACGGTTCTTTGAAAGACCGCTACACCTACAATGCCGGCATTGGCCTGACACGTTACGCTCCGGGTCTTGTCGGCAATGCCTTCACCGATGATTTGGACGAGCTCACCGACCGCATGGCCGCATCCGGTCGGCTGATTACCGACCATCACTACGGTCTCTGGTATGACCGCCGCCGCGACGACCACGAACGTATCGCCCGTATGGACAACTGCGTATGGCCGCCTTTCTACGAGCAGCCTTTCGCCCGCAGCGGACAGGGTTACGCTTGGGACGGTCTCACCAAATACGATCTGACCAAATGGAATGTCTGGTATTGGAACCGTCTGAAGAAATACGCCGACCTGGCCGATGAAAAAGGCCTGATTCTGTTCCATCAGAACTATTTCCAGCACAATATTATCGAGGCCGGTGCCCATTGGGCCGACTGCCCTTGGCGTGCTGCCAACAACATCAACGGAACGGGTTTTGCCGAGCCGGTTCCCTATGCCAGCGACAAGCGCGTCTATATGGCCGAACAGTTCTACAATATCAACGACGAACACCTTGCCTCACTGCACCGCAACTATATCCGCAAATGTCTGGACAACTTCGCCGACAACGGCTCGGTCATCCAGTTCATCGGCGAAGAATTCACAGGCCCGCTGCATTTCGTGCAGTTCTGGCTGGATGTCATCGCCGAATGGGAGGCCGAAACCGGACTGCACCCCTTGATTGGATTGAGCGTGACCAAAGACGTTCAGGATGCCATCCTGGCCGATTCCAAGCGTGCGGCAGTCGTCGATGTGATTGATATCAAGTATTGGCGTCCCACCATGACTGGTTTCTATGCGCCGCAGGGAGGCCTTTCTCTGGCTCCCCGCCAGTTTGACCGTCTCAGAGGCGACCAGTTCTCGGTACAGGCCGAAGTCAAAGCCACCACCATGGAAGAACGTACCTACGAAGTGGTATCGGATTATCGCAGCCGCTTCCCCGACAAGGCTGTCATCTGCTCCTCACAAGGCAGTTCTTGGGCGGCTTTTATGGGCGGTGCCTCTCTGACTACCGTTCGTGGAGATTTTCCTGAAGAGTTTCTGAAGATGGCCACCCGACTGCAGCCGCTGACAGCAGCCGATCCCACCGGATGCTGGGTGCTGGGCGCTCCGAAGATTGGCTACATCGCTTACGGACGCAATGGAACACGCATTGATCTCAAGTCGGACCGCAAGTCTTACAAAGCCCAATGGCTCGATCAGAGAACGGGCCAGCCAAAGGGCGAACCCTTCAAAGTCAAGGGCAAACGTGTCTTTGAAACAGAAGAAAGCGGTCTCCTGTGGCTTTATCGTTAACATCCTCATCTACCGGTACGTATGAAACGAATCCTTATATGTTTGGCAATTGCCGTTATCAGCCTGTCCCTTTTCGCCCAGGAAGGGCGCCGTATGGGACAGGACATTGATTTTTCCTATTGCGGATACCAGTACTCCGAACAGGCCGTTCCCACCTTGCCTGTCAAAGCTGTCGTGCCTGTTCACAAGGGAGACATGTCAGCCGACATTCAGGCTGCCATCGATTATGTTTCCGCTCTGCCTGCCGATGAAAACGGCTGGCGCGGAGCTGTGCTGCTTGAAAAAGGCGAATACCGTCTCGACAAGTCGCTCAGCATTCTCGCTTCGGGTGTGGTGCTTCGCGGCAGCGGTATGGACGACGCCCAGACGGGTACGCTGCTCAAGTCAGAGCAGGAGATAGCCTTGGTGTGCATCGGCAAGGAAGAAACTGCCGCTTCCTTCGGCGCTTTCAGGGATGTGCAGGGTGAACTCCCTGTCGGGACTTCTCAGATAGAGGTGTTGAAGCATGGCTGCAAGGTCGGTGACGAAATCTGTATCCGTCAGAAGGCGCTGCTGGTTCCAGTGACCGACGGACGTCCGGGAAGCAAGGGAACCCGTGTGGAATCGCCTGTCGTATGGCGTCGTTGGGTGACGGCCGTCCAGGGCAATACGCTCACTTTGGACGCTCCTCTCACTTTCAGCTTGCCGCAGGACGGCCGCTCGGCCGAAATGTGCCGGGTGACCAAGTCTGTCTATATGGAAGAGACCGGTGTGGAGAATCTCTGCATGGAAAGCGCAGGCAAGGCCATCACGGTCTGCCAGCTGCACAACGGTTGGATCCGCCGTGTTCAGTTCGACACGAACGACAACGGAATCGAACTGGCCGCTTCGGTATCCAATATGACGGTAGAGGACTGCTTGAGTCAGAATCGGTCAAAGACTGCATTCCTTCTGGCAGGCAGCCGCTGCCTGCTGCAGCGGCTGCAGGTCCGGCACGGACAGCAGAGTTTCCGCGTGGCTCAAGGAACTGAAGGCCCCAATGCCTGGGTTCAGTGCTGGTCGATCGACCCCGCTTCCTGGAGCGGTCTCGAAGGCCCGATTCTCGAAGCCGGACATCCGACGACCGGCTGCAATCTCGACCTTTCGAGCGGTGTCCTCTTCGACATCTGTTCGGTCCACCGCCAAGCTTTGCGTTTGGACAATCCCAATCCGGCCAATCCTTTCGAATCGTGCTGCGGTACCAATTGTACCTTTTGGAATTCTCAGGCGGCTATGCTTTCCTGCACGAAACCCGATTGGGACAACAACTATGCTTTCGGCGCCTGGGGCCAGTTCAACGGCCGCGGCTACTGGAACGGAGCCAACAACCATTCTTCGCCCTGGAGCCTGTTCTACAGCCAGCTTCAGCATCGCGCTTCCCGAATGGAAGGAGCAGCGGCTGAGGCCTGTCAGTCCAATGCCCGGACCAACAGCTCACGTCTGATCACGCTGAGCGGAGGCGGTACCTCTACGGTGGAAGACGCCCGTTACCAGACGGAGCGTTCCCGCAAGGGCGAGACGATGATTTCCGAGCGGATCGCTCAGACCGTCGTTTCCGACCCGATTGATACGAGTTTTGAAGAATCTATGAAAACTATTTGGAAATGAAACAGCTGAATGTCATCCTCGCGCTTGCGGCCCTTTGGGCGGTTCTTCCCATGAGCGCGCAGACCCTCGATCCTACCCGTGACCTGGTGCATTATTCCGGCACGGTAATGTCGAATGTCGACTATCATCATGGCCAGCTGCAGCCGGCCATCGGCGTGCACTGTCAGCAGATCATGCGCGCCAACCGCGAAATGCCCGAGGAATCCGACGGTTTCGGATGGACCTACAATCATGCTCCGATGATTGCCTACTGGCAGGGACGCTATTATGTGGAATACCTCAGCGATCCTGTCAGCGAGCACGTCGCTCCCGGCCAGACATTGGTCATGAGTTCGGCCGACGGGCAGAACTGGAGTCGGCCAGAGGTCATCTTCCCGGAATATCTCATTCCCGAGGGTTTCCAAAAAACGCCTGAAAGCCCCAAGGCCGACGGAAAGACCGCCGCGGTGATGCATCAGCGGGTCGGCTTCTATGTGTCCCCCAAATCGGGAAAACTGCTTGCGCTCGGATTCTATGGCGTGTCGCTGGTCTACAAAGACGATCCCAACGATGGAAACGGCATCGGACGTGTCGTGCGTGAAATCAAGTCCGACGGAAGTTTTGGCCCCATCTACTTTCTCCATTACAACCATCTGTTCAATCCGGAGAATGCCAAGGACAAACAGGCGCCCGTGCTGACTGCCGACGGCAAGAAGTTCTATCCAACGGCCTATCCTTTTTATAAGAAGTCGAAGGACAAAAAGTTTGTGGCCGCATGCGACGAAATCCTCTCCAACCCGCTGTATACGATGCAGATGGTGGAGGAATCGGACCGCAACGATCCGATGATTCCGCTTCATAAGGAATACAAGGCCTTCTCCTATTATCATCTCGACAACGGCGATGTGGTGGCTCTGTGGAAACACGCTCTCACTTCCATCAGCCATGACGAAGGGCAGACTTGGTATCAGCCCGTGGGCCGTTCTTTCGGATTTGTCAACAGCAATGCCAAAATTTGGGGACAGCGCACTTCCGACGGACGTTTCGCCACGGTCTACAATCCTTCTGAATACCGTTGGCCGCTGGCTATTTCAACTTCCGACGATGGTTTGGAATATAAAGATCTGATGCTGGTTCACGGCGAAATCAGCCCGATGCGTTACGGCGGACAGTACAAGAGTTTCGGTCCGCAGTATGTGCGTGGTATTCAGGAAGGCAACGGACAGCCCGAAGACGGCAAGATTTGGCTCACCTACAGTATGAACAAGGAAGACATCTGGGTGGCTTCCGTGCCTGTTCCCGTGGTCTGTCAGGCTGCCGCCCACGAATCGGACGTGTTCGCCGAAATGCCCGACGGACACGAACTGGACCGCTGGAACACCTATGACATGGTCTGGGCTTCTGCCCGCATCGAAAAGAACGGACAGGGCAATAAGGCCTTGTTCCTCAGAGATAAGGATCCTTTCGACTATGCTTGCGTCCAGAAGATCATTCCTTCCTCGGCCGCCACTCGCGTCGAACTGGAGGTAACTCCTCATCAGAACGATTTCGGAACGCTCCATATAGAAATGCAGGATGCGAAAGGCTTGCCTTCGTTGCGTATCAGTTTCAACCCCGACGGACGCATCTACACCAAATCAGGTGCCCGCTACAGCAGCATCGGCTCTTACGTGGCCGGACAGACGTACCGTCTGGTCATTGAAACCGACTGCCTGCATCGCGCCTACACGGTCAGCGTCAACGGCGGCCGTCCGGTGACCAAGATTTTCTATGCTCCTTCGGCTGCTTTGGAACGTGTGATGTTCCGCACGGGTGAACCTCGTGTCGAACCTACCCCTGAAACGCCGGCCGACCGGTACACGGATATGGAAAACGCTTCCTCTGTCGATCCCAAGGAAGCCGTCTTCGAGATTCACTCGCTCAAGACATCTGCCAGACAGTTGTAGACGATTGTCCAAGCGGAACATTCGACTTCGAACGAATCTCCGACTGTCTCATTCAAGGTGGCTTGCCACCAGCGCCTGAGCACCTGTGCGTGCAAAGGCCATCGAAGGCCCTCCAACGTGAGGGCTTCGTTGTCTGTAGGAAAAATGGAAACCTCCCGTCCCGGACGGCAGGCAAATCGGGCTCTGCCGCGGATGGCCGTCATCCAGCCGTAGTCGCTCAGCATCCTGATTTCGGCCCGAGTGCCGTCTGACACCGATTCCAGCGATTCGCAGAAGTCGGCCAGATGGCTGATGTTGCCCAAAGTGTGGTCTTCGCGCTTGCCCGTGGCGCCTAGAATCAGCATCCGGCGAAAGCCTTGAGCGCAGGCATATCTGAACGCTTTGCAAAGGTCGTTGGTTTCCTGTTCGTCAATCCGGACAAGAGGACTCCCTGTCTCATGAAGGCGCTCAATCGTTTCGGACGAGAGCGAATCGCAGTCTCCGACGGTGGCCAATGGCCTCATTCCCATGTGGATAAGACTTTCTGCGGCGCTGTCACAGCAGATGACACGTTCTGAAAAACGGTGGAGAAAACTCAGGGCAAGTGCGGAGCGCGGTTCTTCGCCGGCGGCCAGAATGACCGCCTCAGGTTCGAAATGTTCGATGGAAGGGTAAAATCGGGTTTCGTCCATATCAGATGTGGGTTTGCGTTTGCTTGGAAAGTCTTGTCCAATGGATGAATCCACAGGCGCTGACGATGGTGTAAATGCCGTAATACACCGAGGAAGGGTAGAGGCCCTGATGGTAGAACACCAGACACTGCATTCCGTTGACGACGAGCCAGACAATCCACTGGTCGATGCGCTTGCAGGCCAGCATCCAGGTGGCCAGCAGACTGAGCGCCGTCATCAGGCTGTCTGCCAGAGGCACGGAACTGCCCGATTTTTCCAGAAAAAGATAAAACAGAAAGCTCATCAGAGCTGTCGCGGGAAGGTAGACCAGCCAGTCTTTCCAGGAACTGAACCGCAGGTGGCTGTCGCTTCGCTTTTTCCCCCATCGCCACCAACCGTAGATGCCGGCCAGCACATAATAGAGATTGACGAGCATCAGGCCGTAGATGCGGTTGTGCCAGAAAATGAGGATATAGGCGCCCGACATCAGAATGTAGAGTGGCCACATCCGGACATCGGCCTTGTATTCCAAAACGATGTACGCCAAACCAATGAGGCAGGCGATCAGTTCCAATCCGTTGAAACCGGCGAAGTTGAAGGAAAGCAACGTGTCCATAGGCAATCAGAATCTGAGCGTGAGCCTGCCCGTCAGGTGGGTTCCGGCCTGGGTGAAATAGCCGGCCTCCTGGCGGCGCTGTCCGTCGAGGAAATAGCTCCAGACCCAGCCGCTCGACTCGTATGACTCGTTGAAAAGGTTGTAAACGAAGATGTCAAGCCTGACTTGCGGCTTTATCTGGCATCCGGCTTGAAGTTGTGAAATGAAATAGGGATCCAGGCTGCGTTGTAGGCAGGAAGTGTTGTCGAGGTACTGACGTCCGACGTAGGAACTGCCCAGCCGGGCCGACCAGATGCCTTGCCCGATGACAAGCGATTGGTTGGCCACCAGAGCGGGGGAGAAGGAAATGTCGGTCGATTCGTGGTAAATCTGCGTTTGCGGCAGCTCGTTCCAAGCCGCGTCGTAGGTGTCGACATATTCGGTGAAACCTTGGATGCGGTTCCGGCTCAGACAGGCATTGGCTTCCCAGTTCAGCCAGGAGGCCAGACGGACGCCGGCCTGCAGTTCCAGCCCGAGCCGATAGCTGTCGGGCGTATTGACGGTCAGAGGCTCTCCGACGATGCTGATCTGTCCGTTCTGCACCAGCTGGTCGCGGTATTTCATATAATAGACGCCAGCTTGTACGCTCCAACTGTCAGACTGGAAGGCGTAGCCGGCTTCCCAGTCGAAAAGCGTTTCGGCCTGGGCGCTGGCCCCATCGCTGATGCTGTAGAGAATCAGGTCGCGGTTGGGTTCGTGCCGGGCTACGGCAAAGGAAGCGTAGGCGCTGTGTCTGCCGCTGCGGTAGTGCAGCCCGGCTTTCGGGTTGAAGAAGGGAAACAGGCGGCGACGGTCGAAGCGCTCGGCTATTCCGACGACATCGTCGTTTCCTTTCAGCCGGTAATCGATGAAACGGTATTGCAGGTCGGCGTAGGCGCTCCATCGGGCAGACAGTTGACATTCGCCCTGGGCATAGAGGTTGAAATCGCGCTTGTCGCCGGTGTTGAAATAATAGCGGTAGCCGTACGCTTCGTCGCGGAGGCTCTGCGGGCTCTGCGCGGCAGAGCCCGCAGGAAACGTTTCCTGATAGGGAAGAAGGTCCCGGAGGCTCGGGTCCGCCGCCTGAACGACGCGTCCGAAGTGCCTGCCGATGAAGCGGTTGGCGCTGGCTCCCAGATGCACTTTCATACGCTCGCTTTGGTAATTGGTTCGCAGCATGATTCCGTAGAAATCTTCCGACAGCCATTTGCGTCTGACCAGATCGGTGCGGCTGTCGGGACTTCCGGCCAGCCGGTCGAGGGCGTAATCCCCATACAGGGCGTCTTCGACATATTCTTCGTAATGTCCTTTGCCGTCGGTGTAATGGAGCGTCGCGTGCAGGCTCCATCGTGCATCCAGCACTTGAGAATAAAGCAGATGATAATGATGTTGCCAGAAATTGTCGGTCTGGTTGTCGTAGAAACGCTCCGCTCCGCTGTCGTCGTGATACAGACCGCAACTGTTGTAGCGGCGGTTGAGAGCGAGCATGTCCGATGGGACTCCGTTCCATGACTGATAAGTCTTTTCGGCATTGCCGAAGGTGCGCAACTTTATCTGCGCGTTCCCAAAATAGGCTGTCGCCGTGAAATGGTAGGCGTCCATTCTGACGGCGGCACGCTCGATGAACCCGTCGCTGCGGACATCGGAGAGACGCCCGTCCAGGACGAAACGGTCTTTCAACAGCCCGGTGCTGCCTTTCAGCGTGTTGGTGTAGGAGTTGAAACTGCCCGCAGACGACTGCCATTCCAAAAATGGTTCCATGGAGGGCTTTTCGCTGACCATCATCACGCTGGCGCCGAAAGCGGAGGCCCCGTTGGTGGAAGTGCCGGCTCCGCGCTGAATTTGCAGGTCGGAAAGCCCCGTGCCGATGTCGGGCATATTGACCCAGAACAGAATCTGGTCTTCAGCTCCGTTCAGGGGAATGCCGTCGAGAGTGAAATTGATGCGAGTGGCGTCGGTCCCACGGATGCGCAGGCTGCTGTAGCCGGTCCCGGACCCTCCGTCGGAAGTGAGCGTGAGCGCAGGCGTTCCGGCCAGCAGATAGGGGAGCGACTGTCCCGAACTCTGTTGTTGGAGCTGTTCGCCGTCGATGTCGTTGTGGGCGATAGGAGTGGTGGAACCGGCCTGAGTGGCCATTACGGAAACCTCGTGAAGTTCGAGCATCCGCAGCGAGTCGGCTCCTGTTTCGCCTGTCATGCCGACGGTGCCGTCAGAAAAGATTCCGCCTGCTTCTGCGGAAAGGCCGGCCAGCAGAAAACCGGCCGCGACTAAAATCTCTTTTTTCATAAACAATGCCATTGATCCCTACTGTCAAGGGAACGGACCATAAAAAAAGAGGGGATGGTTTGATGCAGTGTCTTATTTTTCCTACGCCGGCATTACCCGGATCAGGTTCATAAGGGTATGATCTCAGCCTTACAGTTTGGCACCCCTGAAATATCGCCGCAAAGTTAGCGGCTTTTTGCAAATCCGGCAAAGCCGAACGGATTTTTTAAAGTTTCGCCAGCCGTTTTTTCCAAGCTTCGCGGGCCAGCTGCTGCATGTCGCGCACCGTGTCCTGCTCGTCGACGATTTCACTGCCGAGCAAGGTCTCGATGACGTCCTCCAGCGTGATGATGCCCTGGAAACTGCCGTATTCGTTGATGACGGCGGCAATCTGTTCGTCGTGTCCCAGCATTTCGTCCCAAATCTGGTCGAGCGGCGTGTCTTCCGCAAAACTGGCGATGTCGCGGCGCAGCGAGCCCAGCGTGACGTCGAAACGGTCTTCGGCCAGCATCTGCAGCGCATCCATGCGCAGAATGTATCCGGTGATGTATTCGTCGTTGTCCGCATACACGGGAATGCGGCTGTGGTGATGGTAGTTCTTGTCCTGATAGAACTGCTTGAGCGTCATCGATTCGGGTGCGATGGCGGCCACCACGCGCGGCGTCATCACGTCGCCGGCGGTCACTTCGTCCATGTTGATGAGGTTCTGGATGATGGTGTTCTCGTCTTCCTCCAGGTCGCCTTCTTCCTCAGCCACATTGGCCATGGCGCTGACTTCTTCGCGCGAAACGGCGGTCTCTTTTTCGTCGGGAGTGATGAGACGGGTGACATATTCGATGAGAGCCACAAAGGGATACATCAAATAAATGAGCCCTTGAATGGTGATTGCGGCGAATCCGGTAAGCGATTTCCATCGGGTGGTGCCGATGGTCTTGGGAATGATTTCAGAAAAGATCAGTATGAGAATGGTGGTGACGGCGCTGACCAGACCGAACCATTCGGAACCGAAAACCAGGGTGGCCTGACGGCCGACGCCGGCGGCACCGATGGTGTTGGCAATGGTGTTGAGACTCAAAATGGCGGCGATGGGCCGAGAGGATTCCTGTTTGAACTTTTTGAAACGGCCGGCCTGCCGGTGACCCTCGTCTTCAATCATGGTGATGTAGGAGATAGGGGTGGACATCAGGGTCGCTTCCAGTATCGAACAGAGGAAGGAGATGGCCATGGCGCCGAACAGAAATATGAAGAGGAGTCCCATATAGGAAAAGAATTGATTTGTCGGGCACAAAGGTAAATCAATGGCGGCAAATTCCCAAATGACGCCCTGAGACTGCCTTCCCGGAAAAAAGATTAGATTCCGAAGGAAAATTGCAACATTTCCGCTTGAACGAAACCGATTCTCAGCAGTCAAAGAAGTATATTTGCGGAGCGCTCGGAAACGAACGCGTCACGACAACGGACAACAAACCAAAACAATTCGATATGAGGAAAATCATGCTTATGGTGTGCATCGGCCTGATGGCCTTTGCCAACCCGGTATCCGTGCAGGCCGGCAAAAAAGCCCGCCGCGCATCGGACAAACAGACATCCCTGTCACAGGCTCAAGTGCTGAAAGCCGACGACTACAGGCACTATGCCGAGTATTTCAACCGCATGGAGCCGGAAAACATCGTCCAGGCCATTCCCAATGCCGATGCCTGGCAGTGGATGGAAAAGAACATTCCGCTTTTCGCCTGCCCGCAGGACAACTTCGAGGAAATCTGGTATTTCCGCTGGTGGTCCTACCGCAAGGGCATCCGCGAGACACCGCTGGGATACGCTTTCAACGAATTTCTCGTACAGCGCAGCTATTCGGACAAATACAACATCATCGCCTGCGCCATCGGCCATCAGCTGATGGAAGGCCGCTGGCTGCACACCAGCCAATACATGGACGATTATCTCCACATCTGGTATCGCGGCAACGACGGCAAGCCGATGTCGAAACTCGGCAAGTTCAGTTCCTGGACCCCCTACGCCGTCTGGGAACGCTATCTGGTCAACCAGGACGCCGATTGGATGCTGGACATGCTGCCCGACCTGGATGCCGATTATGAAGTGTGGATGCAGTATCATCCCTGGCCCGAAGGGCTTTATGGCCAGCGTGACGTGTCGGACGGTATGGAAGAGTCCATCAGTGGAGGCCGCCGCGTCTACAATGCCCGTCCGACCATCAACAGCTATATGTACGGAAACGCCGTCGTTCTGGCTCGGATGTACGATCTGCAGGCTGCCCGTCTGCAGGCTGCCGGACAGGATGCCGCCAAGGCTTTGGAACGCAAGGCCCTTTACGAAGAACGTGCCGCCAAGATGCGCCAGTCTGTTCAGGAATACCTTTGGAACGACGAACAGCAGTTCTTTGAAACCCGTCAGGAGCAGGACCGTCAGCTGGCCAATGTGCGTGAAGCCATCGGCTTCATTCCCTGGTATTTCAATCTGCCAGAGCAGGGCGCAGGCAAGCCGGACTATCAGGCCGCCTGGAAACAGGTGACCGACCCCAAGGGCTTTCTCGCTCCTTACGGACTCACTACAGCTGAACGCCGTCATCCGGCCTTCCGCACGCACGGAGTGGGCAGCTGTGAATGGGACGGCGCCGTTTGGCCTTTTGCCACTTCGCAGACGATGACGGCCATGGCCAACGTGCTCAACGACTATTCTCAGAACTATGTCAACGACAGTGTTTATTTCAAGCTGATGGAACTCTATGTGGAGTCGCAGTACAAGCGCGGCCGTCCCTATGTGGGCGAGTATCTCGACGAGACCACGGGCTACTGGCTCAAGGGCGATCAGGAACGCAGCTACTACTACAACCATTCCACTTTCGCCGACCTGATGATCACCGGTCTGATGGGTCTGCGTCCCAGAACCGACAACGTGCTGGAAGTGCATCCTCTGATTCCTGAAAAGAACTGGGACTGGTTCTGTCTCGACAATATCCTGTACCACGGCCGTATCATCACCATCCTCTGGGACAAGGACGGAAGCCGCTTCGGACGTGGCGCCGGTTTCCAGCTGCTGGTCGACGGCAAGAAACTCGTCTCTTCGCCCCGTCTTGAACCGCTTCAGGCCGAAATGAAATGACAATCAACCATCAAACCATTATAAGATGAAAATCATCAAAACTTTTTGTCTGACGATCTGTCTGATTTCTGCTGTTACAATCAGTGCGCAGTATCCGAGAATTCCTAATGAACTTCAGGATTCGGCCAATGTTGCAGCCTTCCAAAAGAGTCAAGCCTACCAGCCGCTTCGCGCCGAAGCTATGCAAACCGTTCAGCAGGAGGCAGAACAGGGACGCCCCTACATTCCATGGGCATCCCGCCCCGAAGATCTTCCTCAGGCATCCATTCCCGCATTTCCCGGTGCTGAAGGTGCTGGCGCCTACACATTTGGAGGACGTGGTGGCAAGGTCTTGGTAGTGACCAATCTCAACGATAGCGGTGAAGGCTCTCTGCGCTGGGCCTGCGAGCAGGGCGGTGCCCGAATCGTGGTATTCAACGTAGCAGGTATCATCCGTCTGGAAGCGCCTATCGAGATTTCGGCTCCCTATATCACCATAGCCGGCCAGTCGGCTCCTGGTGACGGTGTTTGCATTGCCGGTGCCACCGTCAGCATCAACACGCACGATGTCGTTCTCCGTCATCTGCGTTTCCGTCGTGGAGCTATGGAAGTGACCAGTCGTGACGACGCCGTGGGCGGCAATCCGGTTGGCAACATCATGATTGACCATTGTTCAGCATCGTGGGGACTCGACGAGAATATCTCCTTCTATCGCCACATGTATCGCGGACGCAAGCTGCCGACCGTGAACGTGACCATTCAGAATACCATTTCAAGCGAGGCCTTGGATACTTACAATCATGCCTTTGGAAGCACCATTGGCGGTGAAAACTGTACTTTCATCCGCAATCTCTGGGCTTGCAATATCTCCCGCAATCCATCTGTCGGAATGGGCGGCGATTTCAATCTCATCAACTGCGTTCTCTTCAACTGGTGGAACCGAACTATGGACGGCGGTGACAATAGCAGTCGCTGGAACGTGCTGGGCAACTACTACAAACCCGGCCCGATGACACCTGCTGATGACCCCGTTTCCTATCGCATTTCCAAGCCTGAAACCGGTAGAGACCAGTCACATAAGGAAGTATACGGACAGATTTTCGCCAAAGGCAATGTGGTGGAAGGAAACAAGGCCGTCTCCCGCGACAACTGGAACGGAGGCATCCAGCCAGCCGGTGTCGCCGGTCCCGATTCTCTGCTCAAGGCCATCCGCTCCGACAAGCCTTTCCCGATGCAGTTTCCGATGAAGAAAGTGATGAAGGCCAAAAAAGCCTACAAGTTCGTCGTGAAGAACGCTGGTGCCACATGGCCCCGCCGCGATGCCGTAGACAGCCGCGTCATTGAATTCGTCCAAACCGGAAATCCCTATTATGTGGAAGGCGAATACGAACAGACGCCCTACGTGAAGCGTCGTCTTGCCCCGGATTCCTACAAGCAGGGCATCATCTACCATCCCAATCAGGTGGGTGGCTATCCCGAATATAAGGGTGTGGCCTACAAGGATAGCGATATGGATGGTATGCCCGACGCCTGGGAGATTAAGTACGGACTGAATCCGAATGATCCGTCCGATGCTGTGAAAGACTGCAATGGCGACGGCTACACGAACATTGAGAAATTCATCAACGGTATGAATCCGAAGAAGAAAATCGACTGGACAAATCCCAAAAACAATCACGATACCTTGGCCAAATGCAAGGCTCCTTTGTACGGAACCGAGTGAGTTTTGTCCAAGTTGGCAATTTTTGTCAGTAAATAATCAAAAAAGGTATTTCCCCTGTCGAGGATAGGACGTACTTTTGTTTTCCGATGCCGTCAAGGCACCGGAAAACTTTTTTTTCTGTCCTTTCGCAGGGTTCGCGTGAAGGCGTTTATTAAAAAACACTTTGGAAATGAAGAAAAAATTTCAAGGAGTAGTGGTCCCTATGGCCACACCGCTGAAGGCGGATCTGACGATTGATACCGATGCGGTTGTCCGCATCATGCGGCGATTTGCCGAAAACAGCATTTCGCCTCTCGTGTTGGGCACGACTGGCGAGTCGGCTTCGGTGGGAGAGACTGAAAGCCTCCGTTTTGTCCGTGCCGCTGTCGCAGCCAGAGCTGCCGGCCAGCAAGTCTATGCCGGACTGGTGGGCAACGATGTCCGTCAGCTGGTCCGTCTGGGCAACCTCTATGCCGAAGCCGGCGCCGATGCCGTCGTTTCGACTTTGCCATCGTATTACATCCTCACTCCGGAGCAGATGAAAGCTTTCTATCTGACCCTGGCCGAGGAGGTGAAGGCACCCATTTTCATGTACAACATCAAAGCGACCACCCAGATGTCCATTCCTCTCGAAGTGGCCGAAGAACTGAGCCGTCATCCCAATATCGCCGGTCTGAAGGATTCGGAACGCGATGAGGAAAAGATGAAGGCCAGCATCGCCGCTTTCAAGGACCGTGCCGATTTCTCCTTCTTCTGCGGATGGGGAGCCCAAGGCGGCAACAGCCTGAAACTCGGAGCGGACGGCATTGTGCCCAGCACGGGCAACATCGTGCCTGAACTTTACGGAAAACTCTACAAGGCTTTCGTCGCCGGCGATTTCGCCGCCGTCGACCGTTGCCAGGCCCTGACCGACCAGGTCGGCGCCGTCTATCAGAAGGGCCGCACGCTGGGCCAGTCGCTGGCTGCTCTCAAGGCTATCATGCAGAGCCAAGGTCTGTGCGGAACCACCATGATGCCGCCGCTCACGGCTTACGATGAGAAAGAAAACCAACAGATTGTCAACCAATTCAATTTATTGTCATTATGACTGAAGCTACCATCCATTGGATAGACATCGCCATCATACTGGTGACTTTGGTGTTCACCATCGGCGTAGGCATTTATGTCGCACATCGCAACAAAAACAGCGAAACTTATTTCGTCGGCAGCAAGAAGGCTCCTTCATGGGCCATCGGTCTGTCCATCTTCGCCACACTCATCAGTTCGGTCACCTTCCTTTCCTATCCGGCTGCCGCCTTCAAAGGCAACTGGATTCTGCTGGTGCAGGGCCTGATGGTGCCTGTGGTGCTCGTTTTCCTCATCTGGGCCATCGTGCCGCTGTTCCGCAAGATGATCCGTCTGAGCACATACGAGTATTTCGAAAGACGTTTCGGCTTGCCGGCCCGCATCTATTCCTCTCTGGCCTTCCTGCTGACCCATTTTTCGAAAATGGGTACGGTGTTGTATCTCATTTCATTGGCTTTGAGCAGCATGATGGGCGTTGATGCCTTCTGGATTATCATCGTGTTGGGTCTGGTCATCGTGGCCATCACCTATGTCGGCGGTATGGAAGGCGTTATCTGGATGGATGTGGTCCAGGGTCTTCTGCTGATTTTAGGCGGCATTCTCTGTGTGGTGGTGCTTCTGGCACGTCCCGAGCAGGGAGCCATGCAGGTATTCCACGATGCCATCGCTGCGAAGAAAATCGGTTTCGGCCCCTACAACTTCAGTTTTGCTGAACTTACCTTCTGGGTAATGGTCATCAACGGCGCTTTCTACGCATTGCAGAAATATGGCACCGACCAAACCATCGTCCAGCGTTATCTCACAGCCCGTAATGACCGTGAAGCCAAGAAGGCCGCTTATATCGGCGTCGGCCTGAGTGTACCCATCTGGGCTATGTTCATGCTGATCGGTTCGCTGCTGTTTATCTATTATCAGTCGGGTACGGCCGTGCTGCCTGAAGGAATGAAGGCCGAATCGGTCTTCCCGTACTTCATGGTGAACGAACTTCCCATTGGGGTGGCCGGTCTGGTCATTGCGGCCCTGCTGGCTGCGGCCATCTCCAGCCTGGATGCCGATATGAACTGTCTGTCGGCCATCATTGTGGAAGACTATTACGCCCGTTTCAAGAAAGACTGCACCGATCGCCAGCGCCTCAACATGGGCCGCGCCATGGTGGCCGTTTCGGGCTTGCTGACTGTTGGCGTCGCGGCTCTCTACTACGCATGGGACGGAGAGGGCGTGCTCGGTGTCATCTTCGAACTCTACGCCATATTTTCGGCCGGTATCGTGGGTATCTTTCTGCTGGGTCTTTTCAGCCGCCGTGCCAACAAACAGGGCCTCTACATCGGCCTGCTGGTCTGCGTGCTTTTCACGGCCTATGCTGTGTTGACAACGACCAAAATCGAAGTGGAAGGCGGCAAGCAGCTGATTCTCGACTTGGGAAAATGGAACTTCCCGCACCACAAATACATGTTGGGCGTCTACAGCCATCTGATCGTCCTGGTGGTCGGTTATGTGGCCAGTCTGTTCTTCCCCAAGCCCAGCCTCGAAAAAGGACTTACCATTTATGATTATAAAAAGTCAGATTTGACTGATTCAAACAATTGATTAGTAATGAGACAAGTGCAACTGATGACCCCAAGAAAGGTCATCGTGGGGACAGGCTGTTCCCTAAACTGGATTGAAGATTCGCTCAGCGAAGGTTACACAAAGGTGATTCTGCTTTCGACCCGTCCCATTTGGGACATGTTGGACGGAATGCTGCTCGAAGCTGCCGCCAAGGGCTTGAAGGTGGTGAAGATCGATTATGATCTGTCTGGCGAACCTACTTCTGATTATTTCGAAAAGTTACGTAAAACCGCATCCGCCGCTTCCGCCGATGCCATAGTTGGCATCGGCGGAGGCTCGGTCCTCGATATCGCCAAGTTGCTGGCCGCACTGGCCGACCGGAAGACGCCGGTGAGCAAGTGTTTCGGCAAAAATATGCTGGAGCCCAGACGCATAGGTTTGTACTGTCTGCCCACAACTTCGGGAACCGGCAGTGAAGTGTCGCCCAACGCCATTCTGCTCGATTCGGCCGACGGCGAGAAAAAAGGCGTCATCAGTCCCTACCTTTTGCCCGACTGCACTATCATCGACCCTGAACTGACGCTGAGCCTGCCTCCCAAACAGACCGCTGAGACGGGCATGGATGCCTTGTGCCACTGTGTCGAAGCCTATATGAACAAAAATGCGCATACGGTGGTCGATGCCTATGCGATGAAAGGTGTGCAGCTGGTCTACAAAAACCTTTTGAAAGCCGTTCTTGACGGCCGAAACCGTCCGGCCCGCGAAGGTATGGCCATCGCCTCCATGATGGGCGGCCTCTGCCTGGGACCGGTCAACACCTGCGGTGTCCACGCCCTTTCCTACGGCCTTGCCGGCAAGTATCATCTGTCTCACGGTCTGGCCAACGCGCTGCTGTTGCCCGAAGTGATGAGTTTCAACATCCCCGGCTGTCAGGCCCGCATTTCCGACCTGGGCAAGGTGCTTGGCGTACAGATGACACGCGACACCGGACGCAATGCCAAAGCCGTGGTGGAGGTCATCCGCACGCTTTCGGCCAAATGCGGCATTCCCCAGCATCTTTCCGAACTGGGTGTCAAGGCGGAAGACATTCCCGAAATGGCCGACATGGCGATGAACGTCACCCGTCTGCTCGAAAACAATCCGCGCGAAATCACGCGTGAAGACGCCATTCAGATATACACTAACATATTGTAATTCATGGAAAAACCTATTGTCAGCATCAGTATGGGCGATCCGGCCGGCATCGGTCCCGAGATTACCGTCAAAGCTCTTCAGAACGAATCTGTCTATGAGCGTTGCCGCCCGATGGTGGTGGGTGACGCCAAAGTAATGAGCGATGCGGTCGCTTTTTTGAATACTCATCTGCAGATCCATCCTATCCACGACGTTTCGGAGGCCCTGTTCCAATTCGGCACCATTGATGTCTATGACCTTGACAATGTGGACATGCCTTGTCTGCAGTATGGCGTGGTCAGCCCGATGTGCGGTCATGCGGCTTTTGAAGCGGTCCGTACCAATATAGAACTGGCCATGGCCCATAAGGTCGACGCCACGGTGACGGCTCCTATCAACAAGGAAGCCATTCACGCGGCCGGTCACGACTTCTCGGGCCATACCGAAATATATGCCCATTACACTCAGACGAAGAACTACGCCATGCTGTTGGCAGACGATTCCCTGCGTGTCATTCACGTGAGCACACACGTGTCTCTTCGCGAGGCTTGTGACCGCGCCAAGAAGGCCCGTGTGCTGGATGTGATCGGTCTGCTTCACGACGCCTGCCGTCGTTTCGGCATCGAGAAACCTCATCTGGCCGTGGCCGGTCTAAACCCGCATTGCGGTGAAAACGGCCTCTTCGGTCAGGAAGAAATCGAGGAGATCATTCCTGCCGTTCAGGAAGCCCGCACCCGTGGCTACGATGTGGAAGGCCCCGTGCCCCCGGATACCGTTTTCGCCAAAGCCGTTCAGGGAAAGTTCGACGGAGTGGTGGCCATGTATCACGACCAAGGGCACATCCCGTTCAAACTGGTTGGATTCCGCTGGAACAACGAAACTCAGAAGATGGACAGCGTCAAGGGTGTGAACATCACGCTCGGACTGCCCATCATCCGCACTTCCGTCGATCATGGCACGGCCTTTGAAATCGCCGGTCAGGGTATCGCCTGTGAAGATGCCATGCTCATTTCCATCGACTATGCCCTGAAAATGGCGCAAAACAGCTGATATGATCGCACTTGTCGCAGATGATTTCACCGGCGCGGCCGAAGTGGCCGGCATTTGCATGCGTCGTGGCGTGAGCGTGAGTTTCCTGACGGGCATTCCCGATCCGGAAATCATATCCGCCCTTACGACCGATGTGGCGGTGATTGCCGAAGACACCCGCTCTTTTTCCAAAGAGGGTGCTGAGAAAATCAGCCGCTTGCTGGCCGAAAACCTGAAAGCAGCCGGCGTTACCCAGATTGTCAAGAAAATCGATTCCGTGATGCGCGGCTGGGTGCTGCCCGAAATGAATGCCATCGCATCGGTGATGGGCTATGAAAGCCTTCTCATCCAGCCGGCCAATACCGAAACGGGCCGCAGTGTCCGCAACGGCATGTATTTCATTGGAGAACAACTGCTGTCGGAAACGGCTTTCGCACAGGATCCCGACTTCCCTGCACCTACCTCGTCGGTGGAGAAACTATTGGAACTGAGAGGCGGTGTCAGTGTGGTTCCCTATCTGGTGCCCGATGCCGAGAACGACGAGGACCTGCTGCACAGTGTCCGTCTGAGCAACGGCAATGTACTGGCAGGAGGCAGTGCCGCCTTCTGGCGTGTCTATCTTGAAAATCAGATTCGTCTGGGTCGTGTGAAATCCAACCCGGTGGAGCGGGACGTCATCGGCCGCTTTCTGCTCCGCGATTGCCTGATGGTCTGCGGAAGCGCCCATCAGAACAGCATGGATTTTTCTTCCCGTCTGGCCAACAGCGGTTTCCCGGTCCTGGCCATGCCTGAGACGATGTGCCTGGAGGAAAAACCCTCCGAAGAAGAATACGAACGTTGGGTCGGCCTCTGCGAATCGGTCTGGAAAAAGGAAAGACGCCTTCTGGTGCGTCTGGCTTCCCGTCCCGGATTCCCGCAGGCGGCCGAAACTTTGCTGTTCCGCTTTTCCGAAGCGGTCGGCATGCTGCTTGACCGCATCGATCCCTCCCAACTGCTGGTCGAGGGTGGCGCGACCGCCTACAGTCTGCTGTTCCAGCGTCAGGGGTGGACTTCGTTCATTCCCGAAAAGGAATGGCTGCCCGGTGTCGTCCAGCTGAAATTGGCCACTCCTCCCGGCATCAGCATCACGCTCAAGCCCGGCAGTTATGCCTGGCCCGCTTTCGAATATTGAAAAAACCGACAGCAATGAAACACTTTTCATCCATCGCTCTTTTTTGTCTGGCCATGCTTTCAAGTCTGAACTTGAGAGCGAAAACCGTCAACATTCTCGAAGCCGGCGGTTCCAACGACGGAAAAAAGCTCAATACCGCAGTCATCGAAAAAACCGTCAGCCGCCTGGCAGAGCAGGGTGGGGGAACACTTTATTTCCCTGCCGGCACCTATCTGACCGGTCCGATTACCCTTCGGAGCAATATCACGCTCGATATCGAATCGGGGGCCGTGCTGTCGTTCACGGATGACTTCGACGCGTACATGCCCTTTGTGGAGATGCGTTACGAAGGCGTGGTGATGAAAAGTTTCCATCCGCTCATCTACGCCTATGAGGCCGAAAACATCACCATCAAGGGTCGTGGGACGCTCGAAGGCAACGGAAGCGCCTGGTGGACGGAAAACTGGCGTATCGAAGGAGCCCTCAAAGACGGGGAGAAAATCGAGAAAACCAAGTATCAGAAAGCTTTCCTTGAAGCCAATCCCGATCTCGTTCTCGAGCCTCAAAGCGATTGGAAAGGTACGCTTGCCCGCGAATTCTTCCGCCCGCCTTTCATTCAGCTCTACCGCTGCAAGAACATCCTCATCGAAGGCCTCCATATTCAGAATTCTCCTTTCTGGACCGTCAATCCGGAATTCTGCGACAACCTCAACATCACCGGACTGACCATCGTCAACCCGCCCTCGCCCAACACCGACGGCATCAATCCCTCGTCCTGCAGCAACGTGCATATTTCCAACTGTCACATCAGCGTGGGAGACGACTGCATCACCATCAAGAGCGGACGCGACCTGCAGGGCCGCCAATACGGCGTTCCCTGTCAGAACGTCACCATCACCAACTGCACCATGCTTTCCGGTCACGGCGGTGTCGTCATCGGCAGCGAGATGTCGGGCGACGTGCGCAAGGTGAGCATCAGCAACTGTGTCTTCGACGGCACCGACCGAGGTATCCGCATCAAGAGCAGCCGCGGCCGCGGGGGAATCGTCGAGGAGATCCGCGTGGACAACATCGTGATGAAGAATATCCGCAAGGAAGCCATCATTCTGACACTTTTCTACGGGCGCTCTTTTCCGGAACCGGTTTCCGACCGTACGCCTGTCTTCCGCAACATCCACATTTCCAATATGACCGGCACGCAGATCAATTCGGTCGGCGAAATCCACGGCATCGAAGAAATGCCCGTTTCCAACGTCAGCATCTGCAATGTCAATATGGAAGCCCAAAGCGGCTTGCGTGTCATCGATGCACGCGACATCACTCTGCGCGACTTTACCGTCGACACACAGAGGGGCCCGGCCGTCTCGGCCAGCAAGGCCAGCGACCTTTATTTCTCCAATGTCCGTACGAACAGCCCGACAGCCGATGCGCCCGTCATTCTGCTGAATCAGGTCAAACGCACCTGGGTGTCCGACTGTTTTCCCAAGCCTGGCAGTTCATGTCTGGTCGAGGTGAGAGGAACCGATTCGGAAGACATTGTCCTGATGAACAATTACTGCAAAGGTCTGGATGCCGTCAAGGCGGAAGAGCCCATTACCATCGTTCAAAAATAAATTTCCTTACCGATTATGGCACAAAAGAAAAGAGATGAATTCAAGAGCAAGTTCGGCGTTCTGCTGGCAATGGTCGGATCCGCGGTCGGCCTGGGCAATCTGTGGCGTTTCCCGTATCTGATGGGCACCAATGGGGGCTCGGCCTTCATCATTGTCTATCTGGGCTTTGTCATCGTTCTCTGTCTGCCTGTGCTTTTTTCCGAATTCATTGTCGGCAAAGCGAGCCACTCCAATGCCTGCGGGGCCTTCAAGACGCTGGCTCCTGGTTCGAAATGGTATCTCTACGGCTTGCTGTCGGTGTGCTGCTGCTTCATGATCCTGTCGTTCTACAACGTGGTCGGCGGCTGGACGCTGAATTATCTTATCCGCTCGTTCACGGTCGATTTTTCCACTTTGGACAACGAAGTGCTGGTCGACACGTTCCAGTCGGCTTCCGGTTCAGTGGGCTGGTGGCTTCCGCTTCTCTGCTTCTGGCTGTTCATGCTGTTCAATGCCGGTATCCTCACGGGCGGCATCCAGGCCGGCATCGAGAAGTTCACCAAAATCATGACTCCGGCTCTGTTTCTGCTGGTAGCCATCATCGCCAGCTATTCGTTGAGTCTGAACGGCTCCATGGAAGGCTTGCGTTTCATGTTCGCTCCCGATTTTTCCAAACTGAGCCTGAAGACGCTCCAGTCGGCGATGGGACAGGCCTTCCTTTCGCTGAGCATCGGTTGCGGCTGCATTCTCACCTACGCTTCTTATGTGAAAGACGATCACCGCATCATGAAGACGTCGCTCTCTACGGCTTTGGCAGATACCTTTTTTGCCCTGCTGGCCGGCTGCGCCATCATGCCTGCCGTGTTCAGTTTCGGCATATCGCCCAGTCAGGGCCCCGGTCTGGTGTTCGTGACGCTGCCCGGCATTTTCGCACAGCTTCCCGTCGGCCGTCTCATTGCCATTCTGTTCTTCTTCGTACTGTTTCTGGCGGCTCTCACCTCGTCCATCTCAATGTTCGAAGTGGCCGTGGCCTATGTGGGCGAGGAATACAAGCTGAAACGCAAGTCGTCAGTACTCGTCTGTATGGGCATTACGGTTATTTTCGGCTCGCTTTGTTCGTTGTCGATGGGGCCTTTGGCCGATTTCCACATTTTTGGAAAGACCGTGTTTGACTTTTTCGATTCAACCACATCTAACATACTGATGCCTCTCGGCGGACTCATCATTGTCCTGTTTGTGGGATGGCGTATGAAAAAATCTCAGGTTATGGCCGAATTGACCAATGGCGGCAGCCTGAAAATGAAGCCTTGGCTGCTGAATGCGGTCTGGTTCCTGATCCGTTTCGTCGCCCCGCTGATTTTGATTGTCTTGCTGACGAGTACCATCTTTATCAAATGATTAAACTTTTGCCCGATGAAGAATAAACTTATTGCAACAGTCGTATTGCTGGTCTTCGTGCTGATGCCGGCTCTCGCACAGTTTTCACAGCTGTCGCAGGTGACTTTCGACCGTCCGACGGCCGACACCCAGTTCGCCCGTCCGCTCAAGGACGTGCTCGACGACATCGAAGCCCGTTTCCAAATCAAGCTCAACCGTCCGAAGGAACTCGACCAGACCCAGATGGTGCCCTATGCCGATTACCGCATCGCTCCCTGGAGTGTGGAGGAAAGTCTGAACAATGTGCTGGCCATGTTCGATTTCAAGGCCGTTCTCAACGGAGCTCCCGGCCGTTACAAGATCAGTCAGTACGAATATATGCGCCATACGCCCGAATACGGCGAGAAATTCATAGCCTATCTCAATACGCTGTACGACGACAAGGAAAGTTTTGAAGCCCGTCGGGCTGAGCTGCAGGGACAGCTGCGCCATCTGGCCGGTCTCGACAGCCTGCCCGAGCGTCCGAATTCGAAGCCTTATCTCACACCGAAACGCGTCTATGGCGACTACTATGTGCAGAACATCGGTCTGGAAATCCTGCCGGGTGTCTATTGCACCGGTTCCATCTACCATCCGACCAAGTTCAAGAAGGGCTCTTGCCCGGTCATTCTCAATCCCAACGGCCATTTCGGCGACGGACGTTACCGCAAGGACGAACAGTTGCGTTGTGCCATGCAGGCCCGTATGGGCTGCATCGCCGTCAGCTACGACCTTTTCGCCTGGGATGAGCAACTGCTGCAGTTCGAATCGCGCTCTCACCGCACGGCTATGGCTCATACCATACAGAACCTCAACGCCATCCGCCTGCTTGACTATCTTCTCACACTAAAGGAAGCCGACAAGACTCGTGTCGGCATCACCGGCGGCAGCGGCGGCGGCAGCGCCACGATGTTCCTCACAGCCATTGACGACCGCATTACGCTGAGCATGCCGGTTGTGATGACCACGTCCTATTTCCTGGGCGGATGTCCCTGCGAAAGCGGCAATCCGGTGCATCTGGCCGGCGGCGGCACCAACAATTCGGAACTGACGGCTCTCTGCGCTCCGCGTCCTCTGCTGGTGGTCAGCGATGGGGGAGACTGGACTGCGACCGTTCCTCAGATCACCTTCCCGTATCTGCAGCGCGTCTATGGTTTCTACGGCGCAGAGGACAAATTGGAGAATGCCCATTTCCCGCGCGAGGGCCACGATTATGGATGGTCCAAGCGTGAAGCCACCTACAAGTTCCTCGAAAAGCATTGGAAATTGGATACTTCCAAGGTGAAGGACTCCGAAGGCAAGTTCGACGAGTCGGCTTGCACCGTCGAAGAGTACAAACTCCTCAAAGTCTGGGGAGAAAACGGTGAAAATCTGCCCGCCAATGCAGTCAAGGGCATCGAAAACCTCTACCGGATGTTCAAGGAATACGGCAAGTGAAAATTTATATAAACATTATAACATCAAACAATTATGAAACGTTCATTGCTCATCTCGGCGCTGATGACGGTCTTCCTGGCCGCATCGTCCCTGTCGGCACAGGCTGCTCCCAATGCCAAACCTTGGGACAACGGAAAACTTCAGGTTTCTGAAAACGGCCGTTATTTGGTCCATGAAAACGGCGAACCTTTCTTCTGGCTCGGCGAAACGGCATGGCTGGTGACCTCGCGTTTGCAGCGCGAAGAAGTCGATTTCTATCTCAACAACCGCGCACGCAAAGGTTTCAATGTGATTCAGGCTTCCGTATTCCATTACGCTCCCCAATACAATGTCTATGGCGAATGCGCCACTCCCAACGGCTTCGATTTCAAGAAGATCGACCAGCCTGGCCGTTACGGCTACTGGGATCATGTGGATTATGTGGTCGATGCGGCCGCTCAGCGCGGCATGTATGTGGCCATCGTCTGCTGCTGGGGCTCCATCATTGTCCGCGGCGGTCACATGACGGTGGACGATGCCAAGAAATACGGCAAGTTCCTGGGCGAACGCTACAAAGACAAACCCAACATCATCTGGGTCATCGGCGGTGATGTCGAGCCCGACCGCATGCCCGGCAACCTGGATGTCTGGAACGCCCTCGCTACCAGCATCAAGGCTGTCGACAAGAATCACCTGATGACCTACCATCCCGGTGGACGCGAGAGCAGCGCAGACAAACTGAACGATGCACAGTGGCTGGATTTCAACATGTTCCAGTCGGGTCACCGCCGCTATGGCCAGAATTTCGGCCAATTGTGGGGCTATCCCATCGAACAGGGTACAGAAGAAGACAACTGGCGATATGTGGAAAAAGCTTACAAGATGGATCCCGTGAAGCCTATTCTCGATGGTGAACCCAGCTATGAAGGCATACCTCAAGGACTTCGCAGCCCGAATGAGCCTTACTGGCAGCCCTCCGATATCCGCCGTTATGCCTATTGGTCGGTCTTCGCAGGCAGCTGCGGACACACCTATGGCGACAATGCCGTGATGCAGTTCTACATCCCGTCTATCGTACCTTCGTTCTATCCGCTTCTGCCCTGGTATGAAGCTGTGGACGAACCGGCAAGCTTCCAGATGATTCATCTGAAGAACCTGATGACCTCCTTCCCCTTCACGACAGGCGTGCCCGCTCAAAATGTCATCAAGAGCGAACAGGGTGAAAAGTATGAGCGTCTGATCGCCACCAAGGGTGAAGATTATCTGATGGTCTACGACTATACCGGTCGTGAAATCACCGTCGACCTGTCGGCCATCGCCGGCAAGAACAAGAAGGTCTTCTGGTTCAATCCTGAAGACGGTGCCGTCACTTTCATCGGCCAGTTCAACGGCGAACAGAGTTTCAAACCCGAAGGTGTGCACGCCCCTGGCAACGACAAGGTGCTGGTGGCATATGACAATGCCAAATCTTATCTCGAATGCGATGCCGCCGTGGCCGCTCAGGTGACGGAAGTCAAAGCTGCTGCCGCTGCTGTCGTGTCTGACAATGCCAATATCAAGAAGGCTACCGAATGGGTTAGCAGCCTCGAACTGAAAGATCCAGCCAAGGAAGCCCGTCTGGTCAGAGTCATTTCCACTCATCTCAATGCCGTGCGCGATTATCACAACGAGCATGCCGGTGACATCCCCGACGGCGCCATCGATCCCCGCACGGGCCGCAAACTCTCGGGCATCGAACGTCAGGTGCTGGCTGATTCCGGCATTCCTTCCAGCGTTCGCCAGAATCTGCTGGACGGTCTGAACGCCGATCTGACTCCCGAACAGGTGGAAGCGATTTTGGACAAATACACCGCCGGAAAGGTGGCTTTCACCTTCAAGGCTTACAGCGAGATGTTCCCGGAAATGAGTGTCGAGGACTCCACTGTAGTCATGAACAATCTCAAAGAGGCTCGTCTGAATGCCATCGATTTCAAGAATATGAAGGAAATCTCCCAGATCTTTGAAATCTACAAAACCAAGAACGAACAGTATTTCACTGAAACCGGCCGCGACTGGAAGACCTATTACAAAGCCTATGTGGCGCGTTTGAATGCCGCCAAAGGAAAATAATCCGTCAGTCTGTCAACATATACACTTTTATACAAATGAAAAGAATGAAATTTGTCGCAAGCCTGTGCGCACTTGCTCTTTTGTCGCCGGCTCTGTCTGCTGAAGCAAAGCAGAAAACATACGATTGGAAGAAGGGCATTGTGGAAGAACAGTTTGTCTACACAAAGGCACCTTTTGCAGAGTGCCATTCGGCTTCCATAGCCGAAACACCCGAAGGCCTCATCTGCACCTTCTTCGGCGGAACTAAGGAACGTCATCCGGATGTCTGCATCTGGGTAAGCCGCAAGCCTAATGGCAGTGACGAATGGACGGCTCCCGAAAAGGTGGCCGATGGTATCCTGCCCAACGATCCTGGCAAGTGGTCTTATGAAGATATGCAGGCCTGTGCCGAGTCGGCCAAGAAATATGGTGTCAGCACCGTTACCCGTGGCGCTTTTGATCCTCAGAAGGTTTCCTGGCCTTGCTGGAATCCTGTTCTGTATCAGGTGCCCGGGGGCGAACTGCTGCTCTTCTACAAAATGGGTCCGAGCCCCTCGCAGTGGCTTGGCCGAATGAAACGCTCCACCGACAATGGCCATGCTTGGTCGGAGGCTGAAGCGCTTCCCGACGGTATTCTCGGTCCTGTCAAGAACAAACCCGTAGAGGTGGACGGCAAACTCTTCTGCCCTTCAAGCAAAGAAGGTGATGGATGGCGTCTTTTCATTGACGTTACCCCCGACTGTGGCAAGACTTGGACTCAGATTGGTCCGCTCAACGAAAAGGCTCCCTGGCTGGCTATCCAACCCAGTATCCTTTTCCACAAGAACGGCGATCTTCAGATGCTTTTCCGCACCCGCAACCGTCGCGTAGGTACCACTTGGTCGCATGACGGTGGCAAGACCTGGACCCCCATCGACAGCACCAGCCTGCCTCAGAACAACAGCGGTACGGATGCCGTCACTCTCAAGGACGGCCGTCAGCTGATTGTCTACAACCACGTGCTCGACCGCAATGGGCAGCCCAAAGGCCCGCGCACTCCGCTCAACGTCTCTTTGTCGAAAGATGGCAAAAAGTGGTTCGCTTCGCTCGTTTTGGAAGATTCTCCCATCAGCCAGTATTCCTATCCGGCTGTCATTCAGTCTTCCGACGGTTATGTGCATATTGTTTATACCTGGCGTCGCCAGCGTATCAAATATGTGAAGATTGATCCGAAACAACTGCAGATGGTGAAGATGAAAGGTGAAGTCTGGCCTGGTATGGAGAACGCATACGGTCCGGAAAAGCCCAAGAGTTCTTTCCAGATTTCTGTCTGTGACTGGATGATGCTGAAACGTCAGACCGACGGCGCCATCAGTCTTGCCCGCGAGATCGGCTGCGACGGTGTGGAGGTCGATATGAACAGCCTGAGTAAGAATCCTACTTTTGCCAGTCGTTTCAAGAACAATCCTGCCGAACTGCAGCATTACCGCAGTCTGGCTGCCAATACGGGCGTCAAGGTGTCGTCTGTAGCGATGTCGGGTTTCTATGCCCAGTCGTTTGCCACTCGCGAGAGCTACATCGAGCCTATCACCGACTGCATCGATGTGTGCAAGGGTTTGGGTGTGAAAGTCTGTTTCCTCCCGCTCGGTGTCACTTCCGATTTGGCCAAGAATCCTGAACTCCGTCCGCAGGTGGTCAAGCGTCTGAAAGAGGTGGCCCCCTATGCTGAAAAGGCAGGTGTGATTATCGGTATCGAAACCACTCTTGATGCCGCCGGCGAAAAAGCGCTTCTCCGTGAGGTTGGAAGTCCGGCAGTGAAGAGCTATTTCAATTTCCAGAATCCCATTCAGGGTGAAGGCCGCGATATCTACGAGGAAATCCGCCTGTTGGGTGATGATATCTGTCAGATTCATTGCACCAACAAAGATGGTGTATGGCTCGAGAATGACCCCGAGGTGGATATGCCGAAGATTAAGGAAGTTCTTGAGGAAATCGGTTATTCGGGCTGGCTGGTGATGGAACGTTCGCGCGACGCACGTGACAGCCGCAATGTCCGCAAGAACTATGGTGCCAACTGTGCCTACCTCAAGAGCGTCTTCCAGCCGGAATAATTCTGTGTGGAGTTTGATTCGTGACTCCAGTTCAAAATCGGATAAAAGGAGAGGGGTGTCCCTCTCCTTTTTTTATGACATTCCGGCTTTGGCTCGGATAGCAGAATCGTTATGAATTCGATCTATTCCAGCCGATAGTCGACCATAGATCGATCATCTGCCCGTGACAGGTAGTAAGTCCGTTGTTCCTTCGTTGTTCCTCCGTTGTACCTCCGCTTTTTTAACAGACAAAAAATCGGAACACATCGAAATCACTTTTGAAACGCTTCAGACAGTAAACTGCGATGTTTGCCATTGTATGAATAATGAATATTTACTACATATATTTCCATGTAGATGTTAAATCTTTTACGAAATGTGTGTATAGAAGAGATTTTTTTGCATTTTTTTTTGTTTCCGAGAAATATTAGCATAATTTTGCCTTTTTAAAAAGGAAAATCTGTATAGATTACGTATAAATATGGAGTAGAAAAGCTGTGAATCGCACTGGGTCTATGCTTCGGCATCTTTGAGACCGAAACGTTCCAAGGAGCTTGAAAATATGCCCTTATGTAGCTTTCAGAGTGACACTATATCAAGTTTTATCAATAAATTCAATCACAATGAGAAGAAAACGTATGTTTTTGCTGACTTGTCTTCTCGCAATGACAAGTCTGGTGTTTGCCCAGTCTCAGAAGATCACAGGTACTGTGGTTTCAGCTGATGACGGACAAGCAGTGATCGGTGCCTATGTCATGATTGCCGGCACCAGTCAGGGAACCGTCACCGATGTTGACGGCCAGTTTTCATTGAATGCTGCCCCCGGCACCAACCTCCAGGTATCCTTCATGGGTATGGAGACCGTTCAGGTTGCAGCTTCCAATGGTATGAAAGTTACCCTTCAGCCCAGCACCAAGAATCTGGACGAGATCGTGATGGTCGCTTACGGTACCGCCAAGAGACAGTCTCTGACCGGTTCTGTGGCATCTGTCAACACCGAAACTCTCGAAAAGATCGTCTCCACCAGCGTTACCGGCGCCTTGGAAGGTGCCGCTCCCGGTGTGCAGGTCAACAACACTTATGGTGAGCCCGGTACCGATCCTACCATCCGTATCCGTGGTTTCGCTTCCATCAATGGTAGCAACGCTCCCCTGTATGTGTTGGACGGTGTGCCCTACGACGGCAACATTTCCGACCTCAACTCCAGCGATATCGAGTCCATCTCCGTGCTGAAGGACGCTTCCTCCGCAGCCCTTTACGGTAACCGCGCCGCCAACGGTGTCGTGCTGATCAGCACCAAAAAGGCCAAAATGAACGTGAAGCCTGTTGTCGCCCTCATGACCAACCAGGGTGGTTACACCCGCGGTATCAAGGAGTACGAGCGTCTTGCAGCTGATCCTTGGATGGAACTCCAGTGGACCGGTCTGAAGAACTATGCCATGACCTTGCCTTCACTGTCGATGGATGCCGCCAGCGCCGCCAGCTACGCTACCGCCCATCTGGTAAGCGATGTGCTTCAGAACAACATCTACGACGCAGCCGACGACGCTCTGTTCGATGCCAACGGCAAGCTCACCGCCAAGATGTTGCCCGGTTATGACGACCTCGATTGGGAAGAAGCCCTTGAAAGAGTCGGCCGCCGTCAGGAATACACCGCTTCCTACACCGCCAGCTCGGAACTCTACAACGTTTACGCTTCTGTCGGTTATCTGAACGAGGAAGGTTACGTAATCAACACCAACTTCGAACGCTACTCGGGACGTGTCAACACCACCTTCACCCCGACCAAGTGGTTCAAGGGCGGTGTCAACCTCGGTGTATCCCAGCAGAACCAGAACTACAACTCGAATGCCAACGGTACGTACTTCGCCAACCCGTTCTATTTTACGCGTTACACCTCTCCCATCTTCCCCGTCTATCTGCACAATGCTGATGGTACCTATATCTATGATGCTGACGGCAACAAGCAGTTCGATACCACTTCTCCTTATCTTGGCAACCGCCACATCGTCTTCGAACGTCTGACCGACGTCGAGAACAATTCGCGTCTCACTTTGGACGCCACGGCCTTCGCCACCATCACCCTTCCCGCCAACATCCAGTTGACCGTCAAGGGAAACAAGTATCTGAAGACCCTCCACTATTCGGAGTACAACAACCCCGAAATCGGTGACGGCGCCGCCAACAACGGCCGTTTCACCGATGCCAACTACCACTACGAGACCATCAACTTCCAGCAGCAGCTCTACTGGGAGAAGGATTTCGAAGACCACCACATCGATGTGCTGGCCGCTCACGAAAGTTACTCCTACGATATGATCTATTCCAGAACCATGAACACCAACATGGCTCTTGGCGGCATCTACACGATGGGTAACTTCACCTCTCCTTCCAGCCAGAGTGGCGCTGCCGATGCCGACGCATCCGAATCCTATCTCGGACGTATCCGCTACAACATGGCTGAGAAATACTTCTTCGACGCTTCTTTCCGTCGTGACGGTTCTTCCCGTTTCCACAAGGACAACCGCTGGGGTGACTTCTATTCCTTCGGTGCCGCTTGGGACATCGCCAAGGAAGACTTCATGGCCGACGTTGACTGGACCGACTATCTGAAGCTTCGCGCTTCCTACGGTGAAGTGGGCAACAACTACAACGACCTCTACGCCTATCAGGCTCTGTACGAACTCGACAAGAACGGCGGCAGCGGTGCCCTCTACAAACAGGCTCTGTCGGCTACCGAACTGCAGTGGGAAACCACCAAGACCATCGACGTCGCATTGGAAGGCCGCTTCTTCAACCGCCTCAACGCCAGCATCGGATACTTCGACAAGATTTCCGACGGTTTGATTTTCGCCGTCAAACTGCCTGCATCTGCCGGTGCCTACATCTGGGGCGACTCCGGCTCCTATAACCTCGAGCAGCTCGCCAACATCGGTTGCGTCGCCAACAGAGGTCTTGAAATCGCCGCCGACGTGGATCTCGTCAAGACCCGCAACTTCAAGTGGAACCTGGGTGCCGATGCCACCATCATGAAGAATGTCATCGAAACCCTGCCTGACCACGAAGACATCGTCAACGGTTCTATCCGCCGTCTCACCGAAGGCCGCTCCATCTACGAGTTCTACACCTACCACTTTGAAGGTGTCGACCAGCTGACCGGTAACTCTCTCTACACCATCGATCCCGCCAAGGCCGATGCAGCCGCACAGGCCGGCAACCTTGTCAACATCAACGGTAAGGCCTACACCGACAAGACCGACTTCGCCATCAAGGGCTGGAACGGTTCCGCTCTGCCCAAGGCCTATGGCTCCATCCATACCGATTTCACCTACAAGGGTCTGTCTCTGAATGTCCTGACGACCTACTCTCTGGGTGGCCTCGTATATGACAGCAGCTACCAGACGCTGATGCAGACCTCTTCTCAGAGCGCCGATGCCCAGCACGTCGACCTGCTGAACTCTTGGACCGCAGCCCCCGACGGTATGACAGAAACTTCCGCCAACCGTATCGATCCCAACGGAATTCCCGTTCTCAACGACTATCTCTCTCCGTACAACAACGCCACCAGCGACCGTTGGCTGACAGATGCTTCCTACCTTGTTCTGAAGAACATCTCGTTGTCTTACCAACTGCCCGCCAAGATCGTCCGCAAGCTCGACCTGAGCAGCATCCAGCTGAATGCCGGCATCGAGAACGCTCTCACTCTGACTGCCCGTCAGGGTCTGAACCCGCAGTACGGCTTCAGCGGTGGCGATGACAACACCTACACCACGGCCCGCATCTTCTCCGTTGGCGCAACTGTGAAATTCTAAGATCGGCAAACCACATTAAATGAACATTATTATGAAACATATCAATAAGATTTTTCTGGGAGCCCTGGCAAGTCTGACGATGTTCGCCTGCTCCGATGATTTTCTTGAGACAAGCCCGACGTCTTCGGTTGCGACCGGTGTCACCTTCTCGACCACCGAAAACGTGAAACTGGCCGTCAACGGTCTGGCTTATCTGCTCACCACCCAGCACAGCGCTTACAGCCAGGGTTGCTGCGGTGAGAACTATGTCCGCTCCATCTATCAGGAATATCCTTCTCAGGAATATCGTTACAACCGTATGTCTGCCGGTTGGGCCGACGTCATGAACGGCGGTTCTTATTTTTCCGTTTCCACGACACGTTATTCGAGATATGCCTGGAACGTGTATTATGAAATCATCTCCGGTGCCAATTCCATCATCTGCAATGTAGATGGCGCAACCGGAAGCGATGCCGAGAAAAAGTTCTATAAGGCTCAGGCGCTGGCCTTCCGTGCCTACTGTTACGAGAAACTGCTCCAGTACTACAGCGTCCGTTGGAAAGATTCCGACAACGGTGCCGCTGACGGTGTGGTCATGCGTATCGACGAATCTACCGGCGACCAGGCCGTCTCCAGCATGAAAGCCTGCTACGACCAGATTTACGCCGACCTCGATCAGGCCATCCAGTGCTTCACCGAAAGCGGTCTCGACCGTGCTGCCACCGATGTATGGCTTCCCAACCTGGCTACCGCTTATGCCGTCTATGCCCGTGCCGCTCTGGCCCGCGAAGACTATGCCAAGGCTCTGGATATGGCCACCAAGGCCCGCGCTGGATTTCCTCTGATGAGCAATGCCGACTACCTCTCCGGTTTCTGCAATCCCACTTCGGAATGGATTTTCGGATGCTATGCCGGTACTGACGAGAACAACTGGTACTGGACCTTCGGTACCCAGTTTGCCTGCAACGGATACTATTCTCAGAAGACTCACTATGTTCCCTGCATCGAAAAGGAACTCACCGACCGCATGCCGACTGCCGACATCCGTATGTCGCAGTTCATCACCGTGGACAAGTTCTCCACTCCTTATGTGCCCGATGGCTCACAGGTTGAACAAACCTATGGTGACATTAAGGATCCCACTTGGAATGCCGAAGCTGTGGCTTATGTAGCCGCCTATCAGAGCACCAATGTGCCTAGCCTCGCTGCCACGCTGCCTGCATACACCTATGTCGATGATGGCGGTATGCCTGTCATCAGCCTGGGCGCTCAGCTCAAGTTCTGGGTGTTCGATCTGCCCGGTGTCTCCTACATCTGCAACATCCGTTCTTCCGAAATGGTGCTCATCCAGGCTGAAGCCAGCTATTTCCTCGGTGAGGAAACCGACGCCCAGAACTATCTGGTCGAGCTGAACGCCACTTCCGGACGTAACGCCGCCTACACCTGCTCCAAGACCGGTACCGCTCTGTTCGACGAAATCCGTGATTACCGCGAACTCGAACTCTGGGGCGAAGGCTTCAACTGGTTCGATATGAAGCGCTGGAAACTGGATATCGTCCGCAAGAGCTTTGCCGAGGGTGGCAACAGCCACGCTGCCACGGCTACGACCGTCGGTGCCACTTCTTACGATTGGAAATGGGCTATCCCCGACATCGAGTACGAATACAACGGCGCCATCAAATAATGTAGAACAAACCGAATAATTCAGATGATTATGAAAAAAATACAATTCAGTCTTATGGCCCTGGCCGCTGTCGCAATGGGATTTGTGGCATGCGATACCAAGGAATGGACCCTCCCCGAAGGTGAGGAGACCGAACCTGAAGTGGTTTACGCCGGCATCACGCTGAGCATTCCCGAAGTGTCCGACATCAGTGTGGGAAGCGCCTCTTTCGCATCTGTCATCACCGGTACCTATACCGATAATGATTCTGTCAGCGCCTGCTTCGAATACGCCTATTCTCAGGATATGACCGCTGCCATCGAAGTGCCCGCCGAAATCATCGACGATACGCTTATGTATGCCGACTGCTCGACTCTCTACAAGAAGAACGTCTATTATGTAAGAGCCAAGTTCGTCCACAAGAACGGCGAAGTTGCCAAGAGCGAAGTGGCTACTTTTACCACACTCGAGCCGCAGCCTATCACCCGCGAGAACCTCGACGGTGCCGTTTATAAGGCAAAAGGTGTGGCCGACTACTGGGGTGACGTTTTTGATTTCGCCATTACCCTCCGTATGGGTGAAGGCGACACCGTTTATGTCTGTGACTGCGATCCTTATTTCGTTAGAAGCGGTTGGGTTTGGAAGAATGGTGTCAACTATATGACCGGCATCCTGACTATCTCTGACGATCAGAAGTCTGCTACTATCGCCGTTGAAAACTATCAGATGCTTGGCAGTGGCGATTTTATGTACATCTTGATGGATGACGAAATGGAAGACCTTACAGAACCCGTCATAGAACTGAGCAGCATGGCATACACCATGACTCTCAATTTCGGCTTGTTCGGCGTATACACCGAAGAAGGCGGCGGTTGGTACGAACTCTTCGAGGGTCCGCTGGAACTTGCCAGATAAGGATACTTTCCTTCATTCATAGGAAGAAGGGCGGCTTCGGCTGCCCTTCTTTTTTTTGTGTTTTGGGTTGCAGGGCTTGGGGCAATCGTGTATCTTTGTAAGATATATATTCATTCAGATGACTCATCAGAAACATCTTTTCAACTTCGTTGTTCTTTTGGCCATTCTGGTTCTGTGTCTGCTGCCTTTTACGCCTGTCAGAGCTGTTGTGGCCTATCCCCAACCGATCCGTGTCACACAACCCGACGGCAGTGTCATCACCATTCGGCGTCACGGTGACGAACATTTCCATTTCACGACAGACGCTGCCGGCTATCTGGTCGGTCAGCGCGAAGACGGCACCTATTGCTACGGCCGCTATGACCGGAACAATCACTTTGAATTGTCCGAGCGCGTGGTCGGCAAATCGTCCAAAGGTCTGGCAAAGTCATCATCCATTCCTCAAGCGCAAGTCAGCCGTGCTGTCGCTCAGCGGGCTTCACTGTCCGCCTCTGCGGACGGGCTTAGCAGAACCGTTGCCCATCCAGTGCGCCAACTGGTGCTGCTGGTCGCTTTTTCCGACTGCGATTTCGTCACGGAAGACCCCTATCAGGCATTTTTCGATATGCTCAATGAGGAGGGCTACAGCAGCAACAACGGTACCGGCTCGGTCAAAGATTACTACAAGGACAATTCCATGGGACGGTATGTGCCCGAATTTGTGGTTTTCGGCCCGGTCACGCTACCCAATGCGATGAAGTCGTATGGCGAAAACGACAAACAAGGCAACGATGTGAATCCTCAGAAAATGGCTATAGACGCCGTTCGTACAGCGTACGGTAAGGGGTTGAACATCAGTCAGTTCGATGCCGATGAAGATGGAGAGCTCGACAATGTGTTCATCTATTATGCCGGATACAACGAGGCCGAAGGCGGAGCGGAGAACACCATCTGGCCGCATTCGTCGTCAATGTCCTATACCGGAGAGAGCGTGGCCGGTCTCAAACTCGGCAGTTACGCCTGCTCCAGCGAATTGCGAGGCGCCAACGGCAAGGTGATGGCCTCCATCGGCACTTTCTGCCATGAATTCGGCCACACACTCGGTCTGCAGGATGTGTATGACGTGGATTACAGTGAAAACGGTGGCGAAACCGCCACTTTGGGCAGTTTGTCTCTGATGTGCAGTGGCAACTACAATAATTCCGGACGCACCCCACCATATCTCACATCGGAAGAACGCAACATGCTCGGCTGGCTGGAGTTCAAAGAGTTCGAGCTCGGTACGGAAGTGCAGTTGCGTCCCATTTACGACAACGAGGCCTATGTATGCCAGACTCAGAACAAAGGCGAATACTATTTGTTTGAAAACCGGCAGAAGACGGGTTGGGATTCATACATCAACGGCCAAGGCATGGTCGTCTACCATGTCGACAAGTCGGGCAATATGATTGACGGCGTTTCTGCCGCTGCCAAATGGCAGACCAACAAAATCAACACCCATCCCTCGCATCCCTGTTTCGATGTGCTGTGGGTGGATGCATCCGGCAAGACGCGTTATCCTTATTTCCCCGGTCTTGACCGCTCACACACGACTTTGACGTCGAAGACATATCCGGCCCTAAAGACCTGGGGCAATCTTCCCTTGGGAATCGCTCTTTCGGACATCGCCATAAAGGATGACATGGTCAGTTTCAAGGTGGATGCCGAAAATGTGGATGTCTATCTGGTCGGTTATGTCAAGAACCGTGAGAACAATCTGTTGCCCAACTCTGTGGTGACGCTGATTCCGGTTCCGGAAGTGAAGGAGTTGCCGCAGCGCAAGGCTGGCGGTTTCAGCCGACTGTACGATGTCCGTCACAGCATGCAGTCGTCTGAAACGCGTATCTGCACGACACCGGCTTCCGGATTGTACCGCTTCGACGACCTCCAGCCCGGAAAATATCTGTTACGCTGTCAGGCCGAAGGCTATGTCGCCCACGAGGAAGAAATCACCATTGCCGACCAATGTGTCGAACATGATATTATCATGCTGAAACGTGGCGAGGACAACTACTTGGGCTCACTCACTTGGAGCCAAAGCGGACCGATGATGCAGATTGGCATGCCAAGCGGCAGTTTTGCTGTCGGCGCCAAATGGACGGCCGCCGAACTGAGCGATTATGTGGGCTGTTATCCCAGCGAGGTGAGCATCAACATTTCGCAGGCCTTGTCGGCTATGACGGCCAAACTGTATCACAACAGCCGTCTGGTTTCCTCCAAACGGGTGGCTTCGCCGTCGACGGGCAGCATCACGGTGAAAATGGACAATGACACGCTTCCGCTGGCGTCCGGTACGGACATCTTGCTGGAGTTTGTGTTCGATGACGGTGCATACGTGGGCATGGATGGAGGTCCGGCTGTGGTGGGCAAGGGCGACCTTGTGCGTGAAGGTGACGGCAGATGGGAAAACCTGTCTGAAGGCAGTGATTTCAATGCAAACTGGGTCATCGGCATAGAATGGTACAGACCGGAAAATCTGATTCCGGTCGAGTCTTTCTCGCTGCAGACCCGCCAACTCGATTTGAGAGTGGGTGAGAAGGAGTATGTCTTTGCCGATGTTGTGCCTATCAACGCTACGTATGGTTCTGTCACCTGGACTTCTTCGGACCGAACGGTGGCCACAGTGAGCGGTACGGGTCTGGTGACGGCCAACAGAGCGGGTAAAACCACCCTTTATGCCACCTGCGACAACGGCACCCGGACAGATTCCTGTCTGGTGACTGTGTGGCCGACTCTGTCGTCTGCAGTGGTGCCTTATGTGGCTGAACACGTGGCGCACATCAAATGGCCCGGAGTGATGGCCGGCCAGTTCGTACTGTCTGTGATGACAACAGATTCCACGGAAGTCTATCGTTATAAAGGGAAGGAACCATCCGTCACATTCGACGGTCTGAAAAGCAAGACCAGATACATGGTTGTACTTTCGTCATATGAGACCGACGGGCTGCTGGCTGATGCCGAGGCCGATGAGGAAACCCATTTTGAGATTCAGACGCAGTCGTCCGACATCAGTATGCTGGCGCTCAATGTGAATTTGTCTACCTACAAGTCCGATTCCATCATCCTGCTGGATGTGCTGAATCTGAACGAACAGGCCGATGTGGTCTGGATGTGGGACGGAAAACCTCTCGAGGGCCTGCTGCTGCATCGTGAAGACAGCGACGTGCACTGGTTGGAGGCGCGTGTAACCCGTCCGCAGAAGGGAACCGAAATCATCAGACGTAAAATCTTCATTAAATAAGGTAATGAAAACAGTCAGATATATATTGGCTTTGGCATTGCTGGCCATGTTCAGTCTTTCCTGCAAGGAAAAGGAAGATCCCGCCGTCACGGCGGCGAAGGAATATCTGTCGGCCAAGCAGTATCCCGGTGTGTACAGCGAGCAGGGAACGGAGTTTTTCTACAGCGAGGCCGACCATCAGCTGGCTTGGAATCCGAGCCTGCAGCTGACGCGCATCCAGACCGACAACATGTCGAAGGTCCTGCAGCTGACCGTTGTCGGGGAAATGTCCGATGGGGCCAAAGTCGAACTGAAGACTTATTCAAAGAATGTGTCCGGCTTGGAGTCGTCGTATGAAGTGAAGGTGCTGAAAACCGATCCGGAGCAACAGCTGGCTTGGCTGTTCAATCAGACCTCTTTGCTGGGATTCGTAGTCTGTTATCAGTAATTCGTCCGTTCATGCCCACCGCCGTCAGACACTTGATAGTTCTGCTCTGTGTATGGCTGTCGGCTGCACAGGGCTTTTCCGTGTCGGCCGGTGTCTATCCCGGTGTTTCTGCCGGTACGGACTGTTCGAAACTGGAGTCGGCTGCCGATTCGGTTTTCGCACAGCCGCGCTATCGCAGGGCGTCTTATTCCTTTGTCATTTATGATGAAACGGTCGATCGGACAGTCCTCTCCGTACATCCCGACTTGGCTCTGACCCAGGCTTCGGTGACCAAACTGCTTACCACGGCCGCCGTGTTGGACAAATTGGGTGCGGATGCGGTCTTCGAAACCGGATTGGCCATTGACGCTCCTGTTGAAAATTTCTGTCTGAAAGGCAACCTTTGGGTGGTGGCCGGCGGTGACCCTTCCCTTGGATCCGAATATGTGTCCGGGGTCGGCAGGTCTTTCCTGAATATATGGGTCCAAAAGGTCAAATCGATGGGAATCAGGAAAATAGACGGCCGTGTCTGTCTCGACGGTGGCTTGTATGATGAGCCTCTTTCTTCGCATTGGCTTTGGGAGGACATTGGCAATTACTATGCGGCCGGCATTTACGATGTGGCTGTTTTTGACAATATGTACCGAGTCAGTCTCAAGGCGGGTCCTCATGGGGCGGAAGTGATAGGTACTGAACCGGAAATGCCGGGCTTAGCCTTTGACAATCGTGTCCGGCTGGATAACCGTCTGAAAGACAGCGTCAATATCTATGGGCAGGACCGTCAGTGGGTCCAGCAGTTGGTAGGAAGCATACCGAGTGCAATTTCAGCGCCGGCCAGTGTGGTGAAAGGTGCCATTCCCGATCCTGAACGCTATTTGCTCTATCTGCTTGCCTCTCAGTTGCAACAGGCCGGCATCGAACTGGCCGGACCTTCGCCCGAGGAATATCTGAGCCTGCCGCTCCGGCCCGACGGTGTCGAGCACTGTGAGGGCAGGGTGGTGTCGGTTTATCCTTCGCCGCCGATGTCACAGTTGGTGCGCGTCACGAATGTGCGCAGCAACAATACATACGCCGAGTATCTTTTGCGCAGGTTGGCGTGGCCGACCGGAGGGAGGCCACAGGCTGTGTCGCAAGAGGACGGTCTCGAAGCGCTCTCCCGGCACTGGCAGTCGAAAGGTTTCGACACGAACGATTGGTTGCTGGCCGACGGATGCGGGCTTTCGCCTCAGACGGCCTTTCCGGCCGCCGCGCTCGTTCCCGTGTTGTTGTATATGGACCGTCAGTCTGCGGCTGGAAAGGCCTTCGTCAACTCGCTGCCCATAGCCGGAAAGGAAGGAACGGTCGCCGGTTTCTGCCGCAGTCTGCCCGGTGTTTTCCGGGTCAAGAGCGGATCGATGAGCGGCGTACGATCGTATGCCGGTTATTACGATTGGCAAGGTCACCGCTATGTGGTTTCGGTCTGCATCAACCGCGCCGATGCTGCTTCGGCAGAACTGATGAAAGATGTGGAAACAATTATGAAACAATTATAAGATGGATAAGAAACTGGACAACCCCTCCCTGGGGGATATGCTGAACTCATTGAGAGAACTGTCGATGGATCTTCTGCGTCTGCAGGAACGGGTAGACTCTCTTCGTCTTGGCCTGACGGATTACATGCTTTCGGCCGTCTCTGCCGAGGATGTCTTGAAGCCGGAACCACAGCTAGAGCCGGCTGTCGTCGTGCTAGAGCCGGAACAGGAACTGGAGATCGTCGTGACTGAGATGGAACCGGAAATGGGGTCGGAAACCATTGAACCTGAGGCTGTTGAACCCGAGGTCGTTGAAACGGAGGTTGTTGGACCCGAACCGGAATCCGAAGTCCTGGAACCGGAGACCCTTGAACCCGAGCCGGATGCGGAGATGCTTGAGCCAGATGCGGTGGAAACCGAAGCCGTCTCGGAAACCCCGGAACCGCTTGCGGAAATCCTCGAGCCCGAACAGGAGCCCGAGCCGGAACCTGAGTCTGAGCCGGAACCTGGCCCAGAGGAGCCCCTTACTTTGGGCGACCGTTACAAACGGGAGAGGGCGGAGAAACCCCTGTGCGAGACAATCGAAATCCATCATTCGGCCGACATGTCACAGTCGATGAGCCTCAACGACCGCTTCCTCTATCAGCGCGAACTCTTCGGCGGAGATGCCGCCCGTTTCTACGAAGTGATGGCCGCCATCGACACCTTCTGCACCTACGAAGAAGCCGCCGATTATGTGAGGTCCGCCGAAGACTGGGACGAAGAATCCTCCGCCGCCCAGGATTTCCTCGACATGCTGCAGCGCCATTTTTCCTGACGACCTTTTTCCCGACAACAGGCTATGGCAAAACTGACCTTGGTCCCCACACCCGTCGGCAATATGGAAGACATGAGCTTCCGTGCCGTACGCACTCTGAAAGAAGCCGATCTGATTCTGGCTGAAGACACCCGCACCAGTGCCCGTCTTCTCCAACATTTCGACATTCACACGCCGATGATGTCTCATCACAAGTTCAATGAGCATCAGACAGTCGAACAGTTCGCACAGCGCATCCTGTCGGGACAGAACATCGCACTCATCACCGATGCCGGTACGCCAGGCATATCCGATCCCGGATTCCTGCTGGTGCGCCATTGTGCCGCCAAAGGCATAGACATCGAATGCCTCCCCGGCGCCACAGCCTTCGTTCCGGCCGTAGTCGTTTCCGGACTGCCCAACGACCGTTTCCACTTCGAAGGATTCCTGCCTCAGAAGAAAGGCCGTCAGACCCGGATGAAAGAACTCTCGGAACTGCCCTATACGTTCATCATATACGAATCGCCTTTCCGGGTTCAGAAAACGCTGGCTTCATTGTCCGAACTCTGCGGCCCCGAGCGTCAGGCTTCTGTCAGCCGTGAAATCAGCAAGTTGCATGAGGAGACCTGTCGCGGTACCTTGCAGGAACTGACCGCTCATTTTACCGAGCAGGAAGCCCGTGGAGAATTTGTGATATGTGTGGCTGGAAAAGATTAACTTTGTCCTCCGATGATTGAAGCACAGAAACCGATAGAAGAAGGTCAGGAAAGGACTCTGCTGGTGGGACTTGTCACACCTCAGCAAGACGAGCGCAAGTCGATGGAATACCTCGACGAACTGGCTTTTCTGGCCGAAACGGCCGGAGCGATGCCCGTGAAAAGGATAGTCCAGCGCTTGGAATATCCCAATGCCCGCACGATGGTAGGCCCCGGCAAACTGCAGGAAATCAAGGACTACGTCGACAATAACGACATTTCTTTGGTCATCTTTGACGATGACCTGACGGCCGCACAGCATAAAAATGTGGATGATGTCCTGAAAGTGAAAGTTTTGGACCGCACCACGCTCATCCTCACCATTTTCGCTGACCGCGCCAAAACAGCGCATGCCAAGACACAAGTGGAACTGGCCCAATACCAGTATTTCCTTCCCCGTCTGACCCGACTCTGGACCCATTTGGAACGTCAGCGCGGCGGTGGTGGCGTCAATTTGCGCGGTCCCGGTGAAACTCAGATCGAGACCGACCGTCGAATCATCCTGGACAAGATTTCCAATCTGAAGAAGGAACTCCAGCGTATCGACCGTCAGAAGACCGTCCAGCGCAGCAACCGCGGCAAAATGGTGCGCGTGGCGCTTGTAGGCTATACTAATGTCGGCAAGTCCACCCTGATGAACGTCCTCAGCAAGTCGGACGTGTTTGCCGAAAACAAACTTTTCGCCACGCTCGATACCACTGTCCGAAAGGTCATTATCGACAATCTGCCTTTCCTGCTCACCGATACGGTCGGATTCATCCGAAAATTGCCCCACGACCTGGTCGAGTCGTTCAAATCGACGCTGGACGAAGTGCGCGAAGCCGACCTGCTCTTGCACATTGTGGACATTTCGCATCCCTGCTTCGAGGAACAGATTGAAGTGGTCAATCGGACACTGGAGGAACTGAAGGCTCAAGATAAGCCCATCATCTTGGTATTCAACAAGATTGATGCATTCACCTATACACCGAAGGATCCCGACGACCTCACGCCTGTCCAACGCGAAAACCTTTCGCTCGAAGACCTCAAGCGCACTTGGATGTCGAAAATGGCAGACAACTGCATTTTCATTTCCGCCAAAGAACGCGACGGCCTGGAAGAATTCAAGCAGATGGTCTACGACCGTGTCCGCGAAATCCATATCACCCGCTTCCCTTACAACGATTTCCTTTTCCAGAAATATGATCTCAGCGAGGGAGCGCTCGAAGAGCTCGGCATGGCTCCCGAACTTCAGAATCAGGACGAAACGCCCGATGCCGACATGTAGAAACAAATCAGTAACAATTAAAATAGAAAATTATGGCAACTGTTGATTTCAAGTACGCTCCCATGTTTCAATTGGGAGAAGATACGACCGAGTATTACAAACTTACCGACCAATATGTCAGTGTCGGCGAATTCGAAGGTCATCCCATTCTGAAAATCGAGAAAGAAGGTCTGACCGCCATGGCTCACGCCGCTTTCCGCGATGTCAGTTTCCTGCTTCGCCGCAGCCACAACCTTCAGGTGGCCAAGATTTTGAGCGATCCGGAAGCTTCTGAAAACGACAAGTATGTGGCTCTGACTTTCCTGCGCAATGCCGAAGTTTCCGCCAAGGGCAAACTGCCTCTGTGTCAGGATACCGGCACGGCCATCATCCACGGCGAGAAAGGTCAGCAGGTCTGGACCGGATTCAGCGATGAGGAAGCTTTGTCGAAGGGCGTTTTCCAAACTTATACGGAAGAAAACCTCCGGTACAGTCAGAATGCTCCACTGTCGATGTACGAGGAGGTCAACACCAAGTGCAACCTTCCCGCCCAGATCGATATCGAAGCCGCCGAAGGAATGGAATACCGCTTCCTCTGTGTCACCAAAGGCGGCGGATCGGCCAACAAGACTTATCTCTATCAGGAGACCAAGGCCCGTATCCAGAATCCCGGCACACTGATTCCTTTCCTGGTGGAAAAGATGAAGAGCCTCGGAACGGCCGCCTGCCCGCCTTACCATATCGCCATCGTCATCGGCGGTACCAGCGCTGAAAAGAATCTTCTGACGGTCAAATTGGCTTCGACCCATTATTACGACAGCCTGCCCACCACGGGCGACGCCACAGGCCGTGCCTTCCGCGATCTGGAACTCGAAAAGCTCCTACTGGACGAAGCCCACAAAATCGGTCTGGGCGCCCAGTTCGGCGGCAAATATATGGCTCACGACGTGCGTGTCGTACGTCTGCCGCGTCACGGCGCCAGTTGCCCGATCGGCTTGGGTGTGAGCTGTTCGGCCGACCGCAACATCAAGTGCAAAATCAACCGCGAAGGCATCTGGATTGAAAAGATGGACGACAAGCCCTACGAACTCATTCCCGCCGAACTGCGCAATGCCGGCGAAGGCGATGCGGTGAAAATCAATCTGAACCAGCCGATGAAGGACGTCTGTGCCATCCTTTCGCAATATCCCATCGGCACCCGTCTGAGTCTGAACGGCACCATCATCGTGGGCCGCGACATCGCGCATGCTAAGCTGAAAGCCCGTCTGGACGCCGGTGAGGGCATGCCGCAGTATATGAAGGACCATCCCATCTATTATGCCGGTCCGGCCAAGACGCCCGCCGGAATGGCTTGCGGTTCCATGGGCCCGACGACTGCCGGACGCATGGATCCTTACGTGGACGAGTTCCAGGACAATGGCGGCAGCCTCATCATGCTGGCCAAGGGCAACCGCGCCCAGTGTGTGACCGACGCCTGCCAGAAACACGGCGGCTTCTATCTGGGCAGCATCGGCGGTCCCGCCGCCATCTTGGCTCAGAACAACATCAAGAGCATCGAATGTGTGGAATATCCCGAACTGGGCATGGAAGCCATCTGGAAAATCGAAGTGGAAGATTTCCCGGCCTTCATTCTGGTCGACGACAAGGGAAATGATTTCTTCAAACAGCTGAAACCTTGGCCTTGCGCTTGTGGCAAATGAAGAAATGGTTTATATTTGTCAAACGGCAAGTCAAAAGCATTTTCAGATATGAAATATAAGAGAATTCTCCTCAAACTCAGCGGTGAATCCCTGATGGGAAAGGCCCAGTACGGCATCGATCCCGAACGTTTGGCCGAGTATGCCGTCCAAATCAAGGAAATCGCCGATATGGGCGTGCAGATCGGCATCGTCATCGGCGGAGGCAACATTTTCCGCGGTCTGGCGGGTGCGGCCAAGGGATACGAACGCGTCAAGGGCGATCAGATGGGCATGCTGGCTACGGTCATCAATAGTCTGGCCCTCTGTTCGGCACTGGAAAGCATCGGCGCCAAAGCGCGCGTGCTGACGGCCGTGAGAATGGAACCCATCGGCGAATTTTACAGCAAACGCTATGCGCTCGAATGTATGGAAAAAGGCGAAATCTGCATTTTCTCCTGCGGAACGGGCTCGCCTTATTTCACCACCGATACGGGATCTTCGCTCCGCGGCATCGAAATCGAAGCCGATGTGATGCTCAAAGGCACCCGTGTCGACGGCATCTACACCGCCGATCCTGAAAAAGATCCGAAGGCTGTCAAGTTCGACGACATCACATATGACGAGATTTACCTCCGCGGACTGAAGGTGATGGACCTCACGGCTACGACCATGTGCAAGGAAAACAATCTGCCCATCATCGTATTCAATATGGACAAGCCCGGCAATCTGAAAAAGGTCATGACCGATGGCAACATCGGCACATTGGTACACAATTGAAACAACATCAAACAACAGACCCTATGAACGAAGAAGCGGATCTTTATCTGAGCATGGCCGAAGATGCCATGTCGCAGACCATCAATTATCTGGACAAGAGTTTGTCGCGCATCCGCGCCGGCAAGGCCAGTGTGAACATCTTGGACGGCATCCGGGTGGATTACTATGGCACGATGACGGCTTTGAACGGTGTGGCCACTCTCTCGACTCCCGATGCCAAGACCATCGCCATCCAGCCTTGGGAAAAGAAGATGCTCCCCACCATCGAAAAAGCCATTATGGCTTCTCCGGTCGGCATCAATCCCGTCAACAACGGCGAAGTCATCATCCTGAGCATTCCGCCGCTTACCGAAGAGCGCCGTCGTGCCTTGGGCAAGCAGGTCCGTCAGGAAGCCGAAGACGCAAAGGTGGCTGTGCGCAACACTCGTCGCGACTGCATCGATTCGATGAAGAAACTCGTCAAGGACGGCATGTCTGAGGATTTGGGCAAGGACTACGAAGCCCGTGTCCAGCAGATTCACGACAAGTACATCAAGAAGGTCGACGAGATTGCCGCCGCCAAGGATAAGGAAATCATGACCGTCTGACAGGCTTGAAAGGACTGGTTGTCAAAAATACGGGAAGCGATCTGCGTGTGCGCGGCGACGATGCGCAGATGTACGATTGCAAGATCAAGGGAAATCTGCGGATCAAAGGTATCCGCAGCACCAACCCTGTCGCCATCGGCGATTGGGTGAAGGTGGAAGGCGAGTCGGGCAACTTCTTTGTGAGTGAAGTGCTCGACCGTCGCAATTATCTGGTACGCAAGCCGGCCAACCTGTCCAAGCAACTGCACATCATCGCCGCCAATATCGATCTGGCCCTTCTGGTGGTCACTTTGCGCCATCCGGAAACGAATCTGGTTTTTGTGGACCGTTTTCTGGCCACCGCGGAGGCGTACAATATCCCTTCTTGTCTGGTTTTCAATAAAACGGATCTTTACGAAGATGAGGATAAGGAATATGCGCAGGCTTTGAACCGCCTGTATACCCAGATCGGATATACTTGTTTCAATGTGTCTGCGCTCCATTCGGAAGGCATCGAAGAACTGCGCTCCTTCATCCGCGGAACGGCGGAACAACCGAAGGTATGCCTGCTGTCGGGCAATTCGGGTGTGGGCAAATCCTCGCTGATGAATGCGCTGAATCCGCAGCTGCACGCCAAAGTCGGCCGCATTTCGGAGGTGCATGACAAGGGCATGCATACGACCTCCTATTCGGAGATGTTTCCGCTGGACGAACACACTTATGTCATTGACACACCGGGAATCAAAGGTTTCAATACGGTCGATATGAAACCCGAGCAGGTGGGCCATTATTTTCCCGAAATCTTCCGCATTTCGCAGGACTGCCGTTACGGCAACTGCACGCACCGACACGAACCTGGATGCGCCGTGCTGGACGCGCTCGACAAACACCTTATCAGCGAATCGCGCTACAACAGCTATCTGAGCATCATCGACGATTTCAGCGAAGGCAAATACCGTTCGGGCGATTGATGTCGTCGTCAGACAATGAAGGAAACTTCCTTGAAAGCGTACCAGCGTTTTTCTCCCGTCTTTTCGTCTTGCAGACACAGTCTTCCCATCGCATCGATACCGACGATACGGGCATCGAAACGGCCGTTTTCCTGGTCTTGATAGGGAAAGACACCATCGCGCCGGTACAGATTTTCCCAAAACAGGCTCTCTAGCCGTTTCGGATCGGTTTCGGCCATTTCCAACTGAGTCTTCAGCTGGTCCATCAGACACTCGAGAACTTCGTCCAGGGGATGATCCGTCCCGCTCAATTGTTTCATTGAAACAGGGTTGGGTGCGTCGCTGAGAAAGACTTCCTGATTGACGTTCAGCCCGATGCCCGCGATGCTGTGGCTGATGCGCATCCCTTCCAGCCGGTTTTCGATGAGAATGCCGCAAATCTTGCTGTCGCCTACGTAAATGTCATTGGGCCATTTGATGCGGATGTCATCGCGCTTGAGGAATTTCTGAAGGCATAGGCAGACAGCGGTGGCTACCGCTTCGGAAAGGCGGAAATAATCGCTTGCCAGAATGCGTACCGGCTTGTACAGCAGGCTCATGCATATGTTTTTCCCATCTTCCGATTCCCAATGGTTGCCCCTTTGTCCGCGTCCGGCCGTCTGTCGGCTGCAGACCACGGCATCCAGGCTGTCACCCAGGTGGGCGGCCATCCAGGAATTGGTCGATTCGGTTTCTTCAATCCGGTATATCATATGGAAAATCAGTTTCAGTAAGGAGCGCAAAATGCGTCTTCGATATGTTCGATCTGCCATTCGCCTCCCTCGCAGACGATGGACAGGATGTCAAACCGCACCGGCAGGTCGATGCCTTTGAGCCGGACATAATGGTTGGCAGAAGACACGATGCGTCTGATTTTCTGCGGTGTGACCGATTGCCAGGGTTCTTCCCACTGGCGGCTGCTGCGTGTCTTGACCTCGACGACCACGAGATATTCCCCGTCTGAGGCGATGATGTCGAGTTCTTTGTGGCTGGAATGCCAATTCTGTTCGATGATGTCATATCCCTTCTCTCGAAGATATCCGACGGCAGCCTGTTCTCCATGGATTCCTAAAAGGTTGTGTGTTGCCATTTATCGTTTTTTCTTGAAAAATTCACTCATAAGCGAGGCGCATTCGTCGGCAAGGATTCCCTTGCTGACCTGCGTTTTGGGATGGAGCGCCTGAGGCGCGAAGCGGCTGTAACCGCGTTTCTCGTCGTCGGCACCGTAGACCAGCCGTCCCAACTGCGCCCATCCGAGGGCGCCTGCGCACATCACGCATGGTTCCAATGTGACATACAAGGTGCATTCCTGCAGATATTTGCCACCCAAAGCAGAGGCTGCCGAGGTGATGGCCTGCATCTCGGCGTGTGCGGTGACATCGTTGAGAGTTTCCGTCAAATTGTGACCGCGTGCAATGATGCGGTCCCGACACACGACGACCGTCCCCACCGGAATCTCTCCTTTTTCGGCGCTTGCCTGCGCTTCGGCCAGCGCCAGCCTCATATATCGCTCGTCTGTTTCAGAAGAGGGTAGGGTATTCATCGTTGAATCGGTTGGAGATGGATGTGAGAACGCATTTCCGGATGAAGTTGGAACGGTTCTTCACATGATACTGCTTGCAGTAGGCGGCCAAAGCGTCGGCTTCGACTTCATTCAGCTGAAAGACAATCCGCCGGTCGCGTTTGAGCGATTTCGGAGCCATTGGCGTTTTTTTCTTTCTCTTCATCTTGTCGGCGTTTTATGATTGACGGGAAAACACGAGGCAAAGCAGGAGATACCATAGTATGCAGAGAGCCAGTCCGCCCAGATGGAAGATGGCCAGCAGGACAAGGCAACCCAGCAGGAAAATGTAGCGCAGGGCGTTGTCTTTCCACTTCAGATTCTTGAATTTGAGCGAAAACATAGGAATTTCCGATACCAGCAGCCAACAGCAGACCAGCAGCAGGCCGATAAGGAACAAGGGCTCGATGCCCTCTTGGAAGCGCTCTTCGAGAAACAGGATGCCGAACGCCCAGAAAAAAGCGTTGGCTGGAGTGGGCAGACCGAGAAAGGAGGTGCTCTGACGGTTGTCCAGATTGAAATGCGCCAACCGTACGGCAGAGAAGGCCACCATCAGAAAGGCCAGATAGCTCAGGTAGGTGCAGATGCCGGCGGGAAGGAATCCTGCCGCGGCGTTTTCCTGAAGATATCTGAAAAGGATAGCCGAAGGAGCCACACCGAAACTGATGACATCCGACAGGGAATCGAGCTCTTTTCCGATGGGGGAGACCACCTTGAGCAGGCGGGCGCAGAAGCCGTCGAAGAAATCGAAAACGGCAGCCAGAGCAATCAGACAGGCCGAAAGTCTGTAGTCGCCGCCAAAGGCGTAAACGACGGCCAGGCATCCCGAAAGGGCATTCAGGCAGGTGATGATATTGGGAATGTGTCTCTTCATAAGGAAGCGGTTTTGAATGTGGCCAGCACCGTCTTGCCGCCGGTGACGTGGTCGCCGATATGCACTTGCACCTCGGTTTCGCCTACGGGCAGGAAAATGTCGGTGCGCGAGCCGAAGCGGATGAAACCCAACTGGTCATTGCGTTGGAGCCGGTCGCCCGGACGGGCGTAATTGCAGATGCGGCGCGCAACGGCTCCGGCAATCATGCGGGTCATCATGGGCTTTGAACTGAACTCAGTGAGAATGACCACGTTGCTGTGCTCGTTCTCCTGGCTCGATTTGGGCAGATAGGCCGACCAGAAACGCCCGTTGCGATGGCTGACGTGCTGCACGTGGCCGGCTATGGGCGTCCAGATGGTGTGGGCGTCGAACATCGTCATGAAGACGGAAATCTGCAGATAATTATCCTTGAGGACTTCTCCTTCGAAACAGGGTTCGATGGCCACGACCGTGCCGTCGGCGGGCGCCACGATGTCGTTGGGGCGGTCGGGAAGGGGTTGCCAGCGCGATACCCGGAAGAAATTCAGAAACAGGGCCATCACGAAAAGGGAGACGACCAGCAGACACCAGAACCAGGCCCCACCCAGAAGATGGTAGCAGCAGAAGTTGAGAATCAGCAGAATGACCGTGATGACGGTCAGCACCACTTTACCTTCCCGGTGAATCGTTATGTTCGGACCCTTTTTCATTCTGTTCTCCAGACTCAACTACAAATGTACACATTTATTTGATATAAATAAGACAAAAAAATCATACCCGTTTTCTTGAAATGAGCGCTATTTATGCCTACCTTTAAAGCCTCAGTAATCATCCTGTTATCCTATTGAATATGAGTAAATTCGTACATCTGCATGTACATTCCCAGTATTCCGTTCTCGATGGACAGGCTTCGGTGGGCGGCCTCATCGACAAGGCCATTTCCGACGGCATGCCGGCCATTGCGCTGACCGATCACGGCAATATGTTCGGCATCAAGGAGTTTGTCGATACCATTGCCAAGAAGAACAAAGACGAAGTGGTCTTGAAGCCGATCATAGGCTGTGAGGTCTATGTGGCACGCAACGGAAAAGAGAACAAACGTCGCGAGGTGAGGGATGACGCCCGCGGCTGGCATCTGATTCTCCTGGCCAAGAATTACAACGGATACAAGAATCTCATCAAAATCGTGTCGCGCGCCTGGGTGGACGGCTACTACTATACGCCCCGAACCGACCACGCCGATCTGGAAAAATATCACGAGGACATCATCTGCTGCTCGGCTTGTCTGGGCGGCGAGATTCCGCAATATATATTAAAAGGAGAACTCGACAAGGCTGAGGAGTCGCTGCTCTGGTTCAAGAATCTGTTCGGCGATGACTTCTATCTGGAGTTGCAGCGCCACAAGCCGACCGTCCCCAACGCAGCTCAGGATACATATCCCAAACAGGTGGAAGTCAATAAGGTGCTCTTGGAGTGGGCTGCCAAACATCAGGTCAAATACATCTGCACCAACGATGTGCATTTCATCAACGAGGACGATGCGGAGGCTCATCACCGCCTGCTTTGCGTGAACACGGGAAACGATGTGGACGACTACACCAAAATGGCCTACACCAAGCAGGAATGGTTCAAGACGACGGCGGAAATGGCCGAGGTCTTTTCGGACCTGCCCGAGGCGCTGGAAACGACTTTGGAAATCGCCGACAAGGTGGAGATCTATTCCATCGACCACAAGCCGGTGATGCCGAATTTCGAAATTCCCCCGGAGTTTCCCGACCAGGATGCCTATCTGCGCCATCTGACCTACGAAGGTGCCAAGCGGCTCTATCCGGATATCACCGACGAGGTGCGTGAACGCATCGATTTCGAATTGGAGACCATTAAGAACATGGGATTCCCCGGCTATTTCCTCATTGTGCAGGACTTTATCGCCGGAGCCCGCTCCATAGGCGTTTCCGTCGGCCCTGGCCGTGGCTCGGCTGCGGGTTCCGTGGTCGCTTACTGTTTGGGAATCACCAAGGTGGATCCCATCAAATACGACTTGCTGTTCGAACGTTTCCTGAATCCAGACCGTATCTCATTGCCTGATATCGACACCGATTTCGATGATGACGGACGTGGCGAAGTGCTGAGATGGGTGGAAAACAAATACGGCAAGGAAAAGGTGTCGCACATCATCACCTACGGCACGATGGCCACCAAATCCGCCATCAAGGATGTGGCTCGTGTGGAGCATCTGCCGCTTTCCGAATCGGATCGGCTGACGAAGCTCATCCCCGACCGCCTTTCCGAACCGGGAACCGGAAAGTCATTGAAAATCAATTTCAAGACTTGTCTGCAATATGTGCCCGAACTGAAAGCCGAGCTGGAATCGCCCGACCCGTTGGTCCGCGAAACGCTCAAATACGCCATCCAGCTCGAAGGCAATGTGCGCAATATCGGTGTCCACGCCTGCGGCGTCATCATCGGCCGTGACGACATATCCGACTGGGTGCCTGTCTGCACGGCCGACGACAAGGAAAGCGGCGAAAAGCTGCTGGTGACCCAGTACGAAGGTTCGGTCATCGAGTCGACGGGTATGATCAAAATGGACTTTCTGGGACTCAAGACGCTGTCCATTCTGAAGGAAGCCCTCCACAACATCAAACTGTCGCGCGGCATCGATGTGGACTTGGACAATGTGCCGCTCGACGATCCGCTCACCTACAAGCTGTACAGCGAAGGCCGCACCATCGGCACTTTCCAGTTCGAATCGGCCGGCATGCAGAAGTATCTGCGCGAGCTCCAGCCCACGCAGTTCGGCGACCTTATCGCGATGAACGCCCTGTACCGTCCGGGTCCTATGGATTACATCCCCGAATTCATCGACCGCAAGCATGGACGAAAGCCTATCGAATACGACATTCCCTGCATGGAACAATACCTGAAGGAGACCTACGGCATCACGGTCTATCAGGAACAGGTGATGTTGCTGTCACGACAGTTGGCCGGTTTTACCCGCGGTCAGAGCGATACCCTGCGTAAAGCGATGGGTAAGAAGCAGCTCAAGAAGATGGAAGAGCTTGAAGTGCTGTTCTACGAGGGCGGTACCAAAAACGGCCATCCGAAGGAGGTGCTTCAGAAGATTTGGGAAGACTGGAAGAAGTTTGCCGAATATGCCTTCAACAAGTCGCATGCCACCTGCTATTCTGTGGTCGCCTTCCAGACAGCCTACCTGAAAGCGCATTATCCTTCGGAGTACATGGCCGGTGTGATGACCCGCAACATCAACAACATTTCGGAAGTGTCCAAACTGATGGCCGAGTGCAAGTCGATGGGAATCAAAGTGCTTGGACCCGATATCAATGAGTCGGGCTATCATTTCATGGTCAACAAGAAAGGCGACATCCGTTTTGGCTTGGGAGCCATCAAGGGAATGGGCGAATCGGCGGTCAACGCCATCATCATGGAGCGCGAAGCCAACGGACCATACGAATCGGTTTTCGATCTGGTGGAACGTATCGACCTGAGCACTTGCGGACGCAAGAATCTCGAGGTGATGGCCGGGGCCGGAGCCTTCGATTCGTTCGCCGACATCGAACGTGAGCAGTATATGGCTGAAAACGAACAGGGTGAGACCTTCCTGGATACGCTTGTCCGATACGGCACAAAGTTCAAGGAAGACAAAGCCAACATCTTCGGCAGCATCTTCGGCGACGAAATGGGCGCCGCCGTCACCCGTCCGGCGGTCCCGACCAGGTACATGCAGGTTTCCATGCTCGAACGGCTCAACCGTGAAAAGTCGTATGTGGGGATGTTCCTGTCGTCCCATCCGCTGGACCAGTACCGCGCTTATATGAAATACGTCTGCAATCTGACGCTTGAGGATATCAACAACAACCATATCGAATCCGGGCATGATTGCCGTTTCGCCGGTATCGTGACCGATGTCAAGATTCTGAAGACCAAAAAAGGCGACGATTTCGCCAAGGTGGTCATCGAAGACTATACGGCCTCCCACGAATTCACCTTCTTCGCGAAAGAATTTTCCAAATTCCGAAATTTTCTGGTCAAGGATGCCTTTCTAGCCTTGGTCGGCCGTCTGCAGCCCAAAATGTGGAAACCGGACGAAGAGGAATTCGTCATCAGTTCCATCCGGTTGCTGTCGCAGGCTATGGAAAACGACATCCATACCGCTCAGCTGAGAATTCCTTTAGCAATGCTGACCCCCGAGTTCAACACCGATCTGGGCAGCGTGCTGTTTGCCCAGTCCGGAAAGACTAAACTGGAGGTGCTGGTATACGATCTCAGTGTCAAACCGGTGCGGCATGTCAGACTCCTGTTGACAAGGCAGGGTATTGAAATTTCCAAGCCTCTGATGGATTTTCTGGACACTTTGCCTGAAGTCGAGATGAAAATCAACTGATATTGTTTGGCGGACAAAGGAAAAGTCACTATTTTAGACAGCCGAAAAAGAGTGTATCATTTAAAAATATAATTAGCTATGGCTCTTGAAATTACTGATTCAAATTTTAAGGAAGTCCTCGAGTCGGGAAAACCTATGGTACTTGATTTCTGGGCGCCTTGGTGCGGACCCTGCAAAATGGTGTCACCTATCATCGACGAACTGTCCGAAGTCTATGGCGACCGCATCAATGTAGGCAAAATGGATGTCGACGAAAACAACGACATTTGCGTGGAATTCGGTATCCGCAACATTCCCACCATCCTGTTTTTCAAGGACGGGCAGCTGGTCGACCGCCATGTCGGCGCCGCCACCAAAGCCCAGCTGACTCCCAAATTCGAGGCGCTGCTCTGACATTATGAAAAAGGACAGGCTTCTTTGGGCAGACGATGAAATAGACCTGCTCAGACCTTATGTCCTTTTTTTGGAAGAAAAAGGTTACGAGGTTGTCACGGCCACCAATGGCCGTGATGCTTGTGACTTGTGCCGTGAGCAGTCTTTCGACCTGATTTTCCTCGATGAGAACATGCCCGGGCTCAGCGGATTGGAGAGCCTGTCCATCATTAAGGATATCCAACCGGCCACGCCGGTGGTGATGATCACCAAGAGCGAAGAGGAAAACATTATGGACCAGGCTATCGGCAACAAGATCGCCGATTATCTGATCAAACCGGTCAATCCGAGCCAGATTCTGCTGTCGCTCAAGAAAAACCTTCATCAGACGGCCATCGTGACCGATGCCGTCACGCAGGACTACCGCCAGCGCTTTCAGGAAATCTCTGCCCTGACCGACAAGGCGGAGACGCTGGACGACTGGAAAGATGTGTATCGGCAGTTGGTCTATTGGGAACTGGAGCTCGAACAGGTGAAGACGGGAATGGACGAAATGCTCAAAATGCAGAAGCAGGATGCCAACCGGCGATTCACCCGCTACATCATCAAAAACTACTATCAGTGGATGAACCGGCCCGAGAGCCGCCCGCTGATGAGCCCCGATCTGTTCAAGACGCAGGTTTTCCCTGCCTTGGACAAGGGAGAAAAGGTGTGGTTCATTCTGATCGACAATTTCCGTTTCGACCAGTGGCGAACGCTCAAACCCTTGCTGTCAGACAGGTTCCAGATAGACGAACAGTTGTATGCCAGCTTGTTGCCGACAGCGACTCAGTATGCGAGAAACGCCATCTTTTCGGGCTTGATGCCGCTGCAGATTGAAAAGATGTTCCCCGATCTCTGGGTGGATGAAGATGAGGAAGAAGGCAAGAATCTGAACGAAGCCCCGCTCATTCAGACGCAGCTCGACCGTTACCGCCGTCACGAATCCTTCAGCTATCACAAAATCAACGATGTGACCGGCGGTGAAAAACTGCTGTCCGCTCTGCACCAGTTGAAGGACAATCCGCTCAATGTGGTGGTTTTCAACTTCATCGACATGCTGTCGCACGCCCGTACCGAGTCGAAGATGATTCGCGAACTGGCTTCGTCGGAAGCGGCCTACCGATCGCTTACCCAGTCCTGGTACAAGCATTCCGCTCTGTCGGAACTGTTCGATTACCTTTCCCGAGAAAAAGTCAAGGTCATCCTCACCACCGATCACGGCACCATTCGCGTGGACAATGCCATCAAGGTGGTGGGTGACAAGAACACCAACACCAATCTCCGTTACAAACTGGGCAAAAATTTGGATTACAACCCCAAGCAGGTGTTCGAAATCCGAGATCCGAAGTCCTACCATCTGCCGGCGCCCAATTTGAGCACGGCCTATATCTTCGCAAGCAACAACGATTTTTTCGCTTATCCCAACAACTTCAATTATTACGTGGGATATTATAAAGACACCTTCCAGCACGGCGGCATTTCGATGGAAGAAATGCTGATTCCGCTCATCACGCTGGAATCCAAAAGTTGACAGGAAATGACCATTCAATTTACCATAGATCAGATCGATGAGGTGGCCCGGCGCTTTCTTCAGGAAATCGGAGACGAAAAGGTTTTCGCATTTTATGGAGATCTGGGGGCCGGAAAGACCACCTTCATCAAATCCGTGTGCGGCCGGCTGGGCGTCGATTCGCCGGTCAACAGCCCGACTTTCGCCATCATCAACGAATACGGCAGTCCGAACGGACCGGTCTATCATTTCGATTTTTACCGTATCAAACAGCCCTCGGAAGCCTACGATATCGGATGTGAAGACTATTTCTACAGCGGGCAGTACTGCTTTATCGAATGGCCCGAAAAATTGGAAAACCTTCTGCCCGAATGTCGCGAGGTGCGCCTGAGTGTCCTCCCGGACGGAAAACGCGAAATGTCCTTCTGAAACGATGGAACTCGAACAGTCTGAACGTGATCGTCTCCGTTCGAAAGTGATGGGTTTTCTCCAGGAAAACCACATCGCTTCCGAACTGTATACGCATCCTCCTTTGTTTACGGTGGAGGAGTGCCTGGCCTATTGGAAGGATATCCACGATGCCGTCCATTGCAAGAATCTGTTTTTCCGCAACCACAAGGGCAACCGGCACTACCTGGTCAGCATGGAATGCCAGAAGGAATTGGATATCCATTCTCTTGAGCATCAGCTTCATCAAGGCAAGCTTTCTTTCGCTTCGGAAGAGCGCATGATGCGCTGCCTGGATTTGCATCCCGGCTCGGTCTCGGCTTTCGGCCTGATTCACGACATCTGCCCGGCCGATGCCGATCCGCGCGAACTGTTCGAGAACGGCCATCGGGTGAAGTATTATATCGACAGCGACCTGATGCAAGCGCCGAAAATCAGTTTCCACCCTTGTGAAAATTCGGCCAGTGTGGTCATCAGTCAGGCCGATTTCCGCCGTTTCCTGGAGCTCTGGGGTGGGGAAGTCGAGTTCTTGGCCATCTGAAACCGTCGTTTGAAAAATTATTTTTTGGGGGAGGGTATTGTTTTTCCAAAAAAGAGCCATATCTTTGCAGCGCTTTTCACAAGTCGACGGGGCATTAGCTCATCCTGGCTAGAGCGCGACACTGGCAGTGTCGAGGTGAGCGGTTCGAGTCCGCTATGCTCCACCGAAAAAGTCCGGTTCTGCCGGACTTTTTTTTATCCCATAGCGGCAGACTCCTCTTCCTGTCGGGTCAGCGTGCTTTTTGTGCAAAAAAAATCGGGAGGGAATATTGACATTGTTCCGTCGAATCTCTATTTTTGACTTGTATCTTCATGCTGTTTCCTATGAGAGCCAACCCACACTTTTCTTTTCTCTGTCTGACGCTCCTGCTAGGGCTTGTCGTTTCCCATCCGGCCGAGGCGAAGAAAGCCGTCGATCCTCTGGAAGGACTCACCGTCAACGTATTCGGCGACAGTTATGTGGCCAATCACAGACGGCCCAAGGAAGAGACCTGGCATTTCAAACTGGCCGAAAAGCATCAGATGACCTACCGCAACTATGGTCGAAACGGCAGCAGCGTCGCCTTCGACCGCACCCAAAGCGGCTTCGGTCCGTCCATGACCGTACGCTATGCCGATATGGATCCGCAGGCCGATCTGATTCTCCTTATCGCCGGTCACAACGACGCCAGCATGATTGCCTCTAGCCTCGATTCGCTGGAACTGTTCCGGGACAGTCTGGACTTGCTGTTCTGCCGTCTGGAGGCCAAATATCCCCAAGCGAAAATCGCCTATGTCGGTCCGTGGTATCTTTCCAAAGACGGATTTGAACAGACTGTCAAAGTGATACGCCAGGTTTGCCGTCGGCATCACATTCCATTCCTGGACAATTACAGTCCGAAATGCGTCATCAAGGTGCGCGACGACGAGTTCCGCAAAGTCTATTTCCAGAACCAGCGCGACACGGCGCATCTCAACGCTCAAGGCCACGACCTGTATCTGCCTGTCGCCGAGAAATTCCTTCTGAAAGTGGCCCGCAAAAAATAGTGTCCTATGAAACAATCTTTCTGCAAGTTCGCCGTATTGACGGCTTTGGCGCTTCTCTGCACCGGTGTCCAGGCCCAGAAAACCTCCCAGAACATCGTGGATGCCATCAACGCCCGCAAGTTTTCCATGAAACTGTCTGGAGAAACGCAGACGCCCCAAGGCCAGATGGCGGCTGTCAGCCTGGAAATGGCCCTCATGAGTGAAACCTCCCTGCTGAGAATCAGCATGACCGGATTCGAATCTGTCACTCTGGTGGCCGACAGGAACTGCTTCCTGCTGGACGAATGGAACAAGACCTACCGCCACGTATCCGGAGATGTGCCGCCCATTCCCAACAGCAAACTGGTTTTCAACCGTTACGGAAAATGCCGTCTGAACGGTCAGCTTTATCTTTTCGACGAATACTGTTCGGACGACGGGACTGCCCTTTGCTGCTACTACAACAGCGACAAGATTTCGGCCGTTGAACTGACGGTGAGAGGCCGGAATGTCGGTCCCCTTCCCTTGCTGTCGTTCACTTCGGCCATTCCGTCCAACATGTTCTTCTGTCTGAGTCCGGACTGGAAATCCGCCGCTTCGTCTTCGGTGATGCCGCCTGTCTGCGACACCCCCTGGCAAGATTTCGAGATGCCCGTGGAACTGGCTTGCGGCAAAGAAACCGGCAGAATCGTCATCACCGAAAAAGTCGAGCTGAAATCCGAAGACTGAACGGAAACCCCTTCGGCATCCCGCGGCTGATGGCCGATCTTTGCCCTAGCGACTCTTGTCCGGTCGGAAAAAGAACCCTAAATTTGGAGTCGGAATCGCATCAGACACCTCGGCAATGGAAAAAGAAACTCAGACACCCGCCAGAACCCCCTTGATCGGCCGCGCACAGCAGGCTAGGGAGCGTATCATTCTGGGAATCGACCCCGGTACCAACGTGATGGGCTACGGCCTGCTGGAGGTGAGGGACGGCAAGATGAACTATCTGGCCATGGGCGTGCTCAAACTGAACAAATACGAAGACCACTACCTGCGCCTGCGCAAGATTTTCGAGCGCACGCAAGGTCTGATCGAAGAGTTTCTGCCCGACGAACTGGCCATCGAGGCGCCTTTCGTGGGCAAAAACGTCCAGTCGATGCTGAAACTCGGTCACGCGCAGGGCTGTGCTATCGCAGCTGCGGTCATCCGCGACATCCCCGTGACCGAATACGCCCCGCAGAAAATCAAGATGGCCATCACCGGAAACGGTCATGCCGACAAAGATCAGGTGGCCGACATGGTGGGGCGCATCCTGAAGATTCCCAAAGAAGACCTGGTGCCACAGAAAGACGCCACCGATGCGATGGCCGTGGCCTATTGTCATTACCTTCAGACCAGCCGCCCTCAACTGGAAGGCCGTACCTACAAAGACTGGAAAGATTTTGTCGCCCACCATGCCGAACGCTGCAAATAAATCCAGTCTGACCATCGAACTGCCTCTTTCGAAAAGTGTGGCCAACCGCCTGCTGATGATGGAGGCGGTTGAACGTCTGATGGTTTCCTCGGGCGCAGGAATGGCCTCTCAGCCGGGAAACCAGTCTCTGGCCGAACCGCTGCCGTCTGATTTGGAAAACCTGCCCGACGACGTGCGGATATTGTGGAATGCCTTGGCGAATCCCAGGGCGACGATGCGAGTGGGAAATGCCGGCACGGCGATGCGTTTTCTTACGGCTCTTTTTCCCTTTGTCCCCGGCCAATGGACGCTTTGCGGAAACGAACGGATGAACTTTCGGCCCATCGGGCCTTTGGTCGAGGCTTTGCGCCGACTGGGGGCGCGCATCGAATATCTTGGAGAGGAGGGCTTCCCGCCTCTGCTCATTCACGGTCAGGCCCCGAACGAATGCCTCATGCCGCCAGCTGTTTCCCAATCTGTGCCGCAAGCGCTTGAAATCGAACTCGACGCTTCCCAAAGCAGTCAGTTTGCCAGCGCCCTGATGCTGGTCGCCCCCTTGCTGCAGAAGGAGCTTCTCCTTCGGCTGAAGGGAACGGTCCGTTCCGCTTCCTATCTGAATCTGACGGCTGAACTGATGCGCTCCCATGGCGTGGAAGTCCAAGTGGATGATTCTCCGGCCGCTTCCGTCCGTGTCTTTCCTGGGCATTACCGTCGGGCAATCCGTAGCGGCCTTTCGGTCGAGAACCGTTTGCCCGAGATGTTCGGTTCTGTCGTTGAAGCCGATTGGTCGGCCGCCGCTTTCTGGATGGAAATGATGGCCGTCTGTCCGCTTCCCGGTCTCCTTCTGAAAGGCCTTTCTCCGCAGAGTCCGCAGGGCGAGAAAGCCGCTCTCGACTGTTTCCGAAGACTGGGGCTGAAAGCCGATTTCAACTCCGAAGGCCTGATGTTGTCTGCCAATGCGAATATGGACTCTTCTATGCGGGAAAATATGTCTTCGCTGCCGGATGCCGTGCCGGCCCTGGCATTGGCCTGCGCCCTTCAAGGCATCCCGTTCCGTTTCGGAGGAGTGGGACATCTGCGCTGGAAAGAATCCGACCGGCTGGAAGCATTGTGTTTTGAAATGAGCAGGTTGGGCATTTCTTTCAGGATGGAATCCGATGCTCGTGGACAAGTGGACAGCCTGGTCTATGACGGTTCGACCCAACTGTCATCCGACCGCCTGAGGAGCGTGTTTGATGCCGCCGAAACCGCTGGCCCGTTTTTCGAGACCTTCGGAGATCACCGCATGGCCATGGCTCTGGCCGGAGTGCTGTTGAAAGATGCCGTCCGTTTGCTGCCCTTGCTGGCTCGTCCCGATTGGCCGGCGCTGTTTTTCGACCATCCCGAAGCGGTGGAGAAATCTTATCCCGCTTTCTGGCGCGATTTCGAGGCTTATGCTTACCTTTGCACCCTAAAGCATTGATTTATGACAAAATTTTTCCTCGTTCTTCTGCTCGCCCTTTTGGCTCTGGGTGTGTTCAGCTGGCTGGCCAGCCATTACCGTTGGTTCGACCGCAAACCCTCCTTTTTGGAAGAAGACCCCGAGGATGAAGAACCCCAGAGCGACAATACCCAATGCTGCGGTCAGCACCTTGTCTGTGAGAAAGACAAACGTCTGATGGCCCAGAATGAAATCGTCTATTTCGACGATGAGGAACTCGACGCCTTCCGCGGCACGGCAGCCGACGCCTATTCGGCAGAGGCTCTCGAACAGTTTTCCGAAGTTTTCTACACCATGCCTGCCGATGATATGATGGATTGGCTCAATAGCTTGAGAATGAGGGAAATAGAATTGCCCATCGAATTGCGAGACCAAGCCCTGATGATTGTTTCCGAACAGCGGACAACTGCCCAATAATGTCACCATCGGGCTGCCGATACAATAAAACCGCATTTTTTACGTTTGTGCTCACGTGATAAGACGCAAACCGGTGACAAGACGCAGATTCATAGTCGTGATCGTTTCCGCTTTGGCCCTGATCGGGCTGAGTGCCTGTTCCACCCAGAAGAATACCTGGGCGGCCCGCAATTACCATGCTCTGACCACCCGCTACAATGTCCGTTTCAATGGTCAGCAGGCCTACGAACGCGGTCTGAACACATTGGAGGACGCCTATAAGGAAGACTACAGCGAACTGCTGCCGGTCTATATTTTCGGGGCCGACAATCCCTCAACGGCTGCTTCGAGTGCCATGTCGACCAGCGTGGAAAAGTGTGAAAAAGCCATCAAGACGCATTCCATACGTGTGAAGCCGGAAAAGAAGCCTTCCCGCAGCGCCTCTCAGAAGGAAAAAGATTTTTACAATCAGGAAGAATTCAATCCCGTGATGGGAAGTGTCTTCCTGCTGATGGCCAAGTCGCAGTTCTATCAGACGGATTTCCTGTCATCTATGGCCACCTGTTCCTACATCCTAAAACATTTTCCACAAGAGCGCACGCTTTGCGATGAGGCCCGGCTGTGGATGGCCCGCTCTTATCTGGAATCTGACTGGGTGTATGAGGCCGAAAACATCTTCGCCGAAATGAACCGGACCGGTTTCGACCCTTCGCTCACGGGCGAATACTCTATGGCCTACGCCGATTTTCTGATCCGACGCGGCGAAATCAATGCAGCCATTCCCTATGTGGAAATCGGGCTGTCGCACACCCGAAAACGCAGTGACCGGCAGCGCTACAGCTTTCTGCTGGCCCAGCTGTATCAGCAGACCGGGCAGCGGGAAAAGGCTTATGACCTGTTTCGGGCCATTCCCCGACAGAATCCGCCCTATGAAATGGATCTGAACGCGCGCATCCGCCAGACGGAGGTCTACGAAGACGGCTCCACAAAACCGGCATTGCGCAAGCTGAAACGCATGAGCCGCAATCCCAACAACCGCGATTATCTCGATGCCATCTACTACGCGATGGGCAACATCCATTTCTCGGAGCGTGACACGCTGCAGGCGGTCGAATGTTATCAGAAGGCCATAGACGAGAGCACCCAGAACGGCCCTCACAAGATGCAGGCCTATCTCCATTTGGGCGACTATTATTACGGACAGGATGATTTTCTGCCGGCCCAACCTTGTTACGCCGGCGCCAAGTCCATCATCAAAGAATCGCATCCGCTGTATGAGGAAGTGCAGGAACGTGACCGCGTGCTGGGACTTCTGCAGACGCCCCTTCAGACGATATTCGACGAAGACAGTCTGCAGGCGGTGGCTTCTCTGCCCGTCGAGCGCTTGTTCGAAATAGTCGACAGCCTGGTGATAGACGCCAAACGGAAGGCTAGGGAAGAGGCCCGCCGGCAGGCGGCCGAAGAAGCATTGGGCGAGAATGCCTCCCTTCTGGAGGATTCGAAGACCGTTCAGAACGATGTGAAAGATCCGACTTTGTCATTCAACGGCGACAACAGCTGGTATTTCTACAGTGAGACTGCCAAAGCCCAGGGAAAGAAAGAGTTCGACAGACTGTGGGGCCGCCGCACGCTGGCCGACAACTGGCGCATCCGCAATCAGTCCGGTCTGATGGAAGAACTCGGAATGAAGGAATCCGAGGCGCCCGGAGAGGCTCTGGGTGAAAGCGACGAGTTGCCGGCTCAGGACGAAACCGCCGCATCCTCGGGCAAAAAGTCATCCGGCAAAGGCCGTTCTCGTGGCGACAAATCAGATTCGGAAACGGGTGCAGACCCGGCTTCAGGCACTTCGGATGCCGCCATCGAATTCGAGCCTTCAGACGATCCGACCGAGCGCGGCTATTATCTGAAAGACCTGCCGCTGACCGAAGAGCAACGGAAGGAGTCCGACCGCCGGATACTGGAGTCGCTCTATCAGGCGGCGGTCATTTATCGCGAGCAGATGCAAAGCAATCGGCTGGCGCTTGAAACGTTTGCCGAAATGGAACGGCGTTTCCCGGACGATTCTACCTATTTGCCGAAGGCCTATTACGTCAGTTATCTGATGCTGATGCAGCAGAATGAGCCTCGGGAAGCCGAGTCGAACCGCAGGCTTCTGCTGGCGAATTATCCCGATACCGAAGAGGCCGCTTTGCTGCGCGACTCTTTCTATCTGGTCAAACTGGAGCGGATGTACGAATCGCAGGATTCTCTTTTCGAGGCCACCTATCAGCATTTTCTGCTCGACGAAGACGAAGCGGTCAAGCGCAACTGCGACTTGGTGGACACCGATTATCCCAGCAGCGAACTGCGCCCGAATTTCTTGTTCGTCAGAGCCTTGGTGGCTGTCAAGGAAGGCGATTCGGAAACCTTCCACGAAAAGATATCCGAAATCGTATCGTCCTATCCGCAGACAGATCTGGGGCAGTTGGCCAAAACCTGGCTGGGCTATTGGGATGAAGGCAGGCGCCCTGAAGGATTCACGCCCTTCGGTGCATCGTACGCGGCAGATTCCATTCCGATGGACAGCCTTGTGGAAGTCTTCGAATATGTGGCCGACGAGCCTCACCATCTCATGGTCGAACTGCCCGACAGCATCAATGCCAACCGGCTGCTGTTCGATGTCGCGCTCTACAACTTCACCAATTTCCTGATCCGCGATTACGAACTGTCGCTCGAATCCGTCTCAGGCCACAATGTGCTCATGGTCCGTTCGTTTGAAAATGCTGAAGATGTGATGCGCTACATCTCTTGGATGAATTTCCAAGGCGAGTTGCCCGAAGTGAAATATGCGGGCATAAGGATGATTCCCATTTCGGAAAGCAATCTGTCCAAAATGGTTTCTTCCGACAGCGGCGATTCTTCCGAAGAGGAGCGCCCGGCTCTTCCGTCCTGGAAGTCCAAAGGTCCGGATCTTTGGAACGTGTATCTCAAGTTCCAGGAAATCAATTATTGACACTGACTGCCGAAGAACGGTGAAAAAATAGCCTGGCCAAAATGACCAGGCTATTGGGGTACATTGCCGAAAACCGGCGATGTGGGGAAGGTGCTTGCGACTTCGGTTTATTTGCCGAAATAACGGTTGAAGAGACCTTCGAAACCTTTGCCGTGACGGGCTTCGTCTTTAGCCATTTCGTGAACGGTGTCGTGGATGGCACATCACCCAGCAGTTCGGCGAACTTGGCGCAATGTTCGGCCTCTTCCCAAGCGTAGCGCTTGAAAGCTTCGGCCACTTCGGGATAACCTTCGCGGTCGGCCTGGCGGCTCATGGCCAGATACATGCCGACCTCGGTGGCTTCACCCATGAAATGGGCGTTCAGGTCCTTTTTCATCTGATCGTCCGTGTCGGCGGCGATGCCGATGACGTGTTCGGTGACAAAATTAAGTTTGTCATCTTTGAGCTCTTTGAACTTCTCTTTGGGTTGACGGCACTGGGGGCATCTTTCGGGAGCCTCGTCACCTTCGTGTACATAGCCGCATACGCTGCAGATCCATTTTTTTGCCATAGTTGTAATTTTTAAAGGGTTATAATAGAATATCAAACTTGTCGGCAGTTCTTGCACAAACCGTAAAAACTGACCTCGGAGTGGTCGGATTCTTCCGGACAGGACGCTTTCAGACTCTGAGAGAGTTTCTCGTCCAGCCAGATGTCTTCAATGCTGTGGCACTCGTTGCAGATGAAATGACCATGGAAACTCGTGTCGGCATCGAAATGCACATTTTCGCTTTCCAGATGAAGGCTCTGAATCAGCCCGTGGTCTTCCAGGGTTTTCAGCGTGTTGTAGACCGTCGTTTTGGACAGGGTGGGCATCTCTGGAGATAGCGCGGCGTAGATGGCGTCTGCCGTAGGATGCACAGGGTGTGTCGAAAGCCATTCCAACACGGCTGTCCGTTGGGGAGAGGGTCTGACTCCCGCTTCTTCCAACTGTCTGCGTATCGTCTGGGAATCGCAGGCATGCGGGCCGGCTTCGTTTTGATAAGTTGTAATCATTTTAAATTTGTAATCGTTGCAACGATTAATCTGATTTTCCGGATTTGTCAAGTCCTTTTTGCAAATTTATTTGTTTCTGTGGCGGCGAATGACTATCTTCGAAGTGCCAATGAAGGCTGAAAAACCGCCTTCGACAATGACTGAACAAATTTCAATCAGAACAAGAATATGACAATCAACGATCTGCAGCCAAAGAACGTTTTCGCCAACTTCTATGGCATGACGCGTCAGCCGCGTCCTTCCAAACACGAGGAAAAAATCAGGGCCTATCTCTTGGATTGGGCCAAGCAGCGGGGCATCGAATGCTTTGCCGACGAAACCGGCAACGTTATCATGCGCAAACCGGCCACTCCGGGCTATGAGAACCGCAAAGGGGTGATCATGCAGGGCCACATGGATATGGTCCCTCAGAAAAATGCCGATGTGAAGCATGATTTCGAGAAAGATCCCATTGAAACCTATGTGGACGGAGACTGGCTCAAAGCAAAGGGAACCACGCTTGGCGCCGACAACGGTTTGGGCGTGGCCTTGGCGCTTTCCGTGTTGGAATCGGACAGTTTGGAGCACGGTCCGCTCGAACTGCTGGTCACTTATGACGAAGAAACTGGCATGACAGGCGCGCAGGCGCTCAAGCCAGGTGTGCTTCAGGGAGAGATTCTGCTCAATCTCGATTCCGAAACCGAAGGCGAAATCTATGTCGGATGTGCCGGCGGTCTGGATGCGACCGCTTCAGGCACCTATCCTCGTCTGGAAGAACCGGCCGGATGGCTCTGCTACTCGGCCAATGTGCTGGGATGTCAGGGAGGTCACTCGGGCATGGATATCATTCTCTGCCGTGCCAATGCCAACAAGGTCGCGGCTCGTCTGCTCTATGCCTTGCTGACCGAAGCCGATGTCAAGTTGCTGGATATGGAAGGCGGAACGCTTCGCAACGCCATTCCCCGCGAGTGTTTTTCGACTGTCTATGTGGCTCCCGACAAACTGTCCAAGGCACAAGAAGTGGCAGCGCGTGTCGCCGCCGAAGTCAAGGCCGAATATGCGGCCACCGACCCGAATATGAAAATCGTGTTTGAGCCCTACGCCTGCGCTGAAGGCGAAGTCTGCGACCCGGACGAATGCCTGTATGCCGCCGATGCCGCCGCCTTGAACATGCTGCGTGCCATCATCGCCTGCCCCGACGGAGTGGAGCGTATGAGCGACCAGATGCCCGGTTTGGTGGAAACCTCCAACAATATGGCGATGGTTCGTATTTTCAAAGGGGAATTCTTTGTGAAAAGCCTGCTGCGCAGTTCGGTCGATTCGGCTAAAGAACAACTGGCCGGCAAAATGTCATGCGTTTTCGCACTGGCCGGCTACGAGGTGGCCTTCACGGGCGGCTATTCGGGATGGGCGCCCAATGCGGCTTCTCCCATCCTTCGCATCATGAAGGACGTCTATCTGAAAATGTTCGGCAAGGAGCCGCTGGTGATGGCCATTCACGCCGGTTTGGAATGCGGCATTCTCAGCGGGGCCTATCCTCATTGGGATATGGTTTCGTTCGGTCCTACGCTGATGAGCCCCCATTCGCCCGACGAACGCGCCTTCATTCCCTCCGTTCAGAAGGTTTGGGACTATCTGCTTGAAGTGCTGAAAGCTGTCCCTGTCAAGTGAGCCGGTCGTTCGGGCGCCCCGCCGTTCAGGCAGACAAAACGAAAGCGTCCGGGCCCCCGGGGACCGGGCGCTTCTTTATGCATAAGCCCTGAGGCTCGGAATTACATGACACCCTGAGCCATCATGGCTTTGGCGACCTTCATGAAGCCGGCCACGTTGGCACCCTTCACATAGTTCACATAGTCGCCGTCGGCACCGTACTTCACGCAGGAATCGTGAATGTCGCGCATGATGTTCTGCAGTTTCTGGTCGACTTCTTCGGCGCTCCAGCTGTAACGCATGGAGTTCTGGCTCATTTCCAAACCGCTGACCGATACGCCGCCGGCGTTGGAAGCCTTGCCCGGAGAATAGAGGATCTTGGCGTTGAGGAATTCGGCGATGGCTTCGGGGGTCGAAGGCATGTTGGCACCTTCGGCGACGGCGATGACACCGTTCTTCAGCAGCGTGCGGGCAGCTTCACCGTCCAGTTCGTTCTGAGTGGCGGACGGCATGGCGATGGTGCACTTTTCGCCCCAAGGACGGGCACCGGCCACATACTTGCAACCGTATTTCTCGGCGTATTCGCGGATACGTCCGCGTTCGACCATCTTCAGATTGTAGATGTAATCGAGTTTCTCGCGGTCGATGCCGTCAGGATCGTAGATGTAACCGTCAGAGTCGGACATGGTGATGACCTTGCCGCCCAACTGCAGCACCTTTTCAGCCGTGTAGTAGGCGACGTTTCCGGCACCGGAGATGGCGACCACCTGACCCTTGAGGTCGGTGTAGCCGTATTTGCGTTTGAGCATGTTCATCAGGAAGTAGCAGTTGCCGTAACCGGTGGCCTGCGGGCGTACCAGAGAACCGCCGAATTCGAGACCCTTGCCTGTGAAGGTGCCGGTGAATTCGTTGCGCAGTTTCTTGTACATTCCGAACATGTAGCCGACTTCGCGTCCGCCTACGCCGATGTCACCGGCGGGAACGTCCGTGTCGGGACCGATATGTTTGTTCAGTTCAAGCATGAAAGCCTGGCAGAAACGCATGATTTCAGCATTCGACTTGCCGCGGGGTGAGAAATCCGAACCGCCTTTACCGCCGCCCATGGGGAGAGTGGTGAGCGAATTCTTGAAAGTCTGCTCGAAAGCGAGGAACTTCAGGATGCCCAAGTTGACGGAGGAGTGGAAACGGATACCGCCCTTGTACGGACCGATGGCATTGTTGTGTTGTACACGGTAGCCCATATTGGTCTGCCAGTTGCCCTTGTCGTCCATCCATGTGACACGGAAAGAGAATACGCGATCGGGAATGCAAAGGCGTTCGATAAGATTAACGCGGTCGAATTCGGGATGTTTGTTGTACTCTTCCTCGATCGTATTCAACACTTCAGTAACAGCCTGGATATATTCCGGTTCGTTCGGAAATCTGCGCTCCAGATTGGCAATAACGTCTTTAGTTTTCATTTACGTATGATAAATTGGTTTTGAATTGTGACGCAAAGATAATGCAAATGGAAATAGGTTGTACAATTTTTTTGAATATTAGTAAAAGAAAATTGTAAAATATAGAAATACAGCGTGTTGTAAAATGTATAATTCTGCATAAATACATAATTTTAGGGGTTTTGAGCAGATAAGTCTTAAAAAAATTTTCTCTTTGGATGGAATGATGTACTTTTGCCCCTGCACTCCGATGTCATTTCAGCGGAAAAGTCTCGATGTGCACGTTAAGAGGAAATTTTTCAATACCTAATTATTATGAAGGATATTTTTGAAAGAATTGCAGCCACACCGGGTCCACTCGGTCAGTACAAAGGAAATGCCGACGGCTATTTCATGTTCCCCAAACTCGAAGGTGAAATCGGACCGCACATGCGTTTCAACGGTAAGGACGTTCTTGTCTGGAGTCTCAACAACTATCTGGGTCTGGCCAACCGGCCCGAGGTCCGTGAAGCTGATGCACAAGGTGCCATTAAATATGGTATGGCTTCTCCCATGGGTGCCCGAATGATGTCGGGCGACACGGTCTACCACAAGAAACTCGAACAGGATCTGGCCGATTTCGTAGGCAAGGAAGCCGGTTATCTGGTCAATTTCGGCTACCAGGCCATGATTTCCATCATCGACTGTCTGGTCAGCCGTCACGACGTCATCGTATACGATTCCGAATCTCACGCCTGCATCATGGACGGCCTTCGCGTCGTGCTGGCCAAGCGTTTCATGTATATGCACAACGATATGGACAGCCTGCGCAAGCAGTTGCAGTCAGCTGCAGCTTTGGCTGAAAAGCAGGGCGGCGGTATCTTGGTCATCACCGAAGGTGTGTTCGGCATGGCCGGCGACTTGGGAAAACTCGATGAAATCGTAGCTCTTAAGAAGGAAGTACCCTTCCGCCTGCTCATCGACGACGCACACGGTTTCGGCACTATGGGCAAGACAGGTGCCGGTACTGGTGAACATTTCGGCGTGCAGGACGGTGTCGATGTCTATTTCGCCACTTTCGCCAAGAGTATGGCCGGTATCGGCGGTTTCGTCGCATCGCACCGCTATGTCATCGACAACCTCCGCTTCAACATGCGTTCCCAGATCTTCGCTAAATCACTACCTATGCCAATGGTGCTGGGCGCCCAGAAACGTCTCGACCTCATCAAGGCACAGCCCGAAATCCGCGAGCATCTTTGGGCAATCGTCAAAAAGCTTCAGAGCGGTCTCAAGGAACTCGGTTTCGACCTTGGCAACACCAATTCGCCTGTCACTCCCGTCTATCTGAAGGGCGAGATGAACGTAGCCACCAACTTGGTCGTCGATCTCCGCGAAAACTACAACATCTTCTGTTCCATCACGGTCTATCCTGTGGTTCCGAAGGGCATCATTATGTTGCGCATCATTCCGACAGCCGCCCACAGCTTCGAAGATGTCGACTATACCCTCAAGACTTTCGCCACCATCAAGAAAAAATACGACAATGGCGAATACGACAAGGAAATGCCCAATATGAACCTCATCAATAAGGAAGCCTGATGAACTACGTGATCCGCTGTCCGAAATGCGGTCGGGCCATCGAGTCCTTCGCCGAGTGGTTTTCGCTCGGCCAGGCCTGTCCCGACTGCGGCTGCAAGCAGGGTGAAATCGAATATGCAGCCGACTATTCCCGTCTGCCCGACTATTTCAAGGGCAATCCCGAGAGTTTCTGGCATTATTTCGAGTTCCTTCCTCTGCAGCATAAGGAAAACATCGTCAGTTTCGGTGAAGGTGCCATTCCCATTGAAGAATGGGATTTTCTGGAGCGTTTTGCTGAAGAAAAATACGGTGTCAGCTGCAAGGTCAATGTCTATCGCAACGATCTGAACGGCGGCACGCACACCTTCAAGGACATCGCCGCCTCGCTGGCCGCCTCGCTCTTCAAGGAAAACGGAATCAAGGAATTCTGTGTGGCCTCGACGGGCAACACGGCTACCGCCTACAGCAAGTATCTGGCCAAGGCGGGTGTCCATTTCACGGTATTTGTTCCGAACGATGTCTGCCCCGATTCTGTGGCCGAAATGCGTTCCTACGGACAGACTGTCGTCATCTCTAAGGGCAATTACGCCCAAGCCAAAAAGGAAGCCGCCGATTTCAGCTCCTCCAACAAGGTGCTGATTTCGGCCGGCAATATCGATCCCATCCGAGTGGAGGCCAAACGCACCATGGTGTTCGAGTATCTGCGACAGTTGGGAAAAATGCCGGACATGTATTTCCAGGCTGTTGCCGGCGGTACAGGCCCCATCGCCCTTTACAAAGGATATCGCGAACTCAGGAAAACCGATCCGTCGCTGAAATTGCCTCGTATGGTGCTGGTTCAGCAGGATTTGTGCGACCCCATGGTTCAGGGCTGGGAGCGTGCCGTACGGGAAGGCTTCCCCAATGGATACGAAAAGAATTATCCCGTTATCGAGGAACCCAAGACAAAGATCTCGATTCTTTCGACGGGCAATCCGGGCATGTTCCCGATCATTGCGCCCATCGTCAGGGAAAGCGGCGGCACTTTCGTGCGCGTCGCCGAGTCTGAACTGGTCCGTCTGGGCCGTTGGGTGCTCGATGAAAAAGGCGTTCTGCTGGGTCCCGCTTCCATCGTCTGTCTGGCCGGTTTCTGCCAGGCATTGGAAGAAGGTCTGGTGGCCGACGGACAGACCGTTCTGCTCAATACGGGCGAGGGCTGCGGCCGCAACCGGGTATTCGGAGATGCAGTGAAGGCCTTCAAGGCTTGACATATGGGTAACCTGTACAATCTGATTGCTGAAGACGAACGTTTTGACGAATGTCTGAAAGCGTGCATGAACTGCGGCATGTGCACGGCCGTCTGTCCGGCGGCCGAGTTCTACCGTTACGATCCGAGACGCATTTGTGACATTGTCCAAAGACGCAACGAAGACGAAATCGAGAAGCTTCTCCGCAGCGATACCATCTGGTACTGCGGCCAGTGCATGTCGTGCAAGCCGCGTTGCCCGCGGGGCAACGCGCCGGGCGTGTTGATCTCCATTCTGCGCAAGGTCTCCCAGCACTTGGGTTATTTCGCTGAAAGCGAGAAGGGCAGACAGCAGTTTGCCCTGAAGGAAACGGTCGCCAAGAACATCCTCGACATCGGCTATTGTGTCCATCCCGACAGAGTGGATCCCGCGCTTCACCCCGAACAAGGTCCCATCTGGGAGTGGTATCTGGAGCACATCGAGGACGTGGCGCCTAAGATGGGCGCCAACTACCACGGCGACGGACCCGGTGCTTTGCGCAACATCCGAGAGGAAAACCTGCAGGAAGTGCGGCGTATCTTCGAAGCCACCGGCGGCAAGCGTCTGCTGGAGGAAATCGACGCCTTCACGCGTAAGGAGACCGGCATATCGGACAGCGGAGAGCTGTTCCACAAGACTTTCACTGAAAATACCTCCGAATGAAAAGATACTGGAACGAATATCAGAAAGAAATCGCTGACGACCATTATTTTTATGAGCGCAGCTGTATCCGCCAGACCTTCTTTCCCGGTTCGGAAGCCGCTTTTCTGCGCATTCTCAAGGATGAACTCGGCAAGGATGTCAAGGACGAGATGAACCAGCACACCTGTACGGGAATCGGTTATCATGCCGATGTGGTGCCTTTCGAGACGACGATGACCGTTGTGGCGCGTCTCTTCTCGCTGATGACCGAGGACGGCTACGAAAATTATGTGCCTTCCTGCGTGACATCGTTCGGCATTTTCACCGAAATCGTGGAGACTTGGAAGGAAAAGCCCGAACTGTTGGAGAAAGCGCGTCGGATTCTGCGTGAAACGACGGGGCGCGAATTCCAGATACCCAAAAACATCGCCCATCCTTCTGACATCATCTACAAATTCCGTTTCGAACTGAAATCCAAGATGAAATATCAGCTGGTAAACCGTTTCACGGGCAAGCCGCTGAAGGTGGTCGAGCACATCGGATGCCACTATGCCAAGATTTTCCCCAAACATGGGGTGGGCAACGCCGAGTTCCCATACGTTCTGGCCGGAATGATTGAAGCTTGGGGCGGGGAAGTGGTCGATTATCCCGAACGCCGTCATTGCTGCGGCTTCGGTTTCCGCCAGTATCTGGTCCAGGCCAACCGCGGCTATTCGGTGGCCAACACCAAAAAGAAATTCGAATCCATGCAGCCCTACGAGCCCGACTTCATTGTGGCCAACTGTCCCGGTTGCGCTCTGTTTCTCGACAAATGGCAGTATACCATCGCCGAGATGGAGAACAAAACCTACGACAAGGAAGGTTACGGCATTCCGGTGTTGACCTATGAGGAAATGGCTGGCCTGCTGCTGGGCTACGACCCTTGGGAACTGGGACTCCAGCTGCATCAGGTGCAGTCGGAGCGCTTGCTCGACAAAATCGGCATTCCCTACAACAAAAACGAGAAGTACAAAGGCGTTTCCGGTAAGGTTCTTCCACTTCCAGACCGCCCTCAACACCTGAAGGTATGAAACAAGAAGACAAGAAGGCATCCAAAAAGATTCGACTGATTCCCAAGGGACTCAGCCGCCGTTTTTCCCGGACCGAAACCCAAGAGGTGCCGGCCCAGGTGGCCATTGTCGGCGGTGGACCTGCCGGTATGGAGGCTGCCAGCGTGCTGGCCCGCGAAGGCTGTCAGGTGCTGCTTTTCGAAGCCCGGCATGACCTGGCCGAAAACATTTTGAACAAACATCGTCTGTTTCCCGATTTTTCCACTTCCAACGAATTGTCATACAGGCTGATATCCGGCCTTGACAATCCTTTGGTCAAAGTGTTGCCCGATACGGAAATCGTGCATGTGGCCAAGATGGATGTGGGCGATTGGTGCCTGACCGACAACAAGGGTGAAAAATATCATGTGGCCGCTGTGCTGCTGGCTTCCGGTTATCAGGTCTTCGATGCCCGCCGCAAAGAGGAACTGGGTTACGGCATCTATCCCGGCGTGATGACCTCGCTGGAACTGGAGTCCTGCCTGAAGGAACACCGGCTGCTCACTCCGCTCCGTGAAGATCCGAAACGCATTGTATTTCTGCAATGTGTGGGCTCCCGCGATGAAAAAGTGGGCAACAACTACTGCTCGAAAGTATGCTGTGTGACGGCTGTCAAACAGGCCATAGAGGCCAAGAGACTGCTGCCCGACGCCGAAGTGTACCTCTTTTACATGGACCTCCGCATGTGGGGCAAAGGTTTCGAAGAGCTCTACCGCAGCGCTCAGGAACAGTACAACATCCGTTTCGTGCGCGGCCGCATTTCCGAGGCATCCGGAACCTTCGACAACAAGATTCAGATAAAGGCCGAAGATACCTTGTTGGGACAGCCGCTCAAACTGATTGCCGATCTGCTGGTGCTGATGGTGGGCATGGAACCTTCCTGCGGCACGCGCAATCTGGCCCAGTGTTGCGGCATTTCGGGCGATTACGGCTTTGTCCGTACGGCCGGTCCCCATCTGGACGACAATCTGACCGGCGAGCAGGGCCTTTTCGTGGCCGGTACCTGCAAGCGCCCGATGACCATTCAGGACACCATTCACGATGCCCGTTCGGCCGCTTTGGAAATCATCAACTACCTGTCATAAGCGAGTATGCCCGATTTCGGATTCAAAATATCGAAACCACGCAGCATCGAGGTCAGCGAACCTGACATCCGCATGCGGCAGTTGGAGGAAATGGAGCCCAGTCTCCGCCGCTGCATGAACTGCGGTTCGTGTGCGGCCACCTGCTCGGCCGGACAGTTCGTCGAATTCAACATCCGCCGCATCCAGAACCTCTACCGTTGGGGACAGTATGCCCAACTGGAGGAAGAACTTCAGAAATGCATGCTGTGCGGAAAGTGTACGCTTGTCTGCCCGAGAGGCGTCAACCTCAGACATCTCATCATCAGCATGCGTGCCGTTTTAGCAGACAAATGATATGAACCCCACCTTATACCATCCTTTCGTCTGGCCTTTCTGCATCGGAGTGGTGCTTTTGCTCGCCATTCTGGTCATCAAGTACACCCGCTGGATCAAAAGTCTTGACCGCCGGCAGAAGATGTTGGTGAACAAACACTTCTTGAAGGGACTGTTCTTCCCGGCCATCTACGAAATGTTCATGGAAGGCCTGCTCCACCGCAAGGTGACGCGATTCCGCCGTCCGCTGGGCTATATGCACCGCAGCATTGCGCTGGGTTGGTTCCTGCTCATCAGTGTGGGCCTGGTCGAGACGCTGGTCAATTTCTGGGGCGAGCCTCATCCTTTCTGGATCGGCATTTTCTACCGCTACTTCGTCCATGCCGACCGCACGGCTCTTTCTCCGGTTTTCGCCCAGGTGATGGACCTGCTGCTGATATACGTGCTCAGCGGTGTGGGCATGGCAGTGATGAAATCCCTGCATGCCGGCATGGTGGGCATGCGCAAAACGACCAAACTCCGTTTCCGCGACCAGGTGCTCCGCTATTCGCTCTGGTCCATTTTCCCATTGAGACTCCTGTCGGAGAGTGCTACGGCATGTTTGTACCATAACGGCGGTTTTCTGACACAAACGCTTGGAAATCAGATGAGCGAGGCGGCTGCATCCTTCCTGGAACTGCCTTGCTGGACGCTCTATTCCTTGGCCTTGGGCATTTTCTTCGCTCTGATGCCTTTCTCGCGCTATATGCACATCTTCACCGAGCTGGTGCTGATTTTCTTCCGCAAGTACGGCGTGACGGAGAGCGCGGTTCCGACAGGCTATACCAAAATGGAACTGTCGGCTTGCTCGCGTTGCGGCATCTGCATACAGAACTGTCCGATGGACAAGGTGCTGGGTATCGACAACATCCAGCCGGTCTACTATTTGGCCGGCATGCGCGAAGGCACGGTCAAGAGCCTGATCGCCGAAAACTGCCTGATGTGCAACCAGTGCGTGGTCGACTGTCCCGTAGGATTGGACATCCAGTCGCTCCGACGTCTTGGCCGCGACAAGCATCAGCTCGACACACAGGACAATTACCATTATACCGACAATATCCGTTCCTTCAATGCCATCGGCCGTGTCGCCTATTTCGGCGGCTGTATGTCGCATCTGACGCCGGGCATCACCGAATCGATGAAGGCCATTTTCGAAGCGGCGGGACAGAAGTATTGGATGATGGACGAAGACAAGACCATCTGCTGCGGACGCCCGCTGATGCAGCAGGGATTTTTCAAGCAGGCGGCCGAACTTCGTCGCAAGAACACCAATCTCATCATCGATTCGCGTTCCAAGACGCTGGTGACTTCTTGCCCTATCTGCTATCAGTCTTTCAAAAAGGAATACAATCTGCCGGTGAAGGTGATGCACCACACCGAATACATCGCGTTGCTCATCAGTCTGGGCAAACTCAAACTCCAGACTTCCGACCTGAAGGTGGCCTACCACGATCCCTGCGAACTGGGCCGCGGCTGCGGCATCTACGAGGAGCCCCGACAGGTGCTTTCTTCGGTGGCTCAGATGGTCAGCGTGCGTAAGGAACGCAAGGACAGCATCTGCTGCGGTTACAATTTGGGCAACACGCGCCTGACGGTGGACCAGCAGATGCAGTTGCGCGACGCTTCCTGGAAAAATCTGACGGCCAACCATCCCGATGTGGTGGCCACCGCCTGTCCGATGTGCAAGAAGGCCTTTGTCCACGGCAATGACCATCCGGTGAAGGATATCGCCGAAATTGTGGCCCAACAACTCATCAAGTGAGCTATGAAACGGCTGGATGGAAAGAATGTCGTCATCACCGGCGCCTCGTCGGGCATCGGATTGGCATTGGCCAAAGCCTTTGCCGGGCGCGGGGCCAATGTCCTGCTGGCCGCCCGTCGCGAAGACAAGTTGCGGGAAGCCTGCGAAGCAATTGCCCGGATGGGTGCCGGCGGTCTCGTGACATACGAAACGGTGGATCTGGCCTCGGAAGAATCTGTTCGGAATCTGTCCGAAAGGCTGCTGAAACGTTTCGAAGGTCAGCGTCTCGACTATTTGGTCTTGAATGCCGGCATGTCGCAGCGGGCCTTGGCTTTGGACACCTCTTACGAAGTGGACCGCGAACTGATGCAGGTCAATTTCCTGTCGCCCGTTCTGCTGACCAAGTGTCTCAAACCTTTGTTGCTGTCGGGCTGCCGGCTGGCTGTGACCAGTTCCATTTCCGGCTTGTTCGGCTTTCCTCTCCGTTCGTCTTATTGCGCTTCCAAATCGGCTCTTTTGGGCTTTTTCGAGGCGCTGGAACTCGAATATCCCCCCATCGGCGTCACCTTCCTCATCCCCGGACGCATTCAGACCGACATCAGTCTCAGCGCCCGTCTGGCCGATGGAAAGGCCTACGGACAGATGGATCCCGGCCAGGCCAACGGCATGAAGGTGGACCGTTGCGCGAAAATTGCTCTGAGAGCCATCCTGAAAGGTCGTCACCGCCGTCTGATCGGTGGAAGCGAACTCTTGATGGTGTATATCCGAAAATACATTCCTTGTCTGTTTTACCGTCTGGCACGGAAAGTGTCAGCCAAATGACCAAATACGATGAAAGAAAAGATTATCAGTGGAATACAACAGGTAGGCATCGGTGTGGCCGATGTGATGGAGGCCATGGCCTGGTACAACCGCATCTTCGGTTTCGACGTGAAAGTCTTCGATGACGAAGGCGTTGCCGAACGCATGTTGCCCTATACAGCAGGAAAACCTCAGCCACGTCGGGCCATGCTGATGTACAATCTGCGCGGAGGCGGCGGTTTTGAAATATGGCAGCCCAAAGAACGCGAACTCAACTGGCCGGCCCAGGAAATTTCAGTGGGCGATCTCGGCATTTATGCCTGCAAAATCAAGTCGCCTGACATCTGTGCTTCTTTCAGCCATCTGAAGGCTGCCGGAGTGTCCATTCTGAATGAACCAATCAGAAACATCGAAGGAAGAATGCATTTCTATATGCGCGATCCTTACGGCAATCTCTTCGATATCGAAGAAGACGATTTCGTGGCCGTTCCCGAAAAGAAAGCCTTCGGAGGCGTGAACGGCGTGCTGGTCGGCGTGTCCGACATGGAGCGCTCCATTGCTTTCTATTCGTCTCTTCTGGCCTACGACAGGGTGGTGGCCGACCGCAGCGGCATCTTCGAAGACCTGAAGGAACTTCCCGGCGGTCTGGGCCGCATGCGCCGCGTCGTGCTGCGCCCTTCCAAGGCTCCAGAAGGTCCCTTCAGCCAGCTGATGGGGCCCTCCTGCATCGAACTGATTCAGAGTCTCGACACCCAAGCTTCAAAAATATTTGAAAATCGGCTTTGGGGTGACCCGGGATTTATCCATCTTTGCTTCGACATACGCAACATGGAGTGCATCCGTCAGGAAGCGGAGGCGCTGGGCCATCCTTTCGTCTGCGACGGTGGGGCGGATTTCGACATGGGCGATGCCAACGGCCATTTCACTTATGTGGAAGATCCCGACGGAATGCTCATCGAATTTGTGGAGACCTTCAAAGTGCCCATTCTGAAAAAGTGGGGCCTGTACATACGTCTGGCCAAGCGGGACGATCGCAAACCGCTTCCTTTCTGGCTCATTAAAGCACTCCGGTTCATGCGCGTAAAACTTTGATGATGAGGCTATTCAAAAAGATTTGTCTTGGGGTGCCACTGCTCTGGTGCCTGATGTCCTGCCAGTGTGAGAAGGCGTCCTTTGTTCCGACCGACAGCTATGCCCAAGTGCTCGAATATGCACGGAACGACGGCCGTTCCGTCCTCTTGCTGTTGTATGACCGCCATACGTCCAAACTCTCTCAGATAGAAAACTTCGTTTGGGGAGACGAACTCTTGGCCGCTGAGATTCAGGCAGACTTTCTTTGCGTTTCCGGACAGATCCACAGTGAAGCCTGGCGTCCCTTCTGCCAGGAAAAAGGCATATACAAAGGTCAGGTGCTGCTGTTTCTAAGTCCTGACGGTCAGATTGTCAACGACTTGAAACTGGAAAACGAAGCGGGTCCGGATGAGTCCGGACTGTCGGCCAGCCGCAAGCGGCTGGCCCGCCAGTGCCGTTTGGCCCAGGCCTTTGCAGAACCCGATGATTCCCTCTTTTTCTCCTCCGACAATTGGAAAGACATCAACGCCTCTATGCTGCGCATTGACGGGCTGCTTTTCCATCGCATCGTCCAGGCCAAGGAAATGCTGAAAGCCCGTTATCCCGAAACCTATCCCATCGTGTTCGACTATGCCATGGCCTGTGCGGCCGTCTCTTTGGTCAGCCACGAAGAAGGACAGTTGCCCTATCTGGATCCGGCTCTCGACAAAGCCTATTATTATGTGGTCGACAGTATGGACATTGATTTTCAAGGCCGCTACCGCCTGTATGGAGACGTCAACAAAGCTTTCGGCCTGGGGCAATACGAAAAGGCCCGCCGTGTCGCACAGCAGGCCTTTGACAAGGGAGATATTCAAGAAAACGAGTTCCGCCAGCTGATGGCGAAACTGGAATAGTCACTTTTTCTTGCTCAGGGGCGAATCCGGCTCCTTCAGCATCATTTTGTACTCTGTACGTCGGGTCAGTCCGGGCATAGCCACCCGGAAGAAATTGACCGTAATCTTCCCCAACGGTGTCAGCACCATCTGATTGCGCTTCTGACGCAGTCCGCGCAACATCAGTTGCGCGCACCTTTCGGCGCTCATCATCTTGTCTTCTTCGCGGGGCGTCTTGCCTTGGGGCGAGCCGTCGGCCGTGAGAGCGGCCAAACGGACATTGGAGGCTGTGAAGTTGGGCGCGAATGTCATGACGTGCAGCCCGTCATAGAGATGTTCGGCACGCAGCGTTTCCAGAAAACCGTTCAGCGCGAATTTCGATGAAGAATAGCCGGTGCGGCAGGGCAGACCTACAAAACCGGCAACGGATGTCACGCCCACAATGGAGCCCTTGCTTTTCAGCAGTTCCGGCAGCGCATACTTGCAGCAGTAGACGCAACCCCAGAAATTCACGTCCATCAGCCGATGCAGCACTGAGAGATCCACATCGTCGAAAGCGGCCCGCATCGAAACACCGGCATTGCAGATGAGAATGTCGATTTTTCCGAAACGCGACACGCAGGCTTCCATCAGCTTTTGGCAGTCCTCTTCGACGGAAACGTCGGTGGGGACGGCCAGCACTTCCGTGCAGCCTTCCTCCGCCAATTCCTGTTTCAGGGCTTCCAATTTGTCTGCAGAACGCGCGGCAACCACCAGTTTGGCTCCACATGATGCGAACACTTTGGCCGTTGCCCGACCGATGCCCGAAGAGGCACCGGTGACAATGACCACTTTGTCTTTAGGAGAATCAGAGACCTTTGCCATGACAGTTTTTGAATTTTTTACCGCTGCCGCAAGGACAAGGATCGTTGCGGCCCACTTTCTGCTCCACACGGACAGGCTCGAGTTTCTGTGGCTCGCGTTGTGCCTGAGGCGCTCCCGGCTGCTGACGTCCGAATTCGTCTTTTCGGGTCCGCAGCTGGCTGTAGTCGTTCCGGCGCTGTTCGGCGGCCTGTCTCACATGGTCGGGCTCCTGCGTGTTGATCTGTCCGTGCATCAGCACAGAAATGCTCTTGCGGTTCATGGAGTCGACCATATTCTTGAACAGATTGTATGATTCCAGTTTGTAAATGAGCAAGGGATCCTTCTGTTCGTAGCTGGCGTTCTGGACCGAGGTGCGCAAATCGTCCAATTCGCGCAGGTTCTCTTTCCAAGCCTCGTCCAGCATATGCAGCAGGATGGCTTTTTCGAAACTCTTGACCACGTCTTTCGAATGGCTTTCGGCGGCATCCTTCAGGTTGCAGGGAATCTGGTAGATGCGCTTTCCGTCCGAAATGGGCACGACGATGTTCTGGTAGCGGGCGCCTTCGCGTTCGTAGACCTGCTGGATGACCGGATCGGCGATGGCCGACATCTTTTCGGTCTTGCGCTTGTAGTTTTCCAGAGCCTGAGAAGTCAGGATTTCGGCGTTGTCGTCGGTGCGGTTCTTGAAGAATTCCTCGTCGCTGAAAGGCACTTCCATGGCGAAATACTTCATCATGTTGAACTTCAGACCTTCAAAATCCTTGGTGTCCTCGGCTTCTTCCACCAGGCCGTGGATGGTGTCGTAGGTGGTGTTGGCGATTTCCATGCCGATGCGTTCGCCCATCACGGCGTGACGGCGCTTGGTGTAGATGACTTCGCGCTGGTTGTTCATCACGTCGTCGTATTCCAACAGACGTTTGCGGATGCCGAAGTTGTTTTCTTCGACCTTCTTCTGGGCGCGCTCGATGGCCTTGGAAATCATGGAGTTCTCAATCATCTCACCTTCTTCCAGTCCCATGCGGTCCATGATGGATGTGATGCGTTCGCTGCCGAACAGACGCATCAGGTTGTCCTGTAGGGAAACATAGAACACCGACGAACCCGGGTCGCCCTGACGTCCGCTTCGTCCGCGCAGCTGGCGGTCGACACGGCGGCTTTCGTGGCGTTCGGTACCGATGATGGCCAGACCGCCCAGTTCCTTCACTTCGGGCGTGAGTTTGATGTCGGTACCGCGGCCTGCCATGTTGGTGGCAATGGTTACGGTGCCCTTCTCGCCGGCGTGCGCGACGATTTCGGCTTCGCGCTGGTGCAACTTGGCGTTCAGCACGTTGTGCTTGATCTTGCGCTGGGTGAGCATGCGGCTCAACAGTTCGGATATCTCCACCGAAGTGGTGCCGACCAGTACCGGACGCCCTTCGGCGTTGAGGCGTTCGATTTCCTCGATGATGGCTTTGTATTTCTCACGCTGTGTCTTGTAGAGACGGTCGTCCATGTCGACACGGGCGATGGGGCGGTTGGTGGGAATGACGACGACGTCGAGCTTGTAGATGTCCCAAAACTCGCCGGCTTCCGTTTCGGCCGTACCGGTCATGCCCGACAGCTTGTGATACATGCGGAAGTAGTTCTGCAGCGTGATGGTGGCGAAGGTCTGGGTGGCCGCTTCCACTTTGACACGTTCCTTGGCTTCGATGGCCTGGTGCAGTCCGTCGCTGTAGCGGCGGCCTTCCATAATGCGGCCCGTCTGCTCGTCCACAATCTTCACCTGGTTGTCGATGACCACGTATTCGTCGTCGCGGTCAAACAGACAGTAGGCTTTCAGCAGCTGGGTCACGGTGTGGATGCGGTCGCTCTTGATGGAGAAATTGTTGAGCAGCTCGTCCTTCTTGTTGAGCCTTTCCTCTTCGCTCAGCGGCTCGTTGTCGAGTTCGGCCAGCTGGGCCGCGATATCGGGAATGACGAAGAATTCGGGGTCTTCCGTATCGCCGGTGATGAAATCCACACCCTTGTCGGTGAGCTCGATGGTGCGGTTCTTCTCGTCGATGACGAAATACAGCGGATCGGTGACCACATGCATCTCCTGGTTGTTGTTCTGCATATAGAACTCTTCGGTCTTCTGCATGCTGGCCTTGATGCCCTGTTCGCTCAGGAATTTGATGAGCGCCTTGTTTTTGGGCATGGCCTTGTGGCTGCGGTAAAGCAGCAGGGAACCTTCCTGCTGTTCCTTGGGGTCCTCACTGGACATCTTCTTCTTGGCTTCCACCAGCAGTTTGGTGGCCATTTCGCGTTGCACGTTCACGACGCGTTCCACTTTGGGACGGTATTCTTCGAACAGCTGGTCTTCGCCTTTCGGCACGGGACCTGAAATAATCAGAGGCGTACGGGCGTCGTCGATGAGCACCGAGTCGACCTCGTCCACGATGGCGTAGTTGTGGCGGCGCTGCACCAGGTCGAGCGGGCTGCCGGCCATATTGTCACGCAGATAGTCGAAACCGAATTCGTTGTTGGTGCCGAAGGTGATGTCGGCCATATAGGCCTGACGGCGTTCTTCGCTGTTGGGGCGGTATTTGTCGATGCAGTCGACGCTCAGTCCGTGGAACATATAGAGCGGTCCCATCCACTCGGAGTCACGTTTCGACAGGTAATCGTTGACGGTCACCACATGGACGCCGTTGCCGGTGAGGGCGTTCAGGAAAACGGGCAGGGTAGCCACCAGCGTCTTTCCTTCACCGGTGGCCATTTCGGCGATTTTGCCCTGATGCAGGACGACGCCGCCGAAAAGCTGCACATCGTAGTGGACCATATCCCATTTGATTTCGTTGCCGCCGGCAATCCAATGGTTCTGCCAGATGGCCTTGTCGCCTTCGATGCGCACGAAATCGTGTCGGGCGGCCAGGTCACGGTCAAACTGGGTGGCCGTCACTTCGACAAATTCGTTCTCGGCGAAACGGCGGGCTGTGTCTTTGACAATGGAGAAAACCTCCGGAAGTACGGCGTCAAGCTCTTTTTCGAGCCTTTCCAAAATCTGTTTGTCAATCTTGTCGATTTCGGAATAGACTTTTTCGCGCTTGTCCAGGTCCAGTTCTTCGATGCCCTGACGGAGCTGTTCCATTTTGGCGCGCTCCTCTTTGACCGAGTCGAGCACCTGCTGGTGGAGTTTGGACGAGAGGGCGCGAAGGCCGTCGTTGTCGAGGGCTGCGACAGCCGGATAGGCCGCCTTGATACGCTCGACGTAAGGATTGATTTCCTTCAGGTCGCGCTGAGACTTGTTGCCGAATATTTTGGTTAGAAATTCGTTGAAACCCATATCTTCTGATGTTTGTTTGCGAATGGTTGTTATTTGATTCTATTGTTTAAAAGGCGTTTCCCATCTGTGGCAGAATGCTGCCCCGGCAAGCCGTCGGAGGCCGGATGTAGAGCAGACGGCAGAGCGATGGGGCCACATCGAAGACGGATATCTGCGAGTGGACATGCTCGGCCTTGATGCCGCTGCCGTAGAAGGCCAGGAAAGTGTAGGGCTGGGCATAGCGCCGCTGATGGTTCAGCGACGGCATTTTTTCCCAGAGAATGTTGCGTCCGGTTTCAATCCGGATGATCAGGTCGCCGCTGCGGCCTTTGCAGAAACCGTTGCTGCAGACGGGGTCGTTGAGGCTTCCGTTGATGATGAAATCCTCTCCGATGAACACCTGGCCGATGCCTTCCATCTGACTGAGCAGCTGGGCCGATTTGCGATAGAACTCGTCGGGGTCGATGTCCCGTTCTTCCATGAGGTCGGTGTTGAGATAAACGCCGTCTTCAGTGGTCCCCAGCACCCAATGCCCATTGCCGTAGAGGGCGCTCAGATACAGGTTGAGCAGGGCGGTGCAACGTTCGGGATAGAAGTCGCCCGCGCTGATCCGGCTGTCGGCGGGGTAGCGGGTCTCGCCGGTTCCGACCAGATAGACCAAGGTCTTGTCCAATCCCACGCGGCGGTCAATCTCTTCCAGCAGACGGCCGATTTCCCGGTCCAGACGGAAATACATGTCCTGCATTTCCAGCGCGTCGCGGGCGTCCACGCCGCTGGCCATGCATCCCGCATTGAAATGGATGTTCAGCAGGTCGGGATACCGGTCTTGCCCCAAACGTTCGCTGCCCAGCATCTGCACGGCCAGGTCGCAGAGATGTTCGTTGGCCATGGGCGTCTGCTTGAAGGCGCCGACCTTTTCGTTGGAAAGGTTGGCAAGCGTATATCGGAAAGCCAGCGAGGTTTTCTGATGGGGCATATAGGTGTAATGGCCGATCGGAAACTCGGGCTTCCAGACCATTTTGTCCAAATCCTGGACGAAGAGGCTGTGGTCGTTGATGTTCTCAATCCAGCGCGGCATGTAGTCGTAGCAGGTGCTGCTGCACCAGTAGCCGCTGCGGTCGTCCATCCAGATGACGCCGTCGGGGTGGTGGCCGCCGCTGATGACGGGCCCTTCAGGATTGAGGCCGATGGAGAACACTTTAGAATAAGGGCTGGCGCTCTTCAACTCGTCGGCGATGACAGAAACCCTGATGCCGGCAGGCGAACAGGTGGCGTCGGTGTAATTGCCCGAAAAGCGGGCGTCGAATACGATGGAGAACTGGCGTTCCTGGCGCCGGTCGAAACAGCGGTCGGCAATGACGCCGTGGGCTGAGGGAGCGCTGGCGCTGACCAGGCTGGCCGTGACGGGAGCGGTTTCCAGGTTGGGAAAGGGACACAGCACCTGATCGTAGACCAAGCCTTTCTTGAGCAGTTCGCGGAAGCCTTTGTCGCCGAAGCCGTCCATGAACCAATGCAGATAGGTCTCCTGCAACTGGTCGATGTGGATGCCCACTACCAGTTGGGGACCGTCTTGGCCATTGCCTTTCTGGGCTTCCGTCTCGTGAAACGGAATACCTAAGGCCAACAGTAACAACAAGAGTTTGCGGTTCATGAATTCTCTGCTTCTTGCAACTTACAAAGTAAGTTACAAAAATAGCATTTTTCAATAGGAATCGCAAATGTCTTTCAAAATGCAGTTCTCACATTGGGGTTTGCGGGCCAGACAGGTGTAGCGGCCGTGCAGAATGAGCCAGTGATGGGCCTTGAAGAGCAGTTCTTCGGGTATGTTCTGCAGCAGAATCCGTTCGGTTTCTTCGGGCGTCCGCGACTGACGGGTCAGTCCGATGCGGTTGGCGACGCGGAACACGTGGGTGTCGACGGGCATCGCGGGTTTGTCGAACGCGCAGATGAGCATCACGCTGGCGGTCTTGCGGCCGACGCCTGGCAGGCTGGTCAGCGCTTCCATCGTGTCGGGAACCCGACCTTCGAAATCGCGTGTCAGTTGGCGGGCCATTTCCACCAGATGGGCGGCTTTGGCATTGGGATAAGAAATGCTCCGGATGTATCCGTAAACGGTTTCAGGAGTGGATGCGGCCATTGAAGCGGCGTCGGGAAAGGCTTTGAAGAGGGCCGGGGTGACCATGTTGACCCGTTTGTCGGTGCATTGGGCTGAGAGCATCACGGCCACCAGCAGCTCGAAAGGATTGCTGTAGTGGAGTTCGGTGTCCGCGTCGGGCATCGCCTCGGCAAAACGTTCCAGGACAATCTGATATTTCTGAAAAGTGTCCATAGTTGGAAGGGGGCGTTTCCAATCAGTCGACTTTGAAGACGATGCGGAAGGAACCGCCGTCGTAACTGGTGCTGGTGATGCGGAAGGTGCCGATCTCGGCGGTGGATGCCACGTGGTTGCCTATGCAGGGGCATACGTCGTAATCGCCGATGCGCACCAGCCGGAGCGTTTCGGAAGCGTCTTCGGGAAGGCGGTCCAGATGAACTCCTTCGGGTATGTGGTCCCGGTCGACGAATTCGAAAGTGACGGGCAGGTCGTCTGCAATGAGCTGGCGCATCCGGGCCTCTATTTCGGCGATTTGTTCCGGAGTGGGGCAGGAGGGCAGTTCGTAGTTGATTTTCGACTTTTTCCGTTCGATGTGCATGTTGCGGGAGCGGCCGCAGCCGAACATACGGTCCATCGTCTGGTTGAGCAGATGCTCGGCCGTATGGGCAGGCGCGTGCTCGTCCTTGTTGTGCGCGTTCAGGATGGGTTCGTCCATGGCGGGCCTTTTTTAATAAGCCGACTGGAACTCGTCGAGGAAGCGGACATCGTTTTCAGAGAACATGCGCAGGTCCTTGACCTGATATTTCAGGTTGGTGATGCGTTCGATGCCCATGCCGAGAGCGAAACCGCTGTAGACTTTGCTGTCGATGCCGTTGGCTTCCAGCACGTTCGGGTCGACCATGCCGCAGCCGAGAATTTCCACCCAACCGGTGTTCTTGCAGAAGGGGCAGCCTTTGCCGCCGCAGATGTTGCAGGAAATGTCCAGTTCGGCTGACGGTTCGGTGAAGGGGAAGTACGACGGACGCAGACGGATCTTGGTCTGGCTGCCGAACATCTCTTTGGAGAAATATTCCAGCACCTGAAGGAGGTCCTTATAAGATACGTTCTTGTCTACATAGAGGGCTTCGACCTGATGGAAGAAACAATGGGCGCGATAGGAGATGGCTTCGTTGCGGTAGACGCGTCCCGGGCAGATGATGCGGATGGGCGGCTGCGTCTTTTCCATCGTACGGCTCTGCACGGAAGAAGTGTGCGTGCGGAGGATGACGTCGGGATGCGATTCGATGAAGAAGGTATCCTGCATGTCGCGTGCGGGATGCTCGGGCGGAAAGTTAAGCGCGGAAAAGACATGCCAGTCGTCCTCGATTTCGGGACCTTCGGCCAGTGTGAAGCCGATGTTTTCGAAAATGCGGATGATTTCGTTGCGGACAATCGACAGCGGATGGCGGGTTCCCAGTTGGGTAGGGTAGGCCGTGCGGCTGAAATCGAAATCCTGGGCTTGTGCCTGCTTGCTTTCCAGCGAGGCCTTGAGCTCGTTGAGACGGTCTTGGGCCGCGTTCTTGAGCTGATTGAGCTTCATGCCGACTTCTTTCTTCTGTTCGGCGGCGACATTGCGGAAATCGTTGAACAGTTCGCTGATTTCGCCTTTCTTGCTCAAGTATTTGATACGGAGTTCTTCCAACTCCTGGGCGTTGGCCGGTGACCATTTGCCCACTTCTTCAAGCAGTTTTTGAATCTTGTCTAACATCACCTTGTTTTTTAGGACGTGCAAAGTTAGTGCAAGGCGAGCGAAAAACAAAGCCGGACGGCTTTGTTTTTCCGAGCCGCAGCCTAACTTCTGCGCCCGGAGGGCGTAAGGCGCGAGCGCAGCGGAGCGCCGCATCGCCCGAGGGCGCAGATGCTCACCTTGCACTGATGTTTTTTCGGGAACGCTTGGAGGGCTGACGGAATATTGCGAACTTTGTCCGTCACCAAACAGACGCAAGTCCATGCTGGTCAGAAAAGTCAGACAATACATCAGCGAACAGTCGCTGCTGGAGCCCGGCGGCAAAGTGCTGGCAGCCTTCAGCGGAGGCCCCGATTCCGTGGCCCTGCTCAGCGTGTTGCGTGAACTGGGCTACGACTGCCTGGCCGTCCATGTCAATTTCCATCTCCGCGGCGAAGAATCCGACCGTGACGAAGCCTTCGTGCGCGCTTTCTGCCAGGAGCGTAAGATCCCCCTCAGAGTAGAACATTGCCAGACTTCGTCCTACGCTGAAGAACATCATCTGTCCATCGAAATGGCGGCACGTGAACAGCGTTACCGTATTTTTGAGCAAATACTATTCGCGGAGCACCTCGACGTCATTGCCGTAGGCCATCATTCCGACGACAGCCTGGAAACTTTTTTCCTGAATCTGCTGCGGGGAAGCGGCATTGCCGGGCTGACGGGAATCCGTCCGAAAAACGCCCGCACCGTTCGCCCGCTGTTATGCGCAAACCGCTCTGAAATAGAAAATTATCTTTCCGAGAAAGGACTCCCTTACATCATCGACAGCACCAACTTGGAAACCGTCTGCAAGCGTAATGAAGTGCGCTTGCAAGTGCTGCCTCTGCTCGAAAACATCGAACCATCTGCCCGTAAGACCATGGGCCGGAGCCTCTCGTTTCTGGGCGAGACGGCCGCTCTGCAGGCACGCGAAATTCAGGCCGCTCTCAAACGTCTGCGATTGCCTGTCGCCGGAAAGCTTCCTGTGGCCGATCTGGAACTCGAATCCATCCCTCAGAACATACTCTATGCCTGGCTTTCGCCCTTCGGATTCGGCACTCACGCCGTAGAGGAAATCTGGAGGCAGCGCCATGCCCAGACCGGCCGGCAGTTCTTCTCGGAAACCCACCGCCTGCTGCTGAACCGCGGCCAGTGGCAGCTCGCTCCGCTCGCTGCCCCTTCCGACATCCCCACCTCGGGCTGCAGCCTGCTTCAGGCCGGCTGGCAAATCGAAACCATCCCGGTCGACAGCCCGCTCTCGTCATCCGAACTGAAAAAACTCATACCGGAAAACCCGCAGGAAGCCGTCCTCGACGCCGACAAACTCCGTATGCCTCTGACGGTAAGACATCCCCAGGCAGGAGACCGATTTATTCCATATGGTATGAAACAGAGCCGCCTCATCAGCGATTTTCTGACCGACCTGAAACTGTCCCGATGGGAAAAGGAACAGGTGAAATTGGTGTCCGATGCCTCCGGAGCTGTCGTTTGGGTAATCGGCTACCGCGTGGCCGACCCCTGTGCGCTCACAAGTGCTACCCAAAGTGTGCTGAAGATTTCTAAATTGTCGGAATTCTGACAAGTTTTTCCTATCTTCGCGGCACTTAAACAGAGATATGTTCCCCAGTGGAGAACACATCCGCAACGATTATTCCGATTATGACGAACAAATTGCTTTTGCTGGGAGACGAAGCCATTGCGCAGGCAGCTCTTGATGCCGGTCTCTCAGGCGTTTATGCCTATCCGGGCACCCCATCGACCGAAATCACCGAATATATCCAGAACCGTCAGAAAGTTCTGGCAAAGGAGGGAAAAACGACCATCCATTGCGCCTGGTCTGTCAATGAAAAGACGGCGATGGAGGCCGCTATGGGTATGGCCTTCAGCGGCAAACGCGCGCTCGTGTGCATGAAACACGTCGGCGTGAACGTAGCCGCCGACCCCTTGATGAACTCGGCCATATCCGGCGTGGTCGGCGGTCTGGTCTTCGTGGCGGCCGACGACCCTTCGATGCACAGTTCCCAAAACGAACAGGATTCGCGCTATTACGGCCATTTCGCCATGCTGCCTGTGCTGGAGCCTTCCAACCAGCAGGAAGCCTACGACATGGTCTACGAGGGTTTCGAACTGTCCGAACGCTTCGGATTCCCGGTGATGCTGCGCATTACCACCCGTTTGGCCCATTCGCGCGCCGGCGTCGTGCGCAAGGCTGTGAAACCCCAGAATGACATCCGTTTCAGCGACGATCCCAAACAGTTCGTGCTGCTGCCCGTCAATGCCAAACAGCGTTACAAGGTGGCGCTGAAGACTCAGGAAGACATGCTGGCCAGTTCGGAGAACTCCTCGTTCAACAGCTATGCCGACGGTCCCGACAAAAGCAAAGGCATCATCGCCAGCGGCATTGCCTACAACTACCTGATGGAAAACTATCCGCAGGGCTGTCCCTTCCCCCTCCTCAAAATCGGTCAGTATCCGCTTCCTGTGGCCGCCATCCGCCGCATGGCCGACGAATGCGAGACGCTGGTCGTTCTCGAAGAAGGCTATCCTTTCATTGAGGAACAACTGCAGGGCCTCATTTACGACAATCAGAAAGTGCAAGGCCGTTTGAGCGGCCTGCTGCCCCGTGACGGCGAATTCAACCCCGATATCGTCGGAGCCGCTTTCGGCCTGAAATCGGAAGTGCCTTATGTCAAGCCTCAGGTGGTCATGCCCCGTCCGCCGGCTCTCTGCCAGGGATGTGGCCATCGCGACATGTACGACGCCCTTAACGAAGTGGTCCGTCCGCTGGGCGCCGATGCCAAAGTCTTCGGCGACATCGGCTGCTACACGCTGGGTTATCTGCCGCCTTTCCGCGCGCTCAATTCCACGCTCGACATGGGTGCCTCCATCACGATGGCCAAAGGAGCCGCCGACGCCGGTGTGAAATACCCCGTCGCCGTCATCGGCGATTCCACCTTCACCCATTCGGGCATGACTTCGCTTCTCGACGCGGTCAATGCCAATTCGCCCATCACCGTGATCATTTCCGACAACGAGACCACGGGCATGACCGGTGGACAGGATTCGGCCGGCACCGGAAAAATCGAATCCATCTGTCTGGGCTTGGGAGTCGATCCCGCCCATCTGAAGGTGCTGGTTCCGCTTAAGAAGAACCACGAGGAAATGGTGGCTGTCATCCGTGAAGAAATCGCTTATCCGGGTCTCTCGGTCATCATTCCCCGACGCGAGTGCATCCAGACGGCCGCCCGTCACGCCAAAGAACGCGCCTTGGCGGCTAAAAAGGCAGAATAACCGTATATCAAGACTTTACGACAATGAAAATAGATATCATTCTTTCGGGTGTGGGCGGACAAGGCATTCTGTCCATCGCCACCATTATCGGAGAAGCCGTCGTCAGCGAAGGCCTCTATATGAAACAGTCGGAAGTGCACGGCATGAGCCAGCGCGGCGGTGATGTCCAGTCCAACCTGCGCATCAGCGACCGGCCCATCCATTCCGACCTTATCGGATTGGGTCAGGCCGATCTGATCCTTTCGTTGGAACCTATGGAAGCCCTCCGCTATCTGCCCTTCCTCAACAAGGACGGCTGGGTGGTGACTTCTTCGGTGCCCTTTGTCAACATCCCCAATTATCCCGAAACGGAGACCTTGAACCAGGCGCTCGACGCTGTTCCCAACAAGGTGGTCCTCGATGTGGAAAGCATTGCCAAAGACTGCGGTTCGGCCCGCAGCGCCAATGTGGTGCTGCTCGGTGCCGCCACGCCTTTCTTGCCGCTGCCCTACGAAAGCATCGTTCAGGGTATCCGCGCCATTTTCGGCCGTAAGGGCAACGAAGTGGTGGAAAAGAATCTGGCTGCTCTGGCAGCCGGAAAAGCCGTGGCCGACCAGCGCTGACCTTAATTCAATCTCCTGATGTCGACGAAGAAGATCCTTCTGTTTATCCTTGCCTGCCTTCTTTTGTTGGGTGGACTGGCGTACTTTTTCCCTTCGGACGGCATCAGCGTAGGTAAGTTTCATCTGAGTTTTCCATCTCTCAAGGAGGTCCTGACTCCTTCTTCGGGCGAAAAGGACCTGGCCATCGTCACTCCAGACGACCATCTCCAGCGGATGGAGGAGGCCTTTTATTGGAAGAACCTTTCCGATCTGGCCGATTCTTTGGACTATTACGGGAACTTTTTCAAGGAAAGCGACGTCAGGATAGAATTTCCCGACAACGACCCTTCTTTGTTCGATTCGCTTTTCATCCGGCTCGAAAGAGCGTCGGAAGGGAAGGGAACCGTACATGTGGTGCACTATGGAGATTCGCAGATCGAACAGGACCGTCTGACCGCCACTTTCCGCCGTTCCTGGCAAGACTTGTTCGGAGGTTCCGGTCCGGGCCTCGTGCCTGCCATCCAACCCATTCCCACACCGACCATATCGCAGTCGTACAGCGGCAACTGGCAGCGATCGCTCGTATACGGCCCCGCTTCAGGAAGAGCTTCTCATCGGCGCTACGGGCCATTGGGCGCGGTCTGCACCTTGGCCGATACCGGGCAGATTGTCGTGGGGCCGCGCTACCCCAATCAGCCCGATCCCGTCAAGCGCTTTTCGCATGTCCGTCTGCTGATAGGGCAGCAGAGCGCCGATTTTCAGGCTCAGCTGACGGCCGGCCATTTCCGTCAGACGCGTCACACCCAAGGGCAGAACAGCCGTTTGGAAGTGCTGGAATGGCAACTTCCGACCGCCCAGCAGCGGGTTCAGCTCCGCATGAGCGGCTCGGCCGAAATCTACGGCCTCATTCTGGAAGATTCCACGGGCGTGTCGGTCGACAACGTGCCGATGCGCGGCTGCTCGGGCACGGTGTTCACCCGCATCGACAAGGCTTTGTTGAAAGCCGTTTACGAAGAGATGGACGTGGCGCTGTTCATCCTGCAGTTCGGCGGCAACCGGGTGCCGATCATCCATTCGGAAAAAGACATCGCCTCTTATGTGGCCAATTTGGAAAAACAGATTCTGATGTTTCAGGAACTGCTTCCCGACGCCGCCATTCTTTTCATAGGACCGGCCGACATGTCGGTCAGCATCGATGGACAGAAACAGACCTATCCGATGCTGGAGCCGACTATCGAGGCCATCCGCCGGCTTTGTCTGGACAACGGAGTGGCGTTCTGGGACATGTACCACGTGATGGGCGGTCACAATTCGATGTTGCAGTGGGTCAAGGCCCAACCGCAGCTGGCCGCCTCCGACTACACGCATTTCACCGTGAAGGGCGCGCGCCGCATGGCATCGTTGCTGGACGAGAGCCTTTCGGTCTGCTACGACCGTTTCCGTCTTTGCTCTCAGATTGACACGCTGATGTGGCAAGACATCGGCCATCTCGACCGCGAACACGACTATCGTGCCGATTATGAGCGGGAAAAAGAATACGCCATCCAGGTGATGGAAGCCACAGACCGGCCATGACGGAACTGCACGACATATTCGGTATGCTGGGACCGTTTCTGAAATCGGTTTTCGCCTTCGACCCCGAATCGCCCCTGCTGTTCACACAGTTCTATTTCTGGGCCTTTTTCGCCTTGGTTTTCGCTTTGTTCAGTCTGTTGCACAATCGATTGATATTGAGGAACCTGTTTCTGTTTGTCTCGAGCGTGTTCTTCTACTACAAAACCAGCGGGCTGTGCGTGTTCATCCTGCTTTTCTGCGTGATGTCCGATTTTCTGCTGGCCAAACGGATACACCGTTCTGTAAAAGAGGGTGCCAGACGCTTTTGGCTGATTGTCAGTCTGAGCATCAACCTGCTGTTGCTGTGCTATTTCAAATATTCGTATTTCTTCGCCGATCTGCTCCACCAGATGACCGGCATCGAGAGCCGGGTGTTCAATGTCTTCGCCTGGACGGCCAATCAGACGGTGCATGGCCCGGTCTTCAGCGTGGACCGGATTGTCTTGCCGGTGGGCATCAGTTTCTACCTGTTCCAGACCATCAGCTATACGGTCGATGTCTACCGGCGGCGTATCGAGCCGGTCGACAATGTCCTCGATTACGGATTTTTCGTCAGTTTCTTTCCTCAGCTGGTGGCCGGCCCCATTGTCAGGGCATCGGTCTTCCTGCCGCAGATGTACCAGAAGTTCTCCTTGTCGCGCCGGCAGTTCGGACTGGCTGTCTTCTGGATACTGAACGGATTGGTCAAGAAACTGGTTCTGAGCGATTTCCTGGCAGTAAACTATATTGACCGCATCTTCGACAGCCCGGTGATGTATACTGGGTTCGAGAACCTGATGGCCCTGTTCCTGTATTCGCTTCAGGTATATGCCGATTTCTCCGGATACACCGACATCGCCACCGGCGTGGCCCGTCTGATGGGTTTCCGCCTGCCTCAGAACTTCAATTCGCCCTATAAAGCCACCAATCCGGGCAATTTCTGGAAACGCTGGCACATCTCCCTGTCGAAATGGCTTCAAGACTATCTCTACATTCCGCTCGGAGGCAATCGGAAAGCGACTTTCGGTACCTATTTCTGGCTCATCGCCATGGCCGGTGTCGCCGTCGCCCTCAGTCATAGCTGGGTCTTGGCCGCCGTGCTCGGAATCATCCTCGCACTTGCCCTTCTGCTGACCCGCCGCAAGGCCGACAGCCGTCGCCGGGTGACCACCGACATGAACTCCCTCACCACGATGCTGCTGGGCGGACTCTGGCACGGTGCCAGTCTGAACTTCGTCATCTGGGGCGGCCTGAACGGCGTGGGCACCATCGTCTACAAAATCTGGAAGCGCCAGACGATGGGGCAGCGGGCATTGGTCATCACTTCGCTGTTTGCAGTGGTGTATGTGCTCGGCACATACGTCTGTCCGGGGCCTTTGCTCAATATAGGACGTATCTGGCTGGGCGTGATGGCCTTGGGTACCCTCGTCCGTTTCGTGTGGGGTCAGGTCGAAACGCTGTGGCCAGCCCGAAAACCCTGCTTCTTCACTTCGGCTGACGGTCTTGGAAAAGTCTGGGGCATCACGCAGACCTTTGTCTTCATCACATTCACCCGTCTGTTCTTTCGCAGCGGTTCCAATCTGAATCCGGCCGAAGCCAATCGACAGGCATGGGAAACAGCCACACAAATGATCGGCCAGATCGGCGGTCAATGGAATACGAGTCTGATACCGCCTGCCATCGTGCAGAATTGGGAAGTGTTCGCCCTGTTTGTCTTCGGCATGCTCGTTCACTGGCTTCCCGACCGATTCAAGCGCCGTTACCGAGCCCGCTTCGCCACCTTGCCGCTGCCGCTGATGGCGCTGGCTGTGGTCGCAGTGGTCTTTGTCGTGCGTCAGTTCATCACTTCGGATCTGAAGGCATTTATCTATTTCCAGTTCTGATTTGCAATAAAAACCGTATTTTTGCGTTTGTCATCTCAGATGAAACGCAAAATGTCCATATCGCATCCTGCCGTCCGTCGGATCTACACATCGATTCTGGCGCTTCTGATGACGGCCTTCTGCGCCGCCGCCGAACTGAGGACCGTGCAGGTGCATCCGGCCGGTCATTGGGACAAATCGCCCGTCATAGCTTTGGGCGGTGAGGAACAGGTGGAAATCTCCTTCGACGAAATGTCGCATGACTATCATCGTTTCGCCTACCGTCTGATTCATTGCGATGCCGACTGGAAACGCTCGCGGATGAACGAACTCGAATATATGGAGGGATTCTCCGAAAACGATGTCCCAGATGGAGAAAATTCACAGGGAACGCTTGTCGAATACACTCATTATCAATTGATATTACCAAATGAGGATGTGTCGCTGAAACTGTCCGGCAACTACCGGGTGGAAATATTCGACAGAGATGCCGACGATGACAAGGCCATCGTCGAGGCTCGTTTCTCGGTGCTCGACCGCCAGTTCGGTGTGGAGGCATCGGCCTCGCCCGTCACGGCGCAGGGCTACAGCCAGACGAGCCATCAGGTGGAAGTGGAGGTGAAGACGCCTCAGGGACAGGTGAAGAGAGCCGACACCGAACTCAAGGTGACGGTCCGTCAGAACCGCCGCACCGATACGCAGGTGACGGCTTCGAAGCCGCAGATGCAGGGGCCCTCTTCCATCCGCTATCATTTCTGTCCGGAACTGGTCTTCAAGGCCGGCAACGAGTATCGCCGCTGCGAATTCTCCAGCTACAAGATCGGAGGAATGGGGGTGGACCGCATCCGTTTCGAGCGTCCTTATTACCATATCTGGCTCTACGAAGACGCTCCCCGGCTGAGCGGCTACACCTACGACGAAGATCAGGACGGCCGTTTCTACATCCGTTCGCAGCAAGCGTCTGACAATACGTTGGAGGCCGATTATTTTCAGGTACATTTCCGTCTGTCCATGCCGGCGGCTTTGCCGGGCGAAGTCTATTTGGGCGGCGATCTGACCGCCGGTCGTTTCGACGAATCCAGCCGTATGGCGTGGAGTCCGGAAGAAAAAGCCTACGTAGGCACCTTTCTGCTTAAACAGGGAGCCTACAACTATCAGTACTTTTACAGTGAAAACGGACAATCGCCCTCCGCTTCGCGCTTTGAAGGCGATTACTGGGCCACCGAAGACGAATACGAAGTCTTTGTCTATTTCCGTCCCATGGGCGGCCAGTACGACCAACTGGTCGGCTACAGCGATTTCAAATCAAAACCCTGACGGACGAATCCGTCAGGGCTTCTTCTTTTATTGGAAAATGGCTGCCGCTCAAGCAAAATTGGCGAGCAGATATTTTTCGGCTTCCAGGTTCCACAAACCCATGTGGGCCTTGCAGAGGCGGTCGAGTTCGGCGAAACGCGGGTCGTTCTTTCCGAGTTCTTCAAATTGGGCGATGGGCGTCAGCGGCATGTCGATGTGCGTGTAGATCAACTTCTTGCCACCGGGAATTTCGGGAAGATGGAGTGTGGTGTCGATGACGGCGTTCAGACCGCCGACATGGGTGACCAGTCCGGCGGGATCCATACCCAGACCCATCAGATGGAGCGCCTCCTTCATGTCGTCGGTGTTGCCGCCGCTGGTGCCCACCACGTGCGTGTAAGCATAATGGACATTGTAGAAATTGAACATGGCGCTGAAGTCGGGCTTGCCCGGGCCGGCGAAGAAGTTCAGACAGCCGTCGAAACCCAGAATGGCGTCGGCCTGTTCGGCGACGGCGCGAACGGGAGCGAAACAGAAGACATCGTCATAGCCCTTGCCTCCGTTGATGGCTTTCAGCTCTTCGGCGGGATTCTCCATCTTGCCGGTGTTGACATAGCGCAGGTCGATGCCTCTCGAAGCGGCGAATTCAACCGTGTAAAGCGAAGCGGCGCGGTCCAGACGTGCCTGGTCCATGTCGGTGACCACCAGCAGGGAAGGATGACGGTCTTCGCGGTGCAGCACATAGTTGATGGCGGCCAGTCCCATAGGACCTACGCCGGCCAGAATGGCCATCTTGCCGTTCTCCTTGATTTCCATGTTGTGCACGTAGCAGCCCGGAGTGATGTGGTAGCAGGCGTGCATGGCGCCAATGACACAGCTCAGAGGCTCGGACAGGGAAGCAGGGTAGTAGCCTTCGCCCTTGAAAGGCAGCAGGCAGCCCAGTTCCATGACTTCGCGGGGAATGATGACATATGTGGCGTCACCGCCGATGTAGCGGTAGGAATATCCGGGAGCGCTGAGAACGCCCACGGGACCGTCTTCGTAGTTGAGGGCCGGCTGGATGGAGAACTTGTCGCCGACCTTGAACTTGTCGGCCCAGAACTTGCCGACTTCGACCAGTTCGCCGGCGAATTCGTGGCCGATGATGACCGGGTTTTCGGCCACGTTGTCGGGGACGCGCTTGTGGTCGGCACCCTGGTTGGAGGCTTTATAAGATGACATGCAGATGCTGTCACAGATGACTTTGGCCAGTATCTCGTCGTCTTTGATGGCGGGAAGTTCGTAGCTCTCCAGACGGAGATCCTGTTTGCCGTAAAGGCGTACTGCTTTTGCTTTCATATCGGGTCAGATTTTTTTATTGGTTTCGTGCTGCGAAGATACATCAAAATAGATGTGGAAACAAATAATTTGTTTATCTTTGCAGCATTAAGAAAAAGAGTGGTTTTCCCCATTTGACATAATTGCATAACTACACTTATATGGCTGAATTGAAAAAAATTAGAAAAGCTCTGATCTCTGTCTTCTATAAAGACGGTCTGGATGAGATTCTCAAGAAATTGAACGAGGAAGGCGTGGCCTTCATCTCGACAGGTGGTACACAGCAGTTCATCGAGTCTCTCGGTTATCCCTGCGAAAAGGTCGAAGACCTGACCGGATATCCTTCGATTCTCGGCGGCCGCGTCAAGACCCTTCACCCCAAAGTGTTCGGCGGCATCCTTACCCGCCGCGAGGAAGAAGGCGACTGCCGCCAGTGCGCCCAATATGAAATTCCCGAAATCGACCTGGTCATCGTAGACCTGTATCCTTTCGAGGCGACCGTGGCTTCGGGAGCCTGCGCCGAAGACATCATCGAAAAGATCGACATCGGCGGCATCTCGCTCATCCGTGCGGCCGCCAAAAACTTCAAGGATGTCGTCATCGTGGCTTCCAAGAACCAGTACGGCGCCCTGCTCGACGTGCTCAACAAAAACGGCGCCGAAACCTCCATCGAAGAACGCAAGTGGTTCGCCAAAGAAGCCTTCAAAGTGTCTTCCGGCTACGACACCCACATCTTCAACTGGTTCGACAACAACGACGCATCTGCCTTCCGCATGGCCGTCGACAGTTCGCGTCCGTTGCGCTACGGCGAGAACCCTCATCAGAAGGCTGCCTTCTACGGCGATTTCGAAGAAATGTTCGAACAGCTGCAGGGTAAGGAAATCTCCTACAACAATCTGCTCGACATCGATGCCGCCGTTTCTCTGGTGAACGAATTCGACGACACCACCTTCGTCATCATCAAGCACAACAACGCCTGCGGCGTGGCCACCCGTCCGACCCTGCTCGAGGCTTGGAACGCCGCTCTGGCAGGCGACCCCGTCTCTGCCTTCGGCGGCATCTTCGCCTGCAACCGTCCCGTCGACAAGGAGACCGCCGAGGAAATCAACAAACTCTTCTTCGAGGCCATCATCGCTCCCGACTATGACGCGGAGGCGCTGGCTGTCCTTTCCCAGAAGAAGAACCGCATCATCCTGGTGCAGAAAGAACTGCCCGCCATCCGCAAACAGTTCCGCAGCATCTTCAACGGCGTGCTGGTGCAGGACATCGACACCCATACCGAGCAGCCGGGCGAACTGCAGCCCACCACCATCGTCGAACCCACCGAAAAACAGGTGGCCGACCTGCTCTTCGCCAACATCATTGTCAAGCATAACAAATCCAACGCCATCGTTCTGGCCAAAGACGGCCAGCTCTGCGCTTCGGGCGTAGGCCAGACATCCCGCGTGGATGCCCTCCGTCAGGCCATCGACAAGGCCCGCTCCTTCGGTTTCGACCTTCAGGGCGCCGTGATGGCTTCCGATGCCTTCTTCCCCTTCCCCGATTGTGTGGAAATCGCTCACGACGCCGGTATCGAAGCTGTCATCCATCCGGGCGGCTCCATCAACGACCAGAAGTCGATCGATTACTGCAACGAGCATCAGATGGCTATGGTCACCACCGGTTTCAGACATTTCAAACACTGATCAGATATGGGTCTTCTTTCATTCTCCCAAAAAATTGCGATGGACCTCGGTACGGCCAACACCGTCATTTTCTGCAATGACAAGGTGGTGATCGACGAACCGAGCGTAGTCGCCATGGACAACAAGACGGGCCGCACCATCGCCGTAGGCGAAAAAGCCCGCCTCATGTACGAGAAAGGTCATGAGAACATCAAGACCGTACGTCCCCTGCGCGACGGCGTCATCGCCGATTTCAACGCAGCCGAGCAGATGATCCGCGGATTCATCAAAATGGTCAATCCCCGCAGTGGCGGTCTGTTCTCCTCGCTCCGCATGGTGGTCTGCATCCCTTCGGGTTCGACCGAAGTGGAACTGCGTGCCGTGCGCGACTCTGCCGAACACGTCGGCGGCCGCGAGGTCTATATGATCTACGAACCCATGGCCGCAGCCATCGGCATCGGCATCGATGTGGAAGCTCCCGAAGGCAACATGATTGTCGACATCGGCGGCGGTACCACCGAAATCGCCGTCATTTCGCTGGGCGGTCTGGTGGCCAACAAGTCTATCCGCATCGCCGGTGACGATTTCACGGCCGACATCCAGGAATACATGCGCCGCCAGCACAATCTGCGCATCGGCGAACGCACAGCCGAACAGATCAAGATCCATGTGGGTTCGGCCATGACCGAACTGGACAATCCGCCGGAGGATTTCATCGTCCGCGGTGCCAACCAGATGACGGCTCTGCCTATGGAAGTGCCCGTTTCGTATGTGGAAATCTCCCATTGTCTCGAAAAATCCGTTTCTAAAGTGGAGACGGCCGTCTTGAGCGCTCTGGAGCAGACTCCCGCCGAACTGTACACCGACATTGTCCGCAACGGCATCTACCTGACCGGCGGCGGCGCTTTGCTCCGCGGCCTGGCCCAGCGTCTGACCAACAAGATCAACATTCCGTTCATCGTGCCTGAAGATCCGCTCCATGCCGTCGCACGCGGCACCAGCGTGGCCCTCAAACACATCGGAAATTACAACTTCCTGATCCGCTGATGCATTCTCTGCTGCAGTTCATCTCCAGATACGGCCGTACGCTGCTGTTTCTTGTGCTCGAAGCTGCGGCTTTGGTGATGCTTTTCGCCTTCAACGACTTCCATCAGAGCGTGGCCTTCACTTCGGCCAGCCGTTTCAACGGAAACATCTACGAATGGCGTCACCGGGCAAGCGACTACTTCCAGCTCCGCGAGAAGAACCGTCAGCTCTGGCAGGAGAATGCCCGATTGGAAAAGCGCATTGCGCAATTGGAAGCCAACCTGCAAGGAATCGAAATCCGGGATTTGAAAGAATCCTTGGATTTCGATTTCATTTTCAGCCGTGTCATCAAGAACGACGTCACCCACAACGCCAACTACCTGACCATCGACGCGGGCAGTTCCGAGGGCGTGAAAAAGGGCATGGGCGTGATGAGTCCCGAGGGCATCGTCGGAATGGTGGTCTCCTGCTCCGACCATTATGCGCTGGTGGCTTCGGTCCTGAATGTGCGCAACCGTTTCAGCTGCATGACGAAAAACAGCCACGTAGTGGGCTCTCTCAGTTGGGACGGATTGGACAGCCGTTATGCCTGGATGGAGGAAATGCCCGGCTACCTGATGTGGAACGAAGGCGACACGGTGGTCACCAGCGGTTTTTCCAATTCTTTCCCTGAAGGTATACCCGTGGGGGTGATCGAATCGGTAGAAAAGAAGAACAACGACAATTTTTACCGTTCCAAAGTCCGCCTGTTCACCCGCTTCGAGACTTTGTCGGACGTACGCATCTTTTACCGTCTGCTCGATGACGAGCAACAACTGTTGGAAAAGGAGGCCAGACTATGAACGCGCGAAGTCTCAAGCACATAGCCATTGCGCTGCTGCTGGTCCTGATCCAGTGTTTCGTGCTGCAGTCGACCAGTTTCCTGTCGGCTGTGCCGCTTCTCTATGTGTATGCCCTCATCATCTGGCCCAGCGACATGCCTGTCGGCCGTTCACTGCTGGCCGCCTTTGCCATCGGTCTCCTGGTGGACATCCTGTCCGACACGCCCGGCATGCACACGTCGGCCTCGGTCCTTGCGGCCTTTATCCGCCAGCCTTTGCTCAGCAGCTCCGGCCGCATCGACAACGACGATATCGAACCCGGTGAAAAATCCATGGGATTCATCGACTTCTGGAAATATGCACTCGTGATGGTCCTGTGCCATCATTTCACTCTTTATCTGGTCGAGTCTTTCTCCTTCTTCAATCTGGTGCATCTGCTGCTGAAGACTCTCCTCAGTTCGGCCATGACACTGGTGCTGGTCTTTCTCCTGGAACGTTTCCGCAAATAAGGGCTCCTTACGATGGAACGCGAGAACAATCACGAAGGTCGCAGCACGGTCATCATCGGCATCATCATCGGTGTCGCACTCATCTATCTGCTCCGTCTGGCCCTGCTCCAGCTCGTGGGCGGCCAGTATGCTGAATATGCCGACAGCAATGCCCAGTACCGCAAGACCATCTACCCCGAACGGGGCATCCTGTACGACCGCAACGGCAAGGTGATGGTCTACAACAGCCCGTTCTACGATCTGATGGTGACCGTCCGCGAGATGAAGGAACTCGATACGCTGGCATTCTGCCGAACGCTCGACATCACTCCCGACTTTTTCGAAAAGCGGATGGGCGAGCTCAAGAACCGTCGTCTCAACCCGGGCTATTCGTCCTACACGCCCCAATGTTTCCTTTCGCAGCTGACGGTAGAACAGTACGGACCGCTGCAGGAAGCCATCTACGATTTTCCCGGTTTTTCCATTCAGAAAAGGTCTCTGCGGGCCTATACCCGTCCGATTGCCGCCCATGCCTTGGGCTATGTCGGCGAGGTCAGCCGCAAGGACATCGAGGACGACGGCTATTATACGGCCGGTGACTACAGCGGCCGTTCGGGCATCGAAAAGATGTACGAAAAAGACCTCCGCGGTGAAAAAGGCTACGAAGTGTATCTGCGCGACGTCCACGGCCGTATCAAAGGATCCTACAACGAAGGCCACAAGGATCTGGCTCCGCTGTCGGGCCGTGATCTGACACTTTCCATCGACATGGACCTTCAGGAATATGCCGAACAGCTGATGGTGAACAAACGCGGCGCTGTCGTAGCCATAGAGCCGGCCACCGGCGAAATCCTGACATTCGTTTCGGCCCCGACCTACGATCCCAAGCTGCTGGTCGGTCACGAAAGTTCATCCAACTACCGGATGCTCGAGTCGTCTCCCCACAAGATATTCTTGAACCGACCCATTCAGTCGTTCTATCCACCGGGATCCACATTCAAGCCGATGCAGGCGCTGATTCTGCTGCAGGAAGGCATCATCACCCCTCAGTCGGAATTTCCCTGTCACGAAGGATACGTTTTCGCTCCCGGCATGAAACTGGGCTGTCACAGCCACCGCTCGCCTCTGGACCTGCAGGATGCGCTTTCGGCTTCGTGCAACGGCTACTTCGCCGCAGCCTACCGTCAGATGGTGGACAGCCGCAAATACGCCAATGTGCAGGAATCGATGGATGTCTGGCGGGCACACGTCAGCTCTTTCGGCTATGGAGCGCGTTTGGGAGTGGACATGGCCTACGAACAGCCGGGAATGATTCCCACTTCCGCCTTTTACGACAGAATCTACGGCAAGACCGGTTGGAAAGGCTCCACCATCATTTCCAACTCCATCGGTCAGGGCGAAATCCTGGCCACCCCTCTTCAGATAGCCAATTTTTGTGCCACCATCTGCAACCGCGGATGGTACTGCACACCCCATATCGTCAAGCAGGTCGAAGGAAAGCCTCTTGATGAAAAATACACGCAGCGCCACTATGTCACCGTCGATTCGACTTATTTCGATGCCATCGTTAAGGGTATGCGCGGCGCGGTGACTTCACCCATCGGCACTTCTCGGGGAGTGGCGATACCGGGCATTGAGGTTTGTGGCAAGACCGGCACGGCCGAAAATGCCGGAGTGGACCATTCCATCTTCATGTGTTTCGCTCCCATGGAACAGCCGAAAATCTGTCTGCTGGTCTTTATCGAAAACGGCGGCTTCGGCGCCACTTGGGCTGTGCCCATGGCCAGTCTCCTTTTGGAGAAATATCTCAAAGGCGACATTGCCGCCAACCGCAAATGGATGGAAACCCGATTGTTGAACGCAGATCTGATGAATGTCGAACCTGTCGAGAAATAGTACCAACATCCTCAAGACCCTCGATTATCAGGTCTTGCTGATCTATCTGGTCCTGGTCTTCTGGGGCTGGCTGACCATTTACAGCGCCAGTTACAACTACGACAGCGCTCAGATTTTCAGCCAGTCGCTCGTTTCAGGCAAGCAGTTCGTTTGGATTGCCATCAGCCTGCTGGCCGGTTTCGTGCTGCTGATTGTCGACTCGCGCTGGTATTTCGATATAGCTGGTTTTCTTTACGTCTTGGTCATGTTCGTGCTGTTGGTGACGGCTTTGGTCGCACCCGACATCAAAGGCTCGCGCAGTTGGCTGGTACTCGGACCGATACGCATACAACCGGCCGAGTTCGCCAAGTTCGCAACGGCGCTGGCGCTGGCCAAATGCATCAGCAAGCGCGGTTTCAGCGGGAAAAGTCTGCGTCAGGATTTCCTGTCGTTCCTGATCATCCTCCTGCCGATGGCCCTCATCGTCATGGAGAAGGAAACCGGCTCGGCATTGGTCTATGTGGCCCTGTTGCTGGTCCTCTACCGCGAAGGCATGCCGGGCGGCATCCTGTTGGCCGGTGTGTGCGCAGTCGCCTATTTCATCGTGGGCATCCGATTCGGCAGCCAGGCCATTTTAGGCCAGACCAGTCTGGGCCTCTTCATCTGTCTGCTTTTGGTCGAAATACTCACACTGGCCATTTTCGCCTGGTTCAACGCCAAAGAACGCCCGACCATGAAGTGGCTCGCCCTGTCGTTTCTGGGGGCCCTTCTGTTGGCGGCTCTGGTCTGCCAGTTGATACGTCCTTTCGACCTGTGCTATGTGCTTCTGGCCGAACTGGCGGTCGTTTTCGCCTACATTTTCATGGGGACCTTCAAACGCCCGCTCCAGAAAGCATGGATCTGTCTGCTGTTTCTCGTGGGTTCGGTCGGCTTCATCTATGCGACCGATTACGTGTTCGACCACCTGGCGCCCCATCAGCAGGCGCGCATTCAGGTGCTGCTGGGCGTCATCGACGATCCGAGCGGTGTGGGCTACAATGTCAATCAGGCCAAAATATCCATCGGTTCGGGCGGTTTTCACGGAAAAGGCTATCTGAACGGCACTCAGACCAAACTCAAATATGTGCCCGAGCAGAATACCGACTTCATCTTCTGCACCATCGGCGAGGAGCTCGGCTTTGCGGGCGCGCTGGTGCTCATCTTCCTGTATGTGTATCTGCAGTGCCGCATCATCCTTATGGCCGAACGTCAGCGCAACCGCTTCGTCCGCGTCTACGGCTATTGCGTCTCCAGCATATTCTTCTTCCATTTTCTCATCAATCTGGGAATGGTGCTTGGTATTATGCCGGTCATTGGCATACCTTTGCCTTTCTTCAGCTACGGAGGTTCGTCCTTGCTCGGATTCACCATACTGCTGTTCATCTTCCTGAGAATGGATGCCGACCGTTTCCGATACAATTAAAAATGTCCTAGATATGAAGTGCAAATTCTTGACCCTGAGCCTGCTGGCTGCTTTGTGCCTGTCGTTCACACCCGCCAAGGAACCCGAAAAAATCACGATTTTCACCATAGGCGATTCCACTATGGCCAACAAACCCCTCGAAAAGAATTCCCTGGAACGCGGATGGGGCCAGGCATTGGGCGCGTATTTCGACAGCCGCTATGTGACGGTCGACAATCATGCCAAAAACGGCCGCAGCAGCCGCAGTTTCAATCTCGAAGGCCTTTGGAAACCCGTTTACGAAAAAATCAGACCGGGCGATTATGTCTTCATCCAGTTCGGCCACAACGACGAGAAAGCCGGTGAAGACCGCCACACCGATCCTGGCACGACCTACAACGAACAGTTGCGCTTCTATGTGCGGCAGACTCGCGAAAAAGGCGGCATCCCAGTCATCTTCACACCGGTGGTCCGCCGCAAATTCGGAGAAGACGGCAAACTGAACGAGACGCACGGACTGTATCCGCAGGCCGCACGCGACCTGGCAGCCGAAGAAGGCGTTGTGCTGATCGACATGAATGAGTCCTCCAAGCAGTTGGTGGAGAGTATGGGCCCTGAAGATTCGAAGAAACTCTTCATGTGGGTGGAGAAGAACACCAATCTGGCCCTTCCCGACGGCCGTGAAGACGATACGCATTTCCGCGCCCTGGGTGCCCGCAAGATGGCCAATCTGGCGCTGGACGAAATCGAACAGAAGATTCCGGCCTTGAAACCCTATGTCCGCCGTTACGATCTGGTGGTGGCTCAGGACGGATCGGGCGATTTCATGACGGTGCAGGAGGCGATCGACGCCGTGCCCGACTACCGAAAATCCGGCCGCACGACCATCTATATCCGCAAGGGTGTCTATCACGAAAAGTTGAATGTGTCCGCCAGCAAGCAGGCAGTGACCTTCATCGGTGAAGATATGGAGCAGACCGTTCTCTGCTACGACGACTACGCGCCCAAACGCAATGCCTTCGGGGAAAAAATCGGCACTTCGGGCTCTTCGTCCATCTTCATTTACGGCTCCGATTTCCACGCGGAGAATCTGACTTTCCAAAATTCCGCCGGTCCGGTGGGGCAGGCCGTCGCCGCCCATATTTCCAGTGACCGCGCCGTCTTCCGCCATTGCCGTTTCCTGGGATTCCAGGATACCTTATATACTTTCGGCACAGATTCCAAGCAGTACTACGAAGATTGCTACATAGAGGGAACCGTCGACTTCATTTTCGGATCGTCGACCGCCTATTTCTTCAAATGTGAAATCCACAGTCTTGGAAAAGGTTGTCTGACAGCCGCTTCCACTCCTCAGGGGAACCATTTCGGCTATGTCTTCGACCAATGCCGGCTGACGGCTGAAAAGGATGTGTCGGGCGTCGGTTTGGGCCGTCCCTGGCGTCCATACGCTCAGACGGTCTTCATCAACTGCCTGATGGGCGAACACATTTCCAAGACGGCTTGGGACAATTGGGGCAATCCCGCCAACGAGCAGACGGCTTTCTACGGCGAAGTGGGCACCCGTACTTTGGAAAACAGGAAAATGTCCATCTCAGGCCGCGCTTCCTGGTCGCACAAGGTGGATGCCAAAAAATACACAATCGAGCAAGTGCTGGCCGATTCGTCCGCTCCCGACTGGTACAAATCCGAACAGTTCTGATCAGTCGTGGGGAAGCCACAGCCGCAGACCGACAGATTCGATTCCGCTCAAGCGGCTGTCGCTCATCCTTTGGATGATGTTGAATGAAATGGGGAGACTTCCATTGGACAAGGATGCCTGCAGGCAACTGTCGGCCAGCATGGCCTGAAAGTCAATCGGAAGAGTGAAAGTCTCCGTTTCGAGGCAGGTGAGCGATCCCCAGCCTTTTCCCGACCAACGGCCATTGTCGCCGGCGGCCATCACGGCAAAATCTTTAGAAAAAGCGTATTGGGATGTGCCTACCCAAGCCTCCAAGCTGAAATGGAGGTCGCGGTAGGGATAACGGTCGTCATGTCTGATTTTGAGACTGGCTTCCATTTGCTTGAGCCCTTCTTCGAGTCCGCCCGAAAACAGGTCGGCATAGAGTCTCAGGCTGTCTGAAAATCGGACGGTATCGCTCTTCTGCCACACGGATTCGGGCAACTGACGGTAGCGGTGGTAGCAGGAGCCGTCATAGGAACAAGCTCCCAATCCGGTGAGGAGAAGGAGAAGACTGGCAATGAAGCCGCATCTGAAACTCTTGGCGGAAGGCAAGCTCATAGTGGCGGGCTTAAGACTCGGACTGCTCGGAACGGTTCTGTTGCTGGGGATGGCTCTGCTGCTGGGGACGTTCTTTCCGTTCCGGACGGTTCTGCTGCGGCTGCTGTTGCTGCTGCGGACGGTTCGGCCGTTGCGGGCGGTCTTTCTGGTTGGGCCGGTTCTGCCCCTGCTGGTTTTGCTGCCTCTGCTGATTTTGCTGTCCCTGCTGGTTGGGGCGCTCATTGCGGGGTTTGCGGTCGTTCCGGTCGTTGCGAGGGTTGCGGTCTCCCTGAGGCTGATTGCCCTGTTGCTGACCCTGTCGTCCCTGCTGTTCGCGAGGACGGTCGCGCCTGTCGCCGTGATGCTTGTTTCGACGGTTCTTCTGACGGTCGAAACGCGTATAGTCATCGCCCAGAATGTCACCGAAAGCGCTCTGCTCCTTGACGGTGACCGTACCGGTGAGCAAATCGGGCTTTTCGCCCCGCTGATTCATCTTGATGATCTGCCAGACCCGCTCCAAAGAAATGCTTTGCAGGTTGGCCATCGTATCCTTCGAGGTCGAATAGGTGATCGTTTTCTTGAAGAGATCGTTCTTGACCGGGAACCAGGTGCCCTCCATCGTCTCCAGGCAGATGTCTTTCGACGGGAAATTCTTTTGGGCCTCCACATACATGTCGGTCTCGAAGTTCATGCAGCACTTCAGCTTGGCGCATTGGCCGGCCAGTTTCTGAGGATTCAGGCTGAGGTCCTGATATCGGGCGGCCGAAGTGGAAACCGATACGAAATTGGTCATCCAGGAGGAGCAGCACATCTCCCGTCCGCAAGGACCGATGCCGCCGATGCGGCCGGCTTCCTGCCGGGCGCCGATCTGCTTCATTTCTATGCGGATGTGGAAAACATCGGCCAGCACCTTGATGAGCTCGCGGAAATCCACGCGCCCGTCGGCGATATAGTAGAAAATGGCCTTGTTGCCATCGCCCTGATATTCGACGTCACCAATCTTCATATCCAGACCCAGATCCTTGGCAATCTGGCGACTGCGTATCATCGTCTCATGCTCCTTGGCCTTGGATTCCTCATATTTTTCCAAATCGACCGGACGCGCTTTCCGGTAGACGCGTTTCACTTCCTGACCGAAACGGTAGCGCGTCTTCTTCATCTGCTTCAGCACCAGTTGCCCCGTCAGAGTGACCATGCCGATATCGTGGCCGGGAGAGGCTTCCACAGCCACCATGTCGCCCTTCTGCAACTGCAGTTTGTTGCTGTTCAGATAGTAGCCCTTCCGCGTGTTCTTGAACTGAACCTCCACGAAATCGGTGGCGCTTTGGGCCTCCGGCAGGTCACAGAGCCAGTCGAAGGTGTTGAGTTTCTTGATGGTCAGACCGCTGCTTCCCTTGATGTTCATCAGAAAGCCGGTCGGGTTGAGCTTATATTTCATTGGAATGAGTCCTTAGGAGAGAATTTGAATGGCAAAGGTAATTATTTTTTGAATAGCAGAATGGCTTTCAGAGCCAAATCGAAGAACACCATTCTGGCGTTGACATTCTGCTCGATATGCTGTTCGGCCAGTTGGAATTCGTCCAAAAAAGCCTCGACGTTGTTCTGGTTGATGAACGGGAAGAATCGCGAGGAAAACGCCAGCTCTTCCTGCGTCAGATAGTTGAGTTGCGGCTGACGGGCGTTCATGATGAAATTTTCGCGGATGAGCCGCTGGCTGTAGCCGAAGAACAGTTTCTGCCGTTCGCGGCCGATTTTGGCCATCTCTTCCGACCAGGCCTTCAAGTCAATCAGACTGTTCTGCTTTTCAACTCTCCGGTTGGGGCCGAAATTGGCGATGGTGTAGGCGCCTCTCATGCAGCGCACGAACTGGTCGAGGAAAAACCGCTTGTCTTCGTTCGATTCGACGTCCTGAACGGCTTTCAGCCAATTGCCTTCTGACAGACGCGCAAAGGACGCCGCCTCGCTTGGCGACAACTGAGGATAGCGCCTGCGAAGCTCCACCTGAAGCGAAACTTCGTCGATACCTCTGATTTTCAAGCGCTGGGTGCGCGAGAGTATGGTGCCGATAATCTGCAGGCTGTTTTCGCTGACCAGAAAGAAGAAAGTGTTCTCCGGCGGCTCCTCCACAATCTTCAGCAACCGGTTGGCCGCCGTCGGATTCATCTTTTCGGGCAGCCAGACAATCATCACTTTATAGGGCGATTCGTAGCTTTTCAGCCCCAACTGACGGATGATCTCGTTGCCCTCCTCGGCATAAATTGTCCCTTGGGCATTGGCATTGTCCACCTTGCCCATCCAGTCGTTGAAACTGAAGTAGGGATCGGCCGACAGCATCTGGCGCCAAAGAGGAAGAAAATCGCTGCAGAGCGACTTCTTGCCCGATTTGCGGTAAATGGGATAGGCGAAATGGACGTCGGGGTGGGAGAAACGGTTGAACTGCTGGCAGGCCGGACACTGGCCGCAGGCATCGCCGTCGTGCCTGTCCGTGCACATCAGGTAGCGTGCAGCCGCCATGGCCAGCGGCAGTTCGCCTGCGCCGCCCTGTCCGTCAAACAGCAGTGCGTGAGGTAACTGCCCCGCGTCGATCATTTGGCGCAGGTGGCTCTTGACCTCTTCTTGTCCTATGATGTCCCTGAAATACATATCAGTTCTGAATGGGGGTTTCCAGCAGCTTTAGGGTCTGCTCTCTGACCAGATTGAAACTGTCTCTATAGGCTTCCTTCAGCGGTACGGCGGCAGGCGATTCCATCGTGAGCGGATCGATGGGCTGCCCGTTCTTGTAGACGCGGAAATCCAGGTGCGGACCGGTGGAAAGGCCGGTCGAACCCACATAGCCGATCACTTCGCCCTGCGACACCTGCTTGCCGACGGCCAGCCCCTTGGCAAAGCCGTTCAAATGCATATAGGTGGTGGTATAGGTGCCGTTGTGCTTGATGGTCACATAGTTGCCGCCTCCGTTCTTCTGGTAGTCCTTCTTGATGACGGTGCCGCTGCCGATGCTCATCACAGGGGTCCCTGTGGGAGCCGCATAGTCGACCCCGTAATGGGGACGCCTGATGCGCAGCACCGGATGCATGCGGCCCGAACTGAAGCGGGAACTGATGCGGCTGTAGTGCAGCGGCGCCTTCAGGAAGGCCCGGCGCAGATTGACGCCGTTTTCGTCGAAATATTCGCGGTAACCGTCCTGGACGAAAGGAATGGCATAATAGTTTTTCCCGTTGTGCCGGAACAGGGCCGCGTGGATTTCGCCCAGCCCCACGATGACGCTGTCATCCACCAGATATTCGTCGTAAACGACCTGGAAGCTGTCGCCCTTCTGGATGGCGAAAAAGTCGATCTGCCAGGCATAGATGTCGGAAAGCGCCCCGGTGAGGCCGATGTTGTCGCCGTTGTCATGCAACGTGGCCCACAAAGAGGATTCGATGGTGCCGTGCGCTTCGGAACGGACCGTATCCACTTCTTTCTGAGCTCGATACACCTGCAGACTGTCGCCCAGGTCGAAGATGACGAAATCGGTCAGACTCTCACTGTAGAGAAAATAGCGCAACTGGGGGAGACTGTCTTGGGTAAGCAAGGCATAGTACGGACGGTTCACCTTGATGCGACGCACGTCGAACACTGGTTTGGCGATGCGCGCCAGATTGTTGGAAGTGAGCGTCGGCACACCGTAGCGGCCCAGGACCACCGACAGGCTCCATCCTTCCCGGATGCGGCCTTCGTCCATCTGAAGCGTGTCGGTGCGGATGCCCAGAAAATATTCTTCCTGAATCTCTTCTGCCGGTTCTTCCGCCGTCTGGCCGTCCTGCGCGTGGCGCAGCCAAGGCAGCAGCAGGGCAAGTCCCGCCGCCAGCAGCAGACAAACGGCTGGTACATATACTTTTGCAGGTATTTTCATCTGATTTTTCTTTGTTAGCAAAAGTAGTAAAATTATTATCTTTGCACAAGAATCAAGTTGAACTGAAATGAGAAAGAAACAAATTGTGCGTCTGCTCTGGCTCCTGGCCGTCGCTCTTGTCGCCGTCGCCTGCGCCACTCCCTGCAATTGCGGTTGAGAACTTCCTAAATGCATAATAATCAGATAGATTTTGCGTTTATGCAAAAAATGCGTTTGGGAGGGTGCTTTTTTTATAAAAAAGAAGTACTTTTGCCGCGTGAAAAAAAGAAAGTCATTAACCACTGGCCGGAGTTTTTGCGAAGGCCTATAAAAATTCAACAAACAAATGATTAAACTTGGTATTAACGGTTTCGGTCGTATCGGCCGTATGGTATTCCGTGCAGCTGTCGAGAACTTCTCGCAGGACATCGTAGTAGTAGGTATCAATGACCTGCTTGATCCCGATTATCTGGCTTACATGCTGAAGTATGATTCAGTTCACGGCCAGTTCAACCACGACATCAAAGTCGAAGGCAATTACATGATCGTTGACGGCAACAAGATTCAGGTCTTCGCCGAAAAGGATCCCGCCAACATCACTTGGGGTGCCCTGGGTGTGGACGTCGTCGTCGAATCAACCGGTTTCTTCCTCACTGCCGAACTCGCCGAAGCCCATATCAAAGCCGGTGCCAAGAAGGTCATCATGTCCGCTCCTTCCAAAGACGCCACTCCTATGTTCGTCTATGGCGTAAACGACAAGACCTACGCCGGCCAGACCATCATCAGCAACGCCAGCTGCACCACCAACTGCCTGGCTCCCATCAGCAAGGTCCTCAACGACAAGTTCGGTATCGTCCGCGGTCTCATGACCACCGTTCACGCTGCCACTGCCACCCAGAAGACCGTTGACGGTCCTTCGAAGAAGGATTGGCGCGGCGGCCGCGGTATCCTCGAGAACATCATCCCGAGCTCCACGGGTGCTGCCAAGGCTGTCGGTAAAGTCCTGCCCGTTCTGAACGGCAAGCTCACCGGTATGTCTCTCCGCGTTCCGACTTCCGACGTTTCGTTCGTCGACCTGACCGCCGAACTGGCCACTCCTTGCACCTACGACGAAATCTGCGCCGCCATGAAGGAGGCTTCTGAAGGCGAACTCAAGGGTGTTCTGGGCTACACCGACGAAGCCGTCGTTTCCACCGACTTCCGCAACGATTCCCGCACTTCCATCTTCGATGTCAAGGCCGGTATCCAACTCGATCCCACCTTCGTCAAGGTTTGCGCCTGGTACGACAACGAATGGGGTTACAGCAACAAGGTTTGCGAAATGGCCCGCGTCATCAGCAAATAAGTCAATCCCTTCTGACAGCATAGAAAAAAGGATGGTCCCCCTTTGGGAGGCCATCCTTTTGTTTTATCCGTTCATCCCGGAAACCGGCGATCGTCTTACTCCAGTATCCGGTATTGGAAATTCCTGAAGGTGGCGTAGCCGTCTCCGCTCACGAAGATGGCAGGCAGCACGCTCTGGAACTGGTACAGCGTGTTGTGGGTGTATCCGGACACGTCCATTCCCCAGGTTTCGCGCTGCCAGTTGACGCCGTCGAGGCTGTAGTAGCCGGTGGTGATGTGGCGGTCGTTGCGCAGCCTGAGCCAGAGGTGTTCGGCTCCGCTTCGTCCGCAGCGCGAAGCCGTTCCCTTGCGGTAACGGTAACGGCTGAAACGGTCGAATCCGGTGCCCTGGAAGAAAGTGCTGTCATAGTAGCACAGCAGACCGGCCCGCACATTGCCGTGGAGCTCGATTTCGGCTTCGAATTCGTAGGCCTTCTCTCCCTGGACGAAGAGCAGGGGATAAGAATCGGAAGCGTCGTGTCCGCGGCCCTGCATCGTTAGCGCACCGTCTTGGAACTCAAGACGTTCCGGTTCGAAACGACGGTAGAATTTCCATTCCAATCCCACTCTGAACTGCGACAGCAGCGCATTGTCCACCAAGTGGTGACCAAGTTCGTACCGACGGCTGGAAACGGGCTCGAACCATCCGTCCTTGTTGAGCCTTACCTCTTCAATCAATGTCTGCCGGCCCAGGTCGGTGTAGCTGTTTTCGTAGGAATGATAGATGCAGTACCATTTGCCGTCAGGACCGTCAATGAGTGAGCCATGCCCCTTCGACCACCAGCGGTCGGAATCGTAATACGTGTGGATCAGTGGATTGATGGGAGAGTTTTCCCAAGGTCCGTCCAGACTTTTCGAACGCGCCACCACCACCATGTGGCTGGTCGGCGGTCCTGCGGTACCGCCTTCGGCATTCAGATAATAGTAGTATTCGCCGATTTTGCGCAGCTTGGGACCTTCCAGACACATGCCTTCGGTAATCCAGTCTTCGGGGATGGGCCATCCGTCATAGATGTGCTCCATCGTGCCGGGGACGACAGACAGGCCGTCGGGCGCCAGCTTCACGCGGTTGCCGCCGCTCATGTACAGCCAGCGGGTCCCGTCTTCACCCACCACATGACAGGGGTCGATGTTGCCGACGTGGAGGTCGATGGGGTCGCTCCACGGACCGTAGGGCGAGTCGGCCCAGACCACGCAGTTGGTGCGTCCGCGGGTGGCCACTGTGAAATAGATGTAGTACTTGTCACCGTAGCGGCAGATGTCGGGCGCCCAGATGCTGCCCAGATAGGTTTTCAAACCGTAACTGATCGGTTCCCAGTTCTTGAGGTCCGTCGAATGCCAGACGGTCAGGCCGGGCTGGTAGTCGAAGGCCGAATGGGTCATGTAGTAGTCGTCCCCGTCGCGCATGACGGTAGGGTCGGGGTAGTCGCCGCCCAGCAGCGCTTCCTGACGCTCATTCCCCCGCGGAGGATTTTGCGGGGTGGAACAGGCACACAGCAGACAGCAGGCGCCCAAAAGAAAATGGAAATGTCTCATAAGTGAAGGATATTCAGACAAGGACAAAATTAATAAGTATGGCGGAAAAACAAATCTCGGGTGCCGATAAATAGTTTTGTCGAGGGAATTGAGTATTTTTGTTGCATGATGATTCCGAACATTCCGACCGACTGCAATCTGCTTGTCGTGCTGGGGCCGACTGCCTGCGGCAAGACCCGCTATGCCGTCGCGTTGTCGAAGGCCCTCGATGAGGCTTGGCGGGCCGGCGAGTTGCCCGTCCCGTCAGGCGTTTCCGACCCTTCGGCCTGGAAAGCCGAAGAAATGCCGGTGGAAATCATCAGCGCCGATTCCCGTCAGGTCTATAAAGGCATGGATATCGGCACCGGAAAAGACCTCTCGGAGTATTTCCTGCCCGAAGGGCGCCAGGTGCCCTGTCATCTGGTGGACATCTGCCAGGCCGGCACCAAATACAATGTCTACGAATACCAGCGTGACTTTGTGCGCGTTTTCCGGGAAATCCGTTCCAGAGGCCATTTCCCCATCCTGTGCGGCGGCACCGGCCTCTATATCGAAGCCGTTCTCAAAGCCTATCCCCTGGTGAGCGTGCCCGAGAACCCCGAATTGCGCCAATCCCTGCAGGACAAGACATTGCCCGAGCTGGAAGCCATCTTGGCGGATTACAAGCACCGCCATCAGGATGAATTGCATAACCATACAGATACCGACACGCTCAAGCGCGCCCTTCGCGCCATCGAAATAGAAGCGTATTACGAAGACCATGCCGGTGAACTTCAGCTCGCCGTCGACACCTATCCCGATCTGCATCCCTGCATTCTCGGCCTGGAGGTCGAGCGTGAGCTTCGCCGCGAGCGCATCAGCCGCCGCCTGCGCGCCCGTCTCGATGAAGGGATGGTCGACGAAGTGCGTGCCCTGCTCGAAGGGGGCATCCCGGCCGAAGACCTTATTTATTACGGCCTCGAATACAAATATCTGACGCTCTATCTGACCCATGCCCTCACCTATGAAGAAATGGTGAGTCAGTTGGAAACCGCCATCCACCAGTTCGCCAAACGGCAGATGACCTGGTTCCGAGGCATGGAGCGCCGTGGCACGGTCATACATTGGCTGAAACCTTGAGAATTCCTATGAAAGTGATACTCCTTCAGGTGGGAAAGACCACCGACGACTACGCCCTCAAAGCCATTCAGACCTATGCGGAACGGCTGAAGCATTACGTCAGTTTCCAAATCGAGACCCTTCCCGACCTGAAGGCGACCAAAAACCTTAGCGAAGCGCAGATCAAGGCCCGCGAAGCCGAGGCCATCCTGCCCTGGGTGAAACCCGACAGCCAGGTGGTGCTGCTCGACGAGCGCGGTCTGGAGCAGACTTCCGAGCAGTTCGCTTCGTGGATGCAGAAGAAAATGTCGTCGGGCTGCCGCCAACTGGTCTTTGTCATCGGTGGCCCTTACGGATTCGACAAAAGCGTTTACGATGCAGTAAACGAGCGTATTTCTCTCTCGAAAATGACCTTTTCGCATCAGATGGTCCGCGTATTCTTCGTGGAACAGCTCTACCGGGCCATGACCATACTCAACCACGAGCCCTACCATCATTCCTGAGAAAAAAATATATCGAGGAATACTTTTTGCATATTCTGCATTTATTACTTACCTTTGTCGCCGTCAATAAAAACAGACAAATGAATTTCTTCAAGTATCAGGTGAATGTCGTGGTGTCTCTGCCTGTCGTCGTGACAGCGAGATAGGAAAGACGTTTGCCCATACCGGAAGTTTCGGACGCCTTTCCTGCATCATGGTGGGGAAGGCTTTTTTTTAATGATTCAATTCGGAATAAGGATATGAAAATCGCATTGAGAAGCTCGGTTTGTACGGAAGGTCGCCGTATGGCTGCCGCGAGAGCCCTTTGGGCTGCCAATGGTATGAAGAAAGAACAGGTGGGCAAACCCATCATTGCTGTGGTCAATTCGTTCACCCAGTTTGTTCCCGGTCACGTGCACCTGCACGAAATCGGTCAGGAAGTGAAGGCCGAGATCGAACGCCTGGGCTGCTTCGCCGCCGAGTTCGACACCATCGCCATCGACGACGGCATCGCCATGGGCCACGACGGCATGCTCTATTCGCTGCCCAGCCGCGACATCATCGCCGACAGCGTCGAATATATGGTCAATGCCCACAAGGCCGATGCCATGGTGTGCATCAGCAACTGCGACAAAATCACCCCAGGCATGCTGATGGCCGCCATGAGACTCAACATCCCCACCATATTCGTCAGCGGAGGCCCGATGGAGGCCGGCGAGCTGGACGGAGGCCATCTGGACCTCATCGACGCGATGATCCAGTCGGCCGACCAAAGCGTTTCCGACGCTCAGATGGCCCGTGTGGAGGCCAGCGCTTGTCCGGGCTGCGGCTGCTGCTCGGGCATGTTCACCGCCAATTCCATGAACTGCCTCAACGAGGCGTTGGGTATGGCTCTTCCCGGCAACGGCACCATCCTGGCCGACCATGTCAACCGCCGGAAACTTTTCCTCAAGGCGGCCCGTCAGATTGTGAAGAATACCTTCGCCTATTACGAAGACGGTGACGAGTCGGTTCTGCCGCGTTCCATCGCCACCCGCGAAGCCTTCCTCAACGCCATGACGCTCGACATCGCCATGGGCGGTTCCACCAACACCGTGCTGCATCTGCTGGCCATCGCCCACGAGGCTGGAGTGGATTTCAGCATGGACGACATCGACATGCTTTCACGTCGGGTGCCCTGCCTGTGCAAGGTGGCTCCCAATACCAAACTGTTCCACGTGCAGGACGTCAACCGCGCCGGAGGCATCCATTCCATCCTGGGCGAACTGGCCAAGGCCGGACTCATTGAAACCGGAGTGAAACGGGTCGACGGTCAGACACTGGCCAAAGATCTGGAAGACTATTCCCTGTCGTCGCCGAAGGTGCTGGAGGAAGCCAAAGACTTCTATCTGAGCGCTCCTTCCCACCGGTTCAATATGAGTTTAGGCTCGCAGGATTCCCGTTTCGACAGTCTGGACACCGACCGCGCAAAGGGCTGCATCCGCGACATGGACCACGCCTACACCAAGGACGGCGGTCTGGCCGTGCTCAAGGGCAACATCGCCCTCAACGGCTGTGTGGTCAAGACCGCGGGTGTGGACGAGTCCATCTGGAAATTCAGCGGTCCCGCCAAAGTGTTCCATTCACAGGAAGACGCCTGCGAGGGCATCCTCGACGGCAGCGTCCGCTCGGGCGATGTGGTGCTGGTCATTTTCGAAGGCCCGAAAGGCGGTCCCGGCATGCAGGAAATGCTGTATCCCACCTCATACATCAAGTCGCGCCATCTGGGCAAAGAGTGCGCCCTCATCACCGACGGCCGCTTTTCAGGCGGCACCTCGGGCCTGTCCATCGGCCACGTTTCTCCCGAAGCCGCTTCAGGCGGAGCCATCGGACTGGTCCGCAACGGAGACATCATCGACATCGACATCCCGGCCCGCAGCATCAGCGTGCGCCTGAGCGACGAAGCGCTGGCCCGTCGCCGCCGCGAGGAAGAGGCCAAAGGCCGTCTGGCCTTCAAGCCCGTCCGCGACCGTCAGGTCTCCCAATCATTGAAAGCCTACGCACAGGCCGTTTCGTCGGCCGATCTGGGTGCAGTCAGAATCATCGAAGACTAATCAACTACCGACATGTCAGAAAGAATCAACGGAGCGGAAGCCTTGATGCGCTCCTTCAAGGAAGAGAATGTCAGAACCATCTTCGGATACCCGGGCGGATTCATCATCCCCGTATTCGATGCCTTATACTCCTATCAGAAAGAATTCGACTGCATTCTGAGCCGTCACGAGCAGGGTGCCGTCCATGCCGCCCAGGGCTATGCCCGCGTGACGGGCGAACCGGGCGTGGTCATCGTCACTTCCGGACCGGCCGCCACCAACATCGTCACCGGCGCCGCCGACGCCATGCTCGACAGCACGCCTCTGGTCATCATCACCGGACAGTCCATCGTGGCCCAACTGGGTACCGACAGCTTCCAGGAAACCGACGTCATCGGCATCACCCAGCCGGTCACCAAATGGAGCTACCAGATACGCCGTGCGGAAGACCTGCCATGGGCGGTCGCCCGCGCCTTCTACATCGCCCGTGAAGGCCGTCCCGGACCGGTGGTGCTCGACCTGACCAAGGATGCCCAGACACAGCTGCTCGACTTCGAATACAAGAAATGCCGCTTCATTCGCAGCTACCAGCCCTATCCGGCTCTCAACCGGACCGAAGTGGCCGAGGCCGCCCGCCTCATCAACGAATCGGAGAAGCCTTTGGCCGTAGTGGGGCAGGGCGTCATGCTGGGCCACGCCGAACAGGAACTCTATGCCTTTTTGGAAAAAGCCGGCATCCCGGCTGCTTCCACCCTCATGGGCCTCTCCATCATGTCCGACGATTATCCGCTCAACATGGGCATGGTGGGCATGCACGGCAATGTGGCTCCCAACCGCATGACCAACCGGTGCGACGTGCTCATCGCCATCGGCATGCGCTTCTCCGACCGCGTGACCGGCGACATCCGCTCCTACGCTCCCCAGGCGAAAATCATCCATTTCGACATAGATCCCTCCGAACTCAACAAGAATGTCAAAGTCGACCAGACGGTGCTGGGCGACGTGAAGGCTTCGCTGCCGGCCGTGACCGCATTGCTGAAGCCGGCCAGACACACCGACTGGATAGAAAGTTTCAAACCTTTCCGCCAGCAGGAAGACCGCGAAGTCATCCAGCCCGAACTCCATCCTTCGGCTCAGCCGATAACGATGGCCGAGGCGGTGAAATGCGTGTCGGACCAGTCCGGTTCCAAGACCGTTCTCGTGGCCGATGTGGGACAGAACGAAATGATATCGGCCCGCTATTTCAGCGCGGGCCCCGGACGCCAGTTCATCGCCTCTGGCGGTCTGGGTACCATGGGCTTCTGCCTGCCTGCCGCCGTAGGTGCCGCATTGGGCGCTCCCGATGCCGAAATCTATGCCGTCTGCGGTGACGGCGGTTTCCAGATGACGGTTCAGGAACTGGGCACCATCATGCAGTATCAGCTGCCGGTGAAGATGCTCGTGCTCAACAACAGCTATCTGGGCATGGTACGCCAGTGGCAGGAACTTTTCTGGGACGAACGCTATTCGTCCACCCGCATGCAGAATCCCGATTTTGTCCGCCTGGCCTCGGCCTACGGCATAACCGGCCGTTCGGTAAGCCGCAGAGAAGAACTTTCCGAGGCTGTCGGCGAGATGATTGCCCACAAGGGCCCCTATCTGCTCGAAGTCAAGGTCGAGCAAAAGGGGTTGGTCTATCCGATGATTCCGGCCGGAAAACCCATCACCGACATCATCATGGGCAAAGAAACCAAGTAACAGCAAACGATTCAAGGATATGGAAAAGCAATTGTATACCATCAACGTGTATTCCGAAAATACGGTCGGTATCCTCAATCAGGTGACCAATGTCTTCACGCGCCGTCAGGTCAACATCGAGAGCCTGACCGTGTCGCGCTCGTCGATTCCCGGAGTGCATAAATACACCATTACCGCCGAGACCGACGAGGAGACCATTTCCAAGATGGTGCACCAGATCGAGCGCCGCATCGATGTGCTGAAGGCGTTCTATTACGTCGACGATGAAATCATTTTCCAGGAAATCGCCCTGTACAAGATTTCCACCGACGTGGTGCTCGAACACGGGGCGCTGGAGGAAATCGTGCGCCGCTACAATGCGCGCATTCTCGAGCTGAACCGCACCTACACGGTCATCGAGCAGACGGGTCATGTGGAGGAAATCGAGCGTCTCTATCAGGAACTGCAACCGCTTGGCATCCTGCAGTTTGTGCGCTCCGGACGCATCTCTATCACCAAATCGCCCATCGAGCGCCTGAACGAATTCCTCGAAGAAATGGAGTCCAAGCGCCAGGTCTGCGAACAACAGCCGTAACGGCATAGGTGAGTTGGGCTGTAAAAGGTTTGTTTGCTGACTTCTTAGCTGAAATGTCTGTCCTGTAATAATGGCGCATTATTTGTATGTTTTGATTACCGGTAGTGAATTATAAGATTCGATTGGTAATGATTGTGTTACTGCATCGATGTCTGAATTAATAATACCACCAGGCAGAAAAGCAAAATTGAAAATCAATATTTCACCAAATGCTGAAGGCGATTTTACGTGGTGTGTAGACATTAAAGGTCTTGATGATGTATCTCTTCAAATTTTTATATCGGCGACAGTGGTTGGTTTATGATATAAGTTATACTTCATAAAATTAGCATATGAAAAGACTCCTATTTTCAATTCTATGTACAACAGTGATTATGGCTTTTTTATTCCTGATTCTATGTGTTGTGAGGAATAGAACTATTTCTCCAATCGTAATGGTCAATGTCGAGGCATTGGGAGATTACGAATATCCTCACCAGAATAATCGTGGTACTTATGGTGGTATAGATGATGATATGTGGCTGATATCAGAATGCTCTTTGCCCAGAGGCGAAGCCGAAAGTTGGTTTATTCTTCATGGGGGAGATTATAGCTGTTCGGGTTGGTGTTGTGACAGTTGTCATGAAACCTGGTATTGCGGCAATGGTGATATTGTTACTAATTGCAATTAATTCAATGAGAAACACGTCCTATTTATTCTTGTTGACTGGCGTGGTTTTGTCATTGTCGTCCTGTCGGCACCGGGAGGTAGATGACAAAGTGTATATGGCAGACTCGACTGGAATCGTATTCGACTATGATCTGGAAAAGGCTGCTGCAAATGATTCGATGATCTCTATAAGTCAGATTGTCGATTCTGTCGTTTACATTCCTTTGGAATTTGACATTCTTGCCTCCTTGAGACCCGACTACCTGATGACTGTCGAGACTGACGAGGGCTTTGTCGTTTCTTCCAATTCCACGCAGGGTTTCAATGGTGTTTTTCAGTTCGACAAGAACGGCAGATACCAAAAGACACTTGTCGGAAAAGGCCATGGCCACAACGAATTGGTCCCGTATTTCTACAATTGGTCATACAATGAGACTGAAAAACTGATTGTTTTGAGTGGAAGGGGTTATTACTGCGAACTCAATGCAGAAACCGGAGAAGTGAGCATGCTGAAAAAGTCAGAATATGCCTATCAGACCATGATTCTTGTTGAAAACAAGCGGTTTCTGGCTCTTCCTGTGGAGGATGATCCCCAGATTCCATTTCTTGTGCTGACTGACTCGGACGGGAGCACTGTCGCGAAATATTTCACTAAACATAAGAAAAACGCCTACGCCGAAACTCCGCAATCTGGTTGGAGTCCGACCGAACATCGTATATTGGATCAGGACAAGCAAGGCCGACCGTTGTTCAAGGATATGTACAATGATACCGTCTATGCATGGTCGGACAAAGGTCTTCAGCCGGCTTTCTGCCTGAATGCCGGAGACCTGAATCCCAAAGTGAAAGATGCTGGAAAGAGCGTAAGAAAAGGACAACAGGTGTTTGTCTATCATGTGGCCACAGTTGGAAAGTATCTTCTATGCTTTTATCATTACAACGGCAATCGGGCGGAAAGCGTTTTCGATATGGAAACTGGAAAACTCGTTGCCAATGAGCGATTGCCCATCCATGCAAGGGGTGTTGATTTGTGGAAGACAAGGTCGCCCCATTTTGTGTCTTTGGATACTCCGACGGGAAAACGTATCCTGGTCGGTGTCACATGGGCTTCAGGTGATTGCCTGTATGGAGTGGTGAACCCGTCGGACGTTTCGGATTTTCTTGAAGTGGATGCCGATTCCAACCCGGTCCTGGTGAAAATGTATCTGAACTGAGATTACTCTGCTAAAATTCTTGAGCGGACAAAACTACAATTTCTAAAAATTAAATGTTATGAAAAATAAACTTATTTCTATTATTTGCGCAACAATGATTGTGTCCTGTTTGTTTCTCATCATATGTATTGTGAGAAATAAAATGATATCACCAATGGTAATTGCCAACGTCGAGGCATTGGGAGATTACGAATATCCTCATCAAAACAATCAAGGAACTTGTGGTTATGGTGGCATCGATTATGATATGTGGTTGATTTCAGAGTGTTCTTTGCCCCAAAGTGTAGCAATTGAGTGGTATAATAATAACCGCGGCAAGCACGGATGTATGGGTTGGTGTTGTGAGAGTTGCTCTCAAACCTGGTATTGCGGCAATGGTGATATTGTTACTAATTGCAATTAATTCAATGAAAAAGACTTTCTGTTTGCCCCTGATGATTGGTGCAGTGCTGTCATTGCCGTCCTGTCGGCACCGGGAGGCTGACAAAGCGGTGTCTGGTGCAGCTGTTGGGCAGTCCGTTGCCGGCATCTGCTCTTTTGACTTGTCGTCCGCCGTCGTGAAAGACACATCCGTTTTAATCAACGGCATTGTCGATTCCTTTGAATACATACCCTTGGAATTTAATTTGGACGCCTCTTTGCAACTGGAATATCTGATGACCGCAGAAACGGAAAACGGACTGCTGGTTTCCAACAATTGTGCCAGGTGGTTCAGAGGCGTTTTTCTGTTTGGCAAATCTGGAGATTTTAAATCAACGCTCATCGGATTGGGCCATGGGCACAACGAATTGTCACCAGACTTCTACGGGTGGGCATACGACAGGTACAAAGGAGAATTGCTGATGCTTGGCCGAGGCATTTGTTATGTCTTCAACTGCAGGTCGAATGAAGGCAGGCTTCTCAAAGCGGATGACGCTTTTATGGATATCGTCCCGACTGACGGAGACGTGTATCTGGTCAGGCCGGCAAGCGCCTCAAAGGAAGGAAACCCCTTCCTGAAACTGGTCAGCGGTAAGGGAACCGCAGTCAAGGAATTCCGGTATGAAAACAAGATGTCTGTCTACTACGAGGTGCCCACGGCGGATTTCGGTCCGAACGAGCATCGTCTGTTGAAACAAGGAGGAAGTGGAGAAGCCTTGTTCAAAGACATGTTCAACGACACAATCTATGTGCTCGAACACGATGTCCTTCATCCGCGTTATTGTCTGGAAACGGGAAGTAAGCGTCCGAATGTCAAGGATGTGTTGAATAAGAAAAAGAAAGCCGGGCAAATTTACCTCTCCGATATCGCGACAGCTGGCGATTATCTGCTATGTCAGTACGAATACGCAGGAGAACCTTTCAATCAACTGGTTTTTGAAATCTCCACCGGAAAGGTGGTGGCCGCATCCCATTTCGGGCTGGACATGCGTGGGGCCGGAACGGTTCACGCCTTCAGAAACAGGTTCCCTTTCCAGTTGCAGACTCCCACCGGACATGTCATCTGGATGGGTATGACAGCTGTCGGAGAAAGCATCCTGTATGGAGTGGTGAACCCGTCGGACGTTTCGGATTTTCTTGAAGTGGATGCCGATTCCAACCCAGTCCTGGTGAAAATGTATCTGAAATAATTATTTGGCGTTGTCGGAGACATGTTGTATCTTTGCATAAAATTTGAATATTTAGCGTAAGAATCGCATATAAATTAAATTTTATCATGGCAAAAATGAATTTTGGCGGTGTCATTGAAAATGTTGTGACCCGCGAAGAGTTTACACTGGCTAAGGCCCGCGAAATTTTGAAAGACGAAACCATTGCAGTCATCGGTTACGGTGTGCAGGGTCCCGGTCAGTCTCAGAACCTGCGTGACAACGGTTTTCGCGTGATTGTCGGTCAGCGTCCCGGCAAGACCTACGACAAGGCTGTCGCCGACGGTTGGAAACCCGGCGAAACGCTGTTCGGCATTGAAGAAGCCTGCCAGAAGGGCAGCATCATCATGTGTCTGCTTTCCGACGCGGCCGTCATGTCGGTATGGCCCACCATCAAACCTTATCTGACCGCCGGAAAGGCACTTTATTTCTCCCACGGTTTCGCCATCACTTGGAACGACCGCACCGGTTGCGTTCCTCCCGCAGATATCGACGTCATCATGGTGGCCCCCAAGGGATCGGGCACCTCGCTTCGCACGATGTTCCTCGAAGGCCGTGGCCTGAATTCCTCCTATGCCGTCTATCAGGATGTGACCGGCAAGGCTATGGACCGCACCCTGGCACTGGGTATCGGCATCGGCTCGGGTTATATGTTCGAGACCACATTCCAGCGCGAGGCCACTTCCGACCTTACCGGCGAACGCGGTTCTCTGATGGGTGCCATCCAGGGACTGCTGCTGGCCCAGTACGAAGTGCTCCGCGAGAACGGACACACTCCCTCGGAAGCTTTCAACGAGACCGTCGAAGAACTCACCCAGAGCCTTGGACCGCTCTTCGCCCAGAAAGGCATGGACTGGATGTACGCCAACTGCTCGACCACTGCCCAGCGCGGCGCTCTCGACTGGATGGGTCCCTTCCACGACGCCATCAAGCCGGTTGTCGAAAAACTCTATGCCAGCGTCAAGTGCGGCAATGAAGCACAGATATCCATCGACAGCAATTCCAAGCCCGATTATCGTGTCGGCCTTGAGAAGGAACTGCAGGCTCTCCGCGAAAGCGAGATGTGGCAGGCCGGCGCTGTCGTCCGCAAACTCCGTCCCGAAAACAACTGATTTAACGAATTTTGCAGCCGGTACAGCTTTTTTATGGGTTGTACCGGCTGTTTTGTTTTCAAATAGCCGTATTTTTGAGAACTGATTACAGATAAATTCTGCTGAAAATGAAACGGATTGTTCTGCCTTTGCTGTTGGGCCTGTACTGCCTGTCCCTGACGGCTGCCGATTTCGAGCCCGAGTATCGGATGGGCTTCAAGGCCAGCCTGCGTGAATCGGTCAACAACTCTTTCTACCAATATTTCGAATATCCCGAAATCAGGGAAGACCTGGTCGTGAAAAAACGTTCGCGCCGTCAGATCGTGCAGTACGACTACGGAGAAGAAGCGCGCCAGGGCAGGGTGACAGTCCTTTTCAGCGTCTATCGAGGCGGCCGTATCACACGCATACAGGTGGTCAAAGGGCTCTGCCCCGAAATAGACCGCGAAGTGCGCCGTGCCATGAAGTCGGTCGCCTACGACCTCAGACTGGACGACCGTTTCAACGATGCGGAATACATCCAGAGCTTCTACATCAGTCCCGACGGCCGGAAGCGTACGGAAGTGCTGCGTGAGGAAAAAGTCTACATCAAAGCCGAAGAGCCGGCTGTTCCTCAGGGCGGTCGGGAAGGTCTGTCGCAGTTTGTCCGCGATCATCTGGAGTATCCCCAGCGGGCATTGGAAAACAATCAGAGCGGAGTGGTCGAAACCAATTTTCTGATTGACGAAGAAGGAAATGTGGCTGCCGGGTTTGTCTATTGCAGCGGCAACTCCGATCTGGACCGCGCAGCTTTAAGGCTGGTGGCCGAAATGCCGCAGATGACGCCTGCCCGTCAAAACGGACAATCGGTCAAATCCTGGTGGACCTGGCCGATTGTGTTCAATGTTCGTCGGTAAATCGCTTATTTCAACAAGGCCAAAGCCGCGCTGATGCGTCTGACGGCCTCGACGATGTTCTCATCGCTGGTGGCATACGACAGACGGAAGCAATCGGGTGCGCCGAAGGCGGCTCCGCCGACGGTGGCCACATGGCCCACTTCCAACAGATACATGGCCAGATCCAGCGCATTGCCGATGGTGCGGGCAGGCAGTTCATTGCCGTCGACCGTTCCGCCGGCAAACTTTTTTCCAAAATAAGAACTGCATTTGGGGAACACATAGAAAGCACCCTGCGGCTCGCGTACCTCCAGCCCGGGGATTTCGCGCATCAGCCTGACAATCAGATTGCGGCGGCGTTCAAAGGCCACACGCATGTCTTCCACGCACTGCTGGCTTCCGCTGTAGGCCATGCGGGCGGCTTCCTGAGCCACCGAGTTGGGGCCCGAGGTATATTGGCCCTGCAGCTTGCTGCAAGCCTTGGCAATCCAGAGGGGAGCGGCCAGCCAGCCGATGCGCCAACCGGTCATGGCGTAGGCTTTCGACACGCCGTTGATGATGATGACACGGTCGCGGATGCTCTCGAACTGGGCGATGCTTTCGTGATGACCTATATAGTTGATGTGTTCGTAGATTTCGTCGGAGATGATGAAGACCTGGGGATGTCGCTCCAGCACCTCGGCCAGCGCCTTGAGCTCCTCACGGCTGTACACGCTGCCGGTCGGGTTCGAAGGCGAGCAGAGGATGAGAGCCTTGGTCTTGTCGGTGATGGCAGCTTCCAGTTGGGCGGCGCTCATCTTGAAGTCCTGCTCGATGCCGGCTTCGACGATGACGTTCTTGCCTTCGGCCAGTTTGACCATTTCCACATAGCTCACCCAGTAGGGGGCCGGAACGATGACTTCGTCGCCGGGATCGACCAGAGCCAGGATGGCGTTGCAGACACACTGCTTGGCACCGTTGGCACACACGATCTGTGCCGGATCGAATTCCAGTCCGTTCTCGTTCTTCAGTTTCTTGCAGATGGCTTTGCGCAGGGCAGGGTAGCCGGGAACGGGAGAATAGAAGGAAAAGTTGCGGTCGATGGCCTCCTTGGCAGCCTGTTTGATGGCGTCAGGAGTGAAGAAATCCGGTTCGCCGACGCTCATGTTGATGACATCGATGCCTTGAGCTTTCAGTTCGCTGCTCTTTTGGGACATGGCCAGCGTCTCGGAAACGGCAAGACTGGCCAAACGCTTGGAAATAGGGTTCATAGCTTGCATTCTATAAAAAAATGGTCACATGCCCTGAGGCAAATAACCATTCCGTTTTGTAGCGAGGCTCGGGATTGAACCGAGGACCTCATGATTATGAATCATGCGCTCTAACCAGCTGAGCTATCTCGCCATCATTGTTATGCTTTCTCAAAAGCGGTGCAAAGGTATGTGCTTTTATTGGATTAGGCAATAGCCTGAGCCTATTTTTTTTTAAACGCAAGCGGCACTTTTGGGACAATCCGTTTGCATGGAAAGGAAATAATGCCTATCTTGGGCAATAAAACATTACCGCTCCTATGAAACAGAAATTCACCGTCGAATACGGGCTCAAGAAGGGCTCGGTCCGCGTGCTTTGGACGCTCATCAGCACGGCTCACGGCCTGTCGGAATGGATGGCCGACCGCGTCGAGTCACAAGACTCCATCTTCACGTTCACCTGGGGAAAAGGCCAGGAAAAGGCCGAGCTCATCGGCATGGAAGAAGAAAAGCGCGTCCGTTTCCGCTGGCTGCGCGAACCCAGGGAATCCTATTTCGAGATTGCGCTGGAAATGTCGGAACTCACTCATGAGATGTCGATCATCATTACCGATTTCGCCGAAGAAGACGAAAAGGACGACCTGATTCTCCTCTGGGATTCCGAAATCGAAAAACTGACCCGGAGAATGGGACTCTAGCATTTTTTCATTAACTTCGCGGCCTTAAACGTGCAGGTCGGTCCATGTTCCGTGTCAAGAGATTAAATACATTCGTACTGCAGAATTTCCTGCCCATCTTCGTGATGACCTTCTTCATCTGCAACTTCATCCTGGTGATGCAGTTGATATGGAGGGTGGCCGAACAGATCATGGGTAAAGGACTCTCCCTGACCGTATACCTCGAATTCCTCTATTACGCGTCGGCCCAGCTGCTGCCGACCACCCTGCCGCTGGCGGTGCTGCTGGCGGCACTGATGACCTTCGGCAACTTCGGCGAACGCTTCGAACTGCTGGCCATGAAAGCCGCCGGCGTGTCGCTCTACAAAATCATGCGTCCGCTCATCGTTTTCGTGGCCTTCATCTCGGTGGGCTCTTATTTCTTTCAAGACAAATATCTTCCCAAGGTCCAGGTGAAACTGCTGTCGCTGACGGCCTCCATGCAGCAGAAATCGCCCACTTTGTCCATTCCCGAAGGAGCCTTCTACTCCGAAATCGAGAACATGACCATCTACGTCAAAGGCAAGGACCTCAAGCGCAAGTTGCTGAAGGACGTGATGATATACGATTTCTCCGAAGGCTTCGACAAAGTGTCCGTCACACTGGCCGATTCGGCCCGCCTGCAGATGACCGAAGACAAGCTGAATCTGGTGCTGACCCTGTATCAGGGCGAGGCATTCAGCAATTTCGACAAACAGCAGGCCGGTACCAAAAACATCCCTTACCGTCGCGAGATGTTCGCCTCCAAGACGGTTGTCATTCCCTTCGACGCCAATTTCAACCGCATGGACGAGTCGTACTACGGTTCCTCGCACATGAGCAAGAACACGCATCAGCTCCGTGTGGCCATCGACTCCATCGGCCATATCATCGACAGCGTGCAGACGCTGAAGAAGAACCAATATGTGGAGAAAGTCTACATGGGACGCGAAACCACTCCCAACCGCGTGCTCACCACGCGCGACTCCATCGAGACAGCTTCGACGGCCGTGGTCTTCACCCCCAACACCGACAGCCTGTTCCTGTCGCTCTCCTACGACAAGGCCCGTTCGGTGGTGGCTTCAGCCGTCAAACGCGTGCAGTCGGCACGCTCAGAGTTCGAGTATCAGGAATCCACCCTGCAGCGCGACTATTTCAAGTTCCGCCGCAGCGGCATCGAATACTACAAGAAATTCTCGCTTTCCATCGCCTGCCTCATCTTCTTCTTCATCGGGGCACCCCTGGGAGCCATCATCCGCAAGGGCGGCATCGGTATGCCGGCCGTGGTGTCCGTGGTGCTGTTCATCGCCTATTATCTCATCGATACGGCCGGTCAGAAACTCATCAAGAGCGGTGCCTGGTCGGCCCTGGCCGGCATGTCGCTGTCTTCGGCCGTGCTTTTGCCGCTGGGCATTTTCCTCACCTACAAGGCCGTCAACGACTCCGCCATCTTCAATCTGGATTCCTACATCAACTTCTTCAAAAAAATATTCAAACCGAAACTGATATACCGTTATCTGCGCCGGTGTTTCTATCATAAACTCCATCATGTCCAATAACGAAGATTTGCATCTCGACACCGTCGAGGAGGCAGTTGCTGCCATAGCCAAGGGAGAAATCGTCATCGTCGTCGATGACGAAGACCGCGAGAATGAAGGCGATTTCATCACAGCCGCCCAACTGATCACCCCCGAAAAGGTCAATTTCATGGTAACCGAAGGCCGTGGCGTGCTCTGTGTGCCCATCACTGAAGAGCGCTGCCGGCAGCTGGAACTGGACAACCAGGTAAGCAACAACACTTCCCTGCTGGGCACACCCTTCACCATCACCGTCGACAAGATCGCAGGCTGCACCACAGGCGTTTCGGCCCACGACCGCGCCGAAACCATCCGCGCCTTGGCCGATCCCGACACCCGTCCCGAAGACCTGGCCCGCCCGGGCCACATCAATCCCTTGCATTCCAAGAGCAAGGGCGTGCTTCGCCGCGCCGGCCACACCGAGGCCGCCGTCGACCTCTGCCGTATGGCCGGACTCCATCCGGCGGGCGTGCTCATCGAAGTGATGAACGAAGACGGCACGATGGCCCGACTGCCCCAACTGTGTGAGATAGCCCGCCGCTACGGTCTCAAACTCATCACCATCAAAGACCTCATCGCCTATCGTCTCAAGGAAGAGTCCCTCGTGGAAATGGGTCCCAGCGTGCATCTCCCCACCAAATACGGCGATTTCCGCCTGATTCCTTTCCGCCAGACATCCACCGGTCAGGAACATGTGGCGCTCATCAAAGGCGAGTGGGCCCAAAACGAACCCATTCTGGTGCGCATGCATTCCTCCTGCCTCACCGGCGACGTGCTGGGCAGTCTGCGCTGCGAGTGCGGCGACCAGCTGCATCAGGCCATGCAGGCCATCGAAAACGAAGGCAAAGGCGTGCTGGTCTATCTCAACCAGGAAGGCCGCGGCATCGGTCTGATGAACAAGATCCGCGCCTACAAGCTCCAGGAAGAAGGCATGGACACCGTCGACGCCAACCTGCACCTCGGATTCGATGCCGACGAACGCGATTACGGCGTTGGCGCCCAGATACTTCAGAAACTGGGAGTCACACGTATGCGCCTGATGACCAACAATCCCATCAAGCGCATCGGTCTGGAAGCCTACGGTCTGAGCATCGTGGAGAATGTGCCCGTCGAGATACCGACCAATCCCTATAACGAAAAGTACATGCGCACCAAAAAGGAACGTATGGGCCACATCCTGAAAAATATCAAATGATGAAAAAATTGCTGCTGATTCTGACCGCCGCATTGCTCGTGGCAATGCCCGCGTCCGCCAAGGAAAAAGATTCCGCCAAAACCGGCAAACAGTCCAAAGTCTCCTTGTGGAAATATTTCGACGGCTCCCAAAAGACCTATGTCTACAGCTATTTCCGCGGAGAAGGCACCTCTTATGTCTACAGCTACGACGGCGTGCGCTGGTTGCCGCTGACCGACGGCGAAGGCAATGAAATCGCCGGTCTCGACGAAGGTATCATCAGAAAAGCGGCCAAACACAGCTTGAAGAACGCTCCCGAAGAACTGAGCAGCTCGTGGAACGAAAGCTGCGAATCTCAGCCGCAGGTGATGAAGATTGACAGCTACACCTATCTGTTCTGGTACAAGGAAAAACTCGACCGCATGGGTATGATGCGGACGAAAAAGCCCAAAAAAGGTCCTTGGGAAGACGTTTCCGATCTGGTGCGATTTCCATCGTCACATCCCGGAACGCTGTACGAAGTCGATACCAAAGAACTTCGCAAACTCCTCAAATAAAAGCGTTCCGCGCTCATTCCTAGAGCTTCAGCACGGCCAGGAACGCCTTCTGCGGCACTTCCACCGAGCCGATCTGCTTCATACGTTTCTTGCCCCGCTTCTGCTTTTCCAACAGCTTGCGCTTTCGGGTGATGTCGCCGCCGTAACACTTGGCAGTCACATCCTTGCGCACTTGGCGCACCGTTTCGCGAGCGATGATTTTGGCACCGATGGCCGCCTGGATGGCAATGTCGAACTGCTGTCGCGGAATGAGGTCCTTCAGCTTTTCACACATGCGGCGGCCCAGTGTTTCGGCGTTCGAGACGTGGGTGAGGCAGGAGAGAGCGTCGACCGGTTCACCGTTGAGCAGAATGTCCAGTTTCACCAGTTTCGACTCGCGGAAACCGTTCATGTGATAGTCGAACGAAGCGTATCCCTTTGAAATGCTCTTGAGCTTGTCGTAAAAGTCGAAGACGATTTCGCCCAGCGGCAGGTCGAAGAGAATCTCCATACGGTTGCCCGAAATGTATTCCTGCTTGACCAGCTCGCCGCGCTTGTCCAGACAAAGTGTCATGATAGGGCCGATGTAGTCGGCGCCCGTGATGATGGAGGCGCGGATATAAGGCTCTTCGATGCGTTCGATATGCGTGGGGTCGGGCAGTCCGGAGGGATTGTTCACATCCAGGCATTCCCCCTTTTTCGTATAGACCTTGTAGGGAACGTTGGGCACCGTGGTGATGACGTCCATGTCAAACTCGCGGTCGAGGCGCTCCTGCACGATTTCCATGTGGAGCAGGCCCAGAAAACCGCAACGGAATCCGAAGCCCAAGGCAATGGACGATTCCGGCTGGAAGGTGAGGGAAGCGTCGTTGAGCTGCAGCTTCTCGATGGAAGAACGCAGGTTCTCATAGTCTTCGCTCTCGATGGGATACACGCCGGCAAACAGCATGGGCTTCACTTCCTGGAAACCCTCGATAGCCTTGTCGCAAGGCTTTTCCACATGGGTGATGGTGTCGCCCACTTTCACCTCACGCGAAGTCTTGATGCCCGAGATGATGTAGCCCACATCGCCGCAGTTCATCACTTTGCGCGGCTGCATATTCAGTTTCAGCACGCCGATTTCGTCGGCATCGTATTCTTTCTGAGTGGCAAAAAACTTGACCATGTCGTGTTCGCGCATCGTGCCGTTGACAATCTTGAAATAGGCGATGATGCCGCGGAACGAGTTGAAGACCGAGTCGAACACCAGCGCCTGCAGCGGAGCCTCAGGGTCGCCTTTCGGACAAGGTACCTTTTCCACGATGGCCTTCAGAATGTCGGGCACACCTTCGCCCGTCTTGCCGCTGGCGTGCAGAATCTCCTCGCGCTTGACACCCAGAAGGTCGATGATCTGGTCCTCGACCTCATCGATCTTGGCGCTCGCCAGATCGACCTTGTTGAGCACGGGAATGATCTCCAGGTCGTTGTCGATGGCCATGTACAGGTTGGAAATGGTCTGCGCCTGAATGCCCTGAGTGGCGTCCACCACCAGCAGGGCGCCTTCGCAGGCGGCGATGCTGCGCGAAACCTCATACGAAAAATCCACATGCCCCGGAGTGTCAATCAGATTGAGAATGTAGTCTTTTCCGTCACTGTGGCGGTAGTTCATCTGAATGGCATGGCTTTTGATGGTAATGCCGCGCTCCCTTTCCAGATCCATGTCGTCGAGAATCTGGTTCTCGGTGATGGCGACGGTGCCGGTATATTCCAAAAGCCGGTCGGCCAGCGTACTTTTACCGTGGTCGATGTGGGCGATGATGCAGAAATTTCGGATATTTTCCATCTGTGAGCACTTTGGCTGGGTGGATATGTTTTTGAACCTGCAAAAATACAAATATTTCTCGTACTTTTGTTGAACAATACGCGCGAATGACATCCAAAGAAATCAACCGGCTCTATTGGCAGATACTGGGGGAAACCTATCGGCATGAGACCCATCAGGCCATGCACCATCTGACTTATCTGCTCCAGCAGATAGGCTTTGGACCCCTGTACGACGAACTTCGCCAACTGGAGACCACCTACCGCTACCTCGTCCAGTATGCGCTCGAAGGCTATGCCGACGAGCACCGCAACGACACCATCGCCGCCATCAACCGCTCCGTTGCCGGCCTGGCCGACCGTGCCCGTTGGGAGTGGATGAAGGCCAACAGCACGCTCTGGTACTACGGGCAGGTCCGCCAGGCCGGCCGCAAGACCCTTTTCGACCGCCTGCTGTTTTCCGACATCTGGACCCCCAAGGAAGCGGCCGAATGGGAAATGCGCCTTCCCGACCTCGACCTTGCCTCTGCCGCCCAGGCGCCGGCCGCACTGCTGCTCAGTCTCATCAAACAGTTCGATGCCCATAAGATACTCTTCCTCTGCAGCCTTTGCCTCCATACCGACGAAATGGTTTCCCAGCGCGCCCTTACGGCTCTGCTGCTGGCGGTCTCGCTTCACGAAAACCGCCTCGCACACTGTCCCGAAGTGAGTTCCCGCCTTTCGCTGCTGCAGGAAGAGCCGGCTGTACTCAGCTCCTGGCCCGTCATCATGGCACAGCTGGCCCGCGCCAAAGATGTGGAAAAGGTGTCAGCCCGCATGAGAGACGAATTCCTGCCCGAGATGAACCGCCTGTCATCGAGCATTCAGGACAAGATACAGAAAATGAAGGACAAACCCGAAGAAGCCGCCGACTGGAGCGAACTCTTCGACGACGGCGGCATGTCCGAAAAGATGCAGGAATTCCAGCAGATGCAGATGGAAGGCGAAGACGTCTATCTGAGCACCTTCCGCCAGCTGAAGTTCTATCCCTTCTTCACGCCCGCCGCCAACTGGTTCCTGCCCTTCGACAGACATCATCCCGATCTGAGCGGACTCGATTCGCTCAATGACAGGACCATGGGCATCGACCTGATGAAACTCACCGCCCGCCTGGACTATCTCTGCGACTCCGACAAATACTCCTTCTGCCTGAACCTGCTGCAGGTGCCCGCCGAATACCGCCGCCAGATGGCTCAAGGACTCGGCGCCGACTCCGAAGCCTTCCAGGAAATGATGAAGGCCGAATCCGACGGTTCACACCGGCTCGAACGCGCCCAGCAAAGCAATCATTTCATTCAAGACCTGTACCGCTTTTTCCTGCTGTTTCCGCAGGCATCGTCCTTTGCCAATCCCTTTGCGGGCGACATGAACTTCACCCGCAATCCCCTGCTCAAACCCTCTCTCAGCCGCAAGGAAGACCTGGACCGCCTGGCCATGGTGTGGTTCAAGCACCGCCACTACGCCCAGGCAGCCGACATTTACCGGCTGATGCTGAAAACCGATCCCAACGATTTCAACACCTTGCGCCGTCTCGGCTATTGCCAGCAGCAGACCGGATGCCATCTGGACGCACTCGAAACCTACCGCAAGGCGGAACTCATCGAAACAGACAATCTGTGGACCCTGCGCCGTCTGGCCGCCTGCTGCCGCCAGCTGGGCCGGAATCGCGAAGCCCTCGACTATTACGAACGCGCCACAGCCCTCGACGGCAACAGCCTGTCGCTTTGTCTGGGCCATGCCCAGTGCCTGATGGATCTGGGACAGTATCAGCAGGCCTTGAACGTCTGTTTCAAAGCCGATTACCTCAGTCCCGACCAGCCTCGTGTCTGGCGTGTGCTGGCCCGGGCCCTGACCTTGTCCGGCCGTTTCGAACAGGCTGAAAAATACAGCGACCGCATCCTTTCTTCCGATTCGGCCGTCTTGGAGGATTATCTCGACGCAGGTCTCGTCCGCTGGCTGCAAGGCCGCCCGAAAGAGACGGTCGACCTGTATGAAAAAGGCATCCGTCAGCTGCAGGTGCCGCTCGAAGAGTTCATGGAACGCCTCACGCAGGAACTGCCCCGATTCCGTCAGTCGGGCATCACAGACGATACTGTCGAGATGGTCCGCGACGGACTGTATTACCGAATGCTGCCATGAGAAAACTCCTCACCGTCTGTCTTCTGCTCTGTTTCCTGGGCCTTCCGAACGCGTTTTCCCAGGAATATGTCTTCAATGCCCACTGGCTCCGGCACGAATGCCAGACCTATCGGCTGAAACATACGCAATACACGCTTTACGAAGGCGATACGGTGGCTTTGGAAGTCTGGACCGCAAAGTCGGAAATCCTCGTCGAAGACTCCTCTTCGCAGGGTTTCAAGATGCACTGGCGCCTGTCCGAATTCAAGATACAGACCGACCACTATCTGTCCAAACAGTGGGTGGCCCGTCAGAAGAACTTCCATCTTTCCTATTGGGTCTCGCCCTTCGGAGTCATCCGACAGGAGCCCGATTTCACAGCCTTCGAGACCCAGCTGGACCAGGCATACGACCGCTTCTTTCCCGAATACGGCGCCCAGACGCAGCAACATTCCCGCGACCGTCTGCTCGAGCTGGTCCAGTCGTGGAAACAGGGCCTCGAAGAAATGGTGGAACAGTATCACCAGGCCCACGGACGGGCCTACCGCCTGGGCGAACGCATAGAGATGCCCGTCAAGGTGCTGGCACCCGTGTCGGGCGAGCCGGTCGACGCCGTGCAATACAAGAAACTCCAATCTGTGGAGCAGGGAGTGGCCGGTCTGGTCACCGCCACGGTGGTCGACACCTCCCGGACGGCTTGCAGCCTGCAGGCCGACGGCGCCCTCATGATGCACCTATCCACAGGCTGGCCCGTCTATTCCTACCTTTGCAAGGAAGTCTCCGAAGGTCGGACCGTGGTGGGTGAAATCGCAGAAATCCGTTTGGAATAATCTTATAAATCCATTAGTATGAGTCTCAAAATCGAACAGTTGCCTTTCGGCAACATGCCTGATGGCAGCCCGGTCACACTTTTCCGCCTGACCAACGAAGCCGGTGCCGTGGCCGAACTCTCTTCTTTCGGCGCAACTCTGGCAGGCATCCTCATTCCCGATAAAAAAGGACAGCTGACCCGCGTGGTCAAAGGTTTCCCCTCGGTCGAAGGCTATCTGGCCGACAAGGAAATCGGCACCTATCTGGGCGCTTCCTGCGGCCGCTACGCCAACCGCATCGCCAAAGGACACTTCGTCCTGAACGGTGAGGAATACCAGCTGGCCACCAACAACGGCGAAAACCATCTGCACGGAGGCAACGAAGGTTTCAACCGCAAGAACTGGGCCTTCAAGACCGATGCCGAAGGCGTCGAATTCTCCTATTTTTCCAAAGACGGCGAAGAATCCTATCCCGGCAATCTGGAAGTGCGCGTCCGCTACGGCTGGTCGGCCACCAACGAACTGAGCATCCACTACTATGCCAAGTCCGACAAAGATACCCTGGTCAATCTCACCAGCCACGCCTATTTCAATCTGGCCGGAAAAGGCGACATCCTCGCTCAGGAACTGAAAATCCACGCCAAGAAGTTCATCCCCATCTACCCGGACGCCATTCCCACGGGCGAAATCCGCTTTGTCAAAGGCACGGCTCTGGATTTCACCCAGCCCAAAGCCATCGGACGCGACATCAATGCCGACGACGAACAGCTCAAAGCCGGCTGCGGTTTCGACCACTGCTTCGTTATTGACAAGGAAGAATACGGCGACCTGGCGCTGGCTGTGGAAATGTACTCGCCCGAAACGGGCTGCCGTCTGAATGTCTGGACCGATGCGCCCGGCATCCAGTTCTACAGCGGCAACTATCTCAAGAGTGTCGTGCCCTCGGCCGACGGCAAGCCCCTGGGCTATCGCGAGGCCTGCTGCTTCGAGCCCGAATTCTTCCCCGACAGCCCCAACCAGGCCGGTTTCCCCGACTGCGTGCTGCGTGCCGGCGAAGAATATGACCAGACGCTGATCTATCAGTTCAGCACCGAAGAATAAAGCCGGGACAATTCCATCCTTCGTATCAGAGCTCTCCGCCGGTGACGCTGTCATCGGCCGGGAGCGGATGCTTTGCGTTGGCGTGTGCCCCCAGCTTCACCAGCTGGTGCGCCGTGGTGTTGATGCTCCGACCGCCTTCGCTGATGCGCTGCCCCAGCGATTCATGAGCCTTGCGGGCCGCTTCCAGAGCCTTGTCGGCACTCAGGAAATCCTCCCACAGCTGTCCCACACGGCTGAGCATCTCGTCGGCCAGCTGGTAGACCTTCTCGTGGTTCTGCGCCTGCTGAATCTGGCTCCAAGTCAGCTGGATGATGCGGACAGCGGCGTAGAGCGTCTGCTCGTCGGCGATGAAGACATTCATCTCCATGGCTTTCCTCCAAAGGTCAGGCTGCTGGTTGAGGGCCGTCCACAAAGCTCCGGAATGAGGCACAAACATAATCACATAGTCCATCCGGATCTTGGGCGGCCGGATGTAGGCCGAATAATCCTTTTTGGACAATTCTTTCACATGGCTCCAGAGACTGTCGATGTGAGCCTTCAGGCTGGCCTGACGGTCGGCCTCGTTTTCGGCGTTCACATAATCCACAAAAGCCGTCAGCGACACCTTCGAGTCGATGATCACGTCGCGCTGGCTGTCCAGATGCAAAATGACATCCGGACGCATCCGATTGTTGCTCTCATTCTGAATGACCCTTCCGTTCTCGTCGCGCAGAGTGGCCTGTATGTCGTAGTGGATGCCCCTGGTAAGCCCCTGGCTCTGCAGAATTTCGTCCAGAAGAATCTCGCCCCAGTCGCCTTGCACCTTGCTGCCGTGCTTGAAGGCCTTGGCCAGTTCGTCGGCACTTTTCTGGGCCGCCTGGCTCTGGCGCATCATATTGTCCACGTGGGCTTTCATCTCACCGCTCAGACTGTGTTGCTGCTGAGTGTTGCTGTCCATAGTCTTGCGCATGTTCTCCATGGCCTCCTTGAGCGGATTCACCAGATGCCCCAACTGCGTCTGACTGCTTTCTGAAAACTCCTTCTGCCGTTCCTTCAGCATCTCTCCGGTGGCATTCTTCATCTGCTCGCCCATCAGTTTGACACTCTCTTCAAACTGCGTTTTCTGGGCCTGAAGGCTCTCCTGGAAGCGCTTCTCCTGCGCATCCAAGGCCTCACGGTGAGACTGCTGCAACTGCTCTTGTGTGGCCTCCAGCACTTTGGCCCGCGTTTCGGCCCGGTTCCTGAGAGGATTCAACAGAAAAAAACAAAGAAAGAAACCGACAAAAAGTCCGATGATCAGAAATAAGATGCTTTGCATATCAAACAAGGATTAAGGATTGTCAGGAAAGCGTTTTGCGCGCCAGCCACACCACAACAAAACAGGGTAGGGTGGACAGGATGATCCATTGGAAGAACGCGGTGTAACCGGCTCCGGCATACACCTGGGCGAACCACTCCTGCAGACTGCCCGCGAACATGCCGGGAATCATCATGCCCAGTGCCATGATGGCCGTGCAGAAAGCGTAGTGGGCCGTCTTGTAAGGGCCTTGGCAGAAATGCAGCAGATAGGCCGTGTAGGCGGTGAATCCGTAGCCGTAGCCCAACTGCTCCAGCGCTATGCCCGCATAGATGAGGTTCAGATTTTCCGGCTGGACCATGGCAAACCCCACATAGGCCAGATTCGGCAGACAAAGAGCCAAAGCCATGGGAACCAGACTTTTCCGAAGGCCTCGCCGGGAAATGACCCACCCGCCGAGAATGCCGCCGGCCACCAGCGCAATCACGCCGACGGTGCCGTAGGCGAAACCCACCGAAGTCGTGTCCATGCCCAGACCGCCCACTTCGCGGCCGTCCAAAAGGAAAGGCGAACTCAATTTCACCAGCTGCGCTTCCGAAAAACGGTAGAGCAGCATGAAAGCGATGGCCGTGACGATATGAGGCTTGCAGAAGAAAGAGGCGAAGGTCTGGCCGAAACCTTTGAACACCTCCCCGGCTTTCGGACGGTCCGAACCGCGGTCTTCGGGACGCGGCAGCCTGAGCAGATGCCAGATGCCCAACAGCAGGAAAACCGCCGCCATCAGCAGAAACGTGCAGACCCAGGCGAAACGCACCGGCTCCATGCCCAGAAAATTGGAAGCCCGTTTCTCCAGATGGCCGGCCAGCATCACCAGCAGCCCCTGACCGCAGATCATAGCCAGCCGGTAGAACGTGTTGCGTATGCCGATGAACAGCTGCTGGCGGCTCTCGTCGAGCCCCAGCATGTAGAATCCGTCGGCTGCGATGTCGTGAGTGGCCGACGAGAAAGCCATCAGCCAGAAAAACACCATGCACCAGGCCAGCCAGTGCGGACCGGGCAGGCTCAGCGCCACCCCGCCCATACAAAGGGCGATGAACAGCTGCATGCAGACAATCCACCAGCGCTTGCTGCGCAGAATGTCCACGAAGGGGCTCCACAGAAATTTCAGCGTCCAGGGCAGATACAGCCAGCTGGTGTAGAAAGCCACCTGGCTGTTGCTCAGTCCGAAATTCTTGAACAGAATCACCGACAGACTCATCACCACCACATAGGGCAGCCCTTCGGCAAAATACAGGCTGGGCACCCAGCTCCAGGCATTGCGGGATTTCATCGGCATATCAGGCATACAGGGTTTTCAGACAGGATCCGGGATAATAATGGTTCAGAATGTCGGTGAAACTGCAGCCTTCACTGGCCATGACGGCCGCACCAATCTGGCACAGGCCGACACCGTGGCCCCAACCCGCACCGCGCAGCAGAAAACCCTCTGCAGTTTCATCCACCACAAAGGCCGAGCTGTACAAGTGACTGGTCGACAGCCATTTGCGTATTTCCAATTCTTTGCCGACAGTCAGACTGCGTTTCGAACCGACCAGCCGCAGCCGCACCAGACGGCCCGAACGGCTGCGTTCGACAGGCTCCAGATGAAGGATTTCGCCCAGGTCCAGACCGCTTTTGCGGCGGACAATGTCGCTGAGCTCCCGACGGGTGTAAGAGACTTCCCAACGGAAGAAATCCTGCGTCTCCAGGTCGTAGTCGTTGAGCACCTGAGAGAGGACGCTTCCATCGCGGGTGTTGCAGAAGGCATCGCCCGGACGGCAGATGAAGTCACGCACCGCCTCCTCGCCGCTCAGGTCGGGCAGGGTGGAAGCTCCCGGATGAAAATAAGCGTCGCGGCTGTCGGAAACGGGCACGAGGCCGGGCTTGTCCTCGTCGGCCCAGCACGAACCGAAGCGTTCGCTGATGCCGCCGCAGCATTTGTAGAAACGGGCGTCCAGAATGCGCGCATCCGGTTCGGACCCTTCGGCAAGCACCAGACCCCTGGTGGCCTGCAAGGCTTCCAGCACCTGAGGCGTGCCGCTGTGGGAAATGCCCTGATAGCGCTGGCAATGGTCGTCGGCACAGACGTCGAACAGACGGTGCGCGTCGCGCTCGTACCAGCGGATGTGCTCGTCGGGGCTGTCGAAACAGGTCTGCGCGGAGGCCTTCAGCCCCAGTTGGGCCAGCAGCCAGCTGCGCGAAATGACCGCGTGCGCCTTGAGCAGCTCCGGCGAAGACGTGGCCTTCATCTCCGAAGCGATGACACTGTAGAGATAGCGTTCCAGCGGAATGCGGTTGACCGCCGTCAGCAGGCCCTCCTCATCGACCATCAGGCGCAGGCTGCCTTCGAATGTCTGCCGCTGCGTACGCTGCCAGTGGAAATCGATGCCGATGCAGACTTCTTCGAGAGAGAAATGCCCGCAGACCGGGACGAGCTCTTCCGGACAGAGCCTTTCCTCTCCTTCGCACTCCAGAAAGACAAGTCCCCGGCGCAGAAAGGCGCGGCAAGTTTTTCCGTCCATTTCGAAAGGAATTTCCGCGGCATGGACAATGCCCACGTCAATGGTCGGTTCCGAAGTGATTCTGTCGATTTCCATACCTGCTTAATATAGGACAAAGATAACGGAATTCAGATGAAAAGGGGTATATTTGCGCGATTAAATTGTCAAAAAAACTATGAGTTCCAATCCTACAAGCAAACGCCAGAGACAGATCACCCGCACCAGCGTCATCGGCATCGTCGCCAATGTGTTTCTGGCCGCTTTCAAGGCCCTTGTCGGCCTGCTGGCCCACTCCGTGTCCATCGTGCTGGACGCCGTCAACAACCTCTCGGACGCCCTGTCATCGGTCATCACCATCGTGGGCATCCGTCTGGCCCAGCGCAAACCCGACCGCGAGCATCCCTTCGGCCACGGCCGCATCGAATATTTCAGCGCCATCCTCATCGCCCTCATCGTATTCGCCGCCGGTGTCACCTCCTGCATCGAGTCGGTCAAGGGCCTGTGCTCCAAGGAAGTGCCCGACTATTCCATCGTCACGGTCATCGTCGTGTCGGTGGCCATCGTCACCAAACTCATTCTCGGACGCTATGTGAAGAAAAAAGGTGTCGAACTCAATTCCGACGCTCTGGTGGCCTCGGGCAGCGACGCCACCTTCGACGCCATCCTGTCGGCCTCGACCCTGCTGGGCGCCATCGTCGCTTTCATCTGGGGCATTTCCATCGATGCCTGGGTAGGTCTGCTCATTTCCGTCTTCATCATCAAAGCCGGTGTGGAAATGCTGGAACGTCCCGTCAAGGAAGTGCTCGGCGCACGTCCCACCAGCGAAACCAGCCAGCGCATCAAGGCCGACATCCGTCAGGTACCCGGCGTGCTGGGCGTCTACGACTTCATTCTCCACAACTACGGTCCCGACTACGCCATCGGCTCGGCCCACATCGAAGTCGACAACACCTTGTCGGCCAAGGACGTGAACGGCATCACCAAGGCTGTCCAGCGCCTGGTGGCACAGAAATACAGCCTTTTCCTCACCATCGGCATCTACGCGGTCGATGTCGTCGACGACGACATGGACCGCAGCATCCGGCAGACAGCCAAAAACCTGCCCGGAGTGCTCCAGATCCACGGGCTCTTTGTAGACCACGACCGCAAGTTCATCTGTTTCGATGCCGTGGTCGACTTCAAGGTCAAAGACCGTCAGGCCCTGCGCGAAGAACTGCAGGCACGCCTGAAGACCGAGTTCCCCGACTATCAGACGGAAATCAACTTAGACGTAGACTACAGCGACTGAAGATGAAACGCCTGACACTCATTGCATTGCTCTTGCCGCTGAGCCTGTTGTCTCCGGCCGCCTGCCTCTACATGGCCCCATGGGGCGACGACACCTCGAACGGTTCCATGGACCGGCCTTTCGCCACGCTGAACCGGGCCCAGCAGGCACTTGAAGCAGGTGACACGCTCTATATCAGAGGCGGCGTCTATCGGGTGGGCATGGAGCAGATCAGCCGGCAGCAGTCCAATTACGCCATTGTCTTCGACCTCTCCAAAAGCGGCACGCCGGAGGCACCGATCGCCTATCTGGGCTATCCGGGCGAACAGCCCGTCTTCGATTTCAGCGAGGTGCGTCCCGAAGGCATGCGGGTGGCGGCCTTCTGGCTGAGCGGCTCCTGGCTGCATCTGCGCGGTTTCGAAATCGTGGGCGTGCAGGTCACGGTCAAGGGACATACGCAGTCGGAGTGCATCAGTGTGCGCGGCTCGTCGCACTGTGTGCTGGAACAGCTCTCCATGCACGACGGCATGGGCATCGGCTACTACCACAAGGCCGGCAGCTGCAATCTGGTGCTCAACTGCGACGCCTACAACAACTACGATGCCTTTTCGGAAGGGGAGAAGGGCGGCAATGTGGACGGATTCGGCGGCCATGTGCTGTCGCCGGCCGATTCGGGCAATGTGCTGCGCGGATGCCGTGCCTGGTACAACAGCGACGACGGATTCGACCTCATCAACAACCATGCGGCTTTCAGCATCGAAGACTGCTGGTCTTTTCTGAACGGCTACCAGCCGGGAACGCAGCTGGCGGCTGGCGACGGGGCCGGCTTCAAGAGCGGTGGCTACGGCATGAACCGTGAGCGGCCGGCCCGGTCGCCCGCCGTCATTCCCGCCAATATCGTCAGCGGCTGTCTGGCCTGGCACAACCGCCAGCAGGGCTTCTACGCCAACCATCATCTGGGCGGCCTTGTGCTGCGCGACAACATTTCCATAGCCAATCCCTCCAACTACAACATGCTCTGCCGCCAGTCGCCCGGGCTGCCTCCAAGGGATGTGCCGGGCTACGGACATGTGCTGGAAGGCAATCTTTCGCTGTTTCCGCGCATGGCCGGCTGCGACCTCATCCAATGCGATGTGTCGCGCTGCCGGCTCGAAGGCAACAGTTTCGGCCCCGATGCCGCCGATTTTTCCGCCACAACCGCATCTCTCGTCCTTTTGCAGGACGGCTCGCTGTTGCCGGATGAGCGGGTGTTTGAAATGCTCACCGCACCCCGCGACGCCTCAGGCCACTGTCCCCAAATCGTACAGGTGAAATCCGGTCGCTGACCGATGCCGTACGCAATTGTTTATGTATATTTGCCGATACTTGCCAAACAAAAGATTCTATACACTGAAATCGTATGAAAAAGCTGACTTTCCTGATGTCCCTTGCGGCCATTCTGTTTTCCGTATCCTCCTGCGACCTGCTCGAAGCGCTCAACAACAACACCAACGGTGGCAACGAACCCGGTAACGGCCCCGATCCCGTTTATCCCGCCATCGCCATCAAAGGCCTCGACGATGTGAGCGCATCGACCGCCGTGCTGGCACTCGAATGCTTCTACAACGACATCCAGCCCGAGCAACAGCCCGTCTTCCGCTGCGGCTGCGTCAGCGCAGACATCTTCGCCGGACTGTCCGGAAAGACCGCCGAATTCCTCATCGGCGTTCTCGCCGCCAACGGCATCGAAGCCCAGACCGATTTCTCCAAACTGCCCGACGGAACGGCTACCTTCGAAGGCCTCCGTAGCGGCACCGCCTACAAGGCAGCCGCCGTGGTCGAAATCGACGGCAAACCCTACTACAGCGACCTCTTCGAATTCACCACAGCCGAAGGCCCCGGCGAAATAGCCCTCACCCAGGAAGTCGACCTGGGACTGAGCGTGCTTTGGGCCGGATGGAACATCGGTACGGAGAACCCTGCCGGCTACGGCACCTATTTCTGCTGGGGCGAAACCACGGCTTGGGCCATCGGTTATTCCGGAGCCTCCAAATACAAGTTCTACGACAGCGCTTCCCCCTCGAGCAGAGCCAATTTCAAAAAATACGTCACCAGCAGTACCTACGCCACCGACCAGCAGTATGTCGACGGCCTCACCACGCTGCTTGCCGAAGACGATGCCGCCACGGCCAACTGGGGCGACGGCTGGCGCATGCCCACCGACGCCGAAAAGACCGAACTGCTGGCCAACACCACGCACCTCAAATACGAATTCATGGGCGTGCAGGGATTTGTCTTCACCAGCAAGATAAACGGTGCAGCCATCTTCATCCCCAGCGCCGGCATCAAGATGTACGGCAGCAGCGTCACCGAACTGGGCAGCCTCTGCGGCTTCTGGACCTCCACGCTGAGAAGCAGCGACAACCAGCTGGCCTACATCGCCTGCAACAAGACCAATTCCAACCTGATGCCCGAAGCTGGATTCGAGATGGATCCGACCGCCGAAAGCTGGCATCTCAGCCAATACCGCTGGTACGGGCTGCCCGTCAGAGCCGTCAAGAAGAAATAAGCCTAAGATATTGTGATGGATTCATTCCCAAATCGTATAGGTGAAATCCGGGCGTTGATTAACGCCATAAGTAATTAAATGGTAACTGTTATATTTGCTATAACCGTTTGTAATGGTTGTCTTTGTGTAATCGTATAATAGGCCCGGCATGGAACCTGAATTTACGAAGTCACGATCCTCTTGAGTGTCTCCGGTTACTCTAGAACAATAACTATATGCGTATTCAAGAGAAGTATGTGTGTGAAAACAAGCGCAACGCTCAAGATCATTGGTAGGAATACCAAGGTCAATCATACCAGAAGACCCCACATAGGTGCTGATTAACGGACCTTGGACCGCCGACCTCTGTAAGTTTTCGGGCAGCGGAGATCTGGATTTTCAACCATAAATCACGATAACTATCGTCTATTACGTCCTTTCCTATTGAAATGCCATCGGAAAGGACTAAATTTGTACGGTATATTGACAATCAGCAGAAATGATAGATAAAACAACGAATACTGCACTGAGGTACATCGCGCCTCTTACCAAGGTGATCCCAATCTCCACCAGAACTCAAATCCTCAATAGCAGTCTTGACGGAAATCCAAGCGTCAATGGCTACAGAGACGGTTCCGAATCTTGCATCGGTTTCGGAGACGAGGATGAATAATTCACAGAAAAAACATCAGTTATGAATACAAAGCATATATCACTCGCATTTGCGGCAGCTGCCGCACTGCTTGCAAGCTGCGCAAAGAGTCCCATTGAGGAAGCAAAGCCCTCGGAGCAGCAGACCGACCTCGAACTCGCGTATGTTGGATCAACAGAAGTCAAATCCGTCATTAACGGTACGAACTTTCCGACAGAAGGAGAAATCGGTCTGTTCCTCTTCGAAGATGAAAATGCCACAAAAGCCTACGGAACCGGCTACGAGAACATCAAATACTCGTATGATTCCGGCAAGAAGAAATGGACTGCCAGCCCGTCAATCAAGGTGGGCAGCACTCCGGGACATCTCTACGGCTATTATCCGTACAACAGTGAGTCAACGGATGTCAAGGAAATTCCCGTTGCTTCTTCACTCAATGGCGACGACGTGATGTATGCCTCCAAGCAGGTCGAGCCCATCACCGATAAGACAGCATCCAGCACTTCGATTGTGATGAACCATGCTCTTGCGAGAGTGTCCGTAACGATTAAGAACAACGGTTATACCGGAGCTGCGAAAATCTCGAAGATTAAATTCGGTGGAGCCAAAACCGCAGAAAACGGATTCCTTAATGCTCTTGACGGAAAAATTACTGCGACGAATTCCGACGTGACTCTGGATGTGCCGACGGCAAATCAGTCAATCACAGCAACAGGCTCCACCTACGAATGCCTGCTGGTTCCGTCAGGAGAGGATGACAACAAACAGACCGTAACCCTCACTCTCACGATAGACGGTGAGGACAAGACCGCCACTCTCTCCGGAGACAACGGAGTGATCATCGCCCAGGGTACCAAGTCCAACATCACTATCGCGCTGAGCGACAAAGGAATATCCGTCCAGACCATTTCTATCGAAGACTGGAATATCGTCGAGGTCGGAGGGCACAAGGTGACGGTGAAATTTGCAGACGATGTAACTCCCCACGATATCTTGACAGAGGCTTATGTTGATGGCAACAATGTTATTATCAAAGCAACTTCTTTTCAAGGCAAGGGACTTTTATGCGATGTTGGAGACGATGCTCAATGTGAGAGAGCAATTACGAAAGGCAAGTTCACATTCACCATCAGAGAAATTAGTTCAGATATAGAAGCCGTATTGGGTTACGCTCCTCCCGTAACACTTACAGTAACTTCCGATTCAAACGGCAAGGTTTGGATTGGAGATGACGAGAACAAAACAAACGGCCGGTTCGAACAAGGGGAGCAGGTGGTGATACACGCTGCCCCGAATGACAATTTCAGATTCTTTAGGTGGGATGACAATAATAAGGAATTCAGCAGAACGATTACTATCGGTGCAACCGATGTCACATATTCTGCAAGTTTTAT
>JAZQNO010000026.1:0-139795 GCA_045627385.1 Bacteroidales bacterium
CAGTGCGCGCTTGACGCTGACACTGGCATCTCCAGCTGCCTGAAGGTTCATACTGGCAGCCACCAGCAGGGCAGCTGCAAACAGAAAGAATTTCTTCATAAGCATGAATTTTTAATTGTTAATAAAAAAAGTGAATGATTAGTGAATATTTCAAATCCAATATGCATTATTTAAACTTGCTGGAAATCTGCAACTTATAAGTTCAGGTCCTGCGCAAAGTCGATACAAGATTTGCAATTACCTAATTTTCATCACTTTATAACAATTATAATTCATGCTTATTACCGTTTTTGTTACCTTTATCTACAATTGCCCTGGCTTTCTCAGCTATCGCATCCGCCACCTCCTCTCCGCTCATGGCCAAGTATTCGTTGAAAGATTTCTCGGTTTTGTGTCCGGATATGGACATCAGCTGCCAGGAAGAAAACACACCGGACAGATACAGATTGGTTATTCCGCTGCGTCGGGCGCAGTGAGTCGAAATCAGTTCCCACTTGTGTTTAACCACTTCACCATTTTCATTTCGCCTGAAAACCTTCGTACCGGATGCTTCCGCCTTCCTCTCCTGCATCGTCAGACAAGTGGTGTAATCTGCCATTAGGCTGGGATGTTTCAATGCCAGTTCAAAACAAATGCTCTTGATATGTCGGTTCAACACCTGTTCGGAAATTTTCGGAAAATCGCCTTGATATTTGTCGATTATTGTCCTCAAATGTTCGGATACAATGGGCACATACACCTCATTTCCAGTTTTTTCCTGTGTGAATTTTAGAATATTGGTTCCGCGTTGGGTCATCTGAAAAGCTTCTTTTGAAAAATGTCCGTAGCCGGAAATGCGCTGACAAGTATAGCATCCCACCAGAAACAGATCACGGCATTTTTCATCCAATCCGGACAATGGCATATCGTACAACAACTGCAGTTCGTCCACTGTCAGATAAACCTTGTTCCGATATGAACCGGACTTACGTTCGTTCTTCTGTCTCAAACTGTCCAGAAACGATACGTTGTCGATCAGTCCCTCCTTGTGCGCCATTCTCACCAAGGCTTTGAAACAGCGTATGTATTTGTTGACTGATTTCACCATATATCCTTTTTGGTCCATATAATGGACGAATCGGTCAAAGGTGGGCTTGTTGATATTCGACAAGGGAATCCGATGGCCGCTGCTTGGGCCTTCCCACACGAAACGTGCCACCAAGGCTTCGAAATTCTTCCAGTTTCTGACAGTGTTTTCATTGTAACTGTCACTGCTTGAGGTCTTCATAATGCCCGATTCCATTTCAGAAAGCACATATCGGAGATAGCCGAGCAAATCTTGAGGTACTACAATCATATTCTTCACTGGGAACACCTCATCGACAACCTGACGGATATTTTCCGGCAGAAAATCGCTGTTTGACTCGACGTAATCGATGATTCGATACCGAAGAGAATCCAATTTGTATTGAAAATCACGCAGTTCGACCAACTTCTGGCGTCTGCGGTCTTTGATGCACCCATTCTCCCGATCCCAATCTCCGATGATTACCGATTTTCGAGTCGAGATAAGAATGTCTTTCTTTCCACAACGGACACGGACCCAGATAGTAGCCGATTTACATCCGTTTTTCTTGGTTGTTCTCAATTGATAATTAACTGACATATCGCTATTTTCAAAGTACCCGAAATTGTAGCCATAATATTACGGATAATATCTGCTTCCCACAAACGCACTTCTGCATAATGGCAAAATTCCTTGTATATCTATGCAGATAAATTTTTTTGGCATCATTCCTTTTGTTTTCGGAGACCTTTGTTTTACTTTTGCGTAGTAAAATGGTGAAGAAGTATGACTGAAGAACAGGAAAGCCTGATGAAGGATTTTGAGACCAGAGTCAGACAATGCCTGATGCTCTGTCGCTCCTTGCAGGAGGAAAACGCCAGCTTGAGACAAGCTCTTGAAAAAGAGCGTGAAACTGGCAAAGACCTGGAGCTCCGGTTACGCGGAATCACCATGCGCTACGAGAAGCTGAAAATGGCTAAGAGCCTCTCGGCCGAAGATGGAGAACTGACCTCGGCCAAGACGCGCTTGACCAAGCTCATACGCGATGTGGAGTCTTGCATTGCTCTTGTAAATGATATAAGGTGATGGAAGAAGAAACCTTTAGGATACATTTGAACGTCGTCGGGCAGGAGTTCTACGTACGCATCCCCAAGGATGAAAACGAAGAACTTTTATACCGGAACGCCGTCAAGAGGATAGAAAAGATCTTGAATTCTTATCGGGAACTGTTCAAGAATCGGGACGAATCCGAATTGGATCTCAAAAAGTTGTTGGCCATGACGGCCCTCCATTTGGCAAAAAGCTCTCTGAAAGCGGAACAGAACGCGGCCGACATCCGCATTTTGGACACCGTAGCGCAGCTGAATGATGAATTAACCGACTTTTTGAGTCCAAAACAAATTATATGACAACGACAACGATAATCATCATCCTGGCCGCGGCACTCGTGGTGGGATTCTTTCTGGGATGGCTGGTGTTCCGCTATGTCATCAATTCCAAATATCAGCTCAAACTGCGTCAGGCAGAACTTGAAGCCGATGCGATCAAACAGGGCAAAATGCAGGAAGTCAAGGATAAATTCTTCTCGATGAAGGGTGAACTTGACAAACAGATCCAGCAGCGCAGCGCCAAACTTCAGCAGAACGAGGCGCGTCTCAAACAGCGTGAAATCCAACTCAACCAGCGCAACGAGGAAATCCTGCGTAAAAAGAGCGAACTGGACATCCTGCACGACAATCTGGAAGCGCAGAACAACATTATTGAGAAAAAGAAAAGCGAACTGGACAAACTGCACCGCAAGGAAGTGGAGCGTCTGGAAGAACTTTCCGGCCTTTCCGCAGAAGAGGCCAAGAACCGTCTGGTGGAATCGCTCAAAGACGAAGCCAAGACCGATGCCGCTTCTTATGTCAACGAAATCATGGACGAAGCCAAACTGACGGCAAACAAGGAAGCCAAGCGCATTATCGTCCAGTCCATCCAGCGCGTCGCCACGGAAACGGCCATCGAAAACGCCGTCACGGTGTTCCACATCGACTCCGACGAAATCAAGGGCCGCATCATCGGACGCGAAGGCCGCAACATCCGCGCCCTCGAAGCCGCCACCGGTGTGGAAATCATTGTTGACGACACGCCCGAAGCCATCGTTCTCTCCGCTTTCGACCCGGTCCGTCGTGAAATCGCCCGTCTGGCTCTGCATCAACTGGTAGCCGACGGCCGTATCCATCCGGCACGAATCGAGGAAGTGGTGGCCAAGGTCACCAAACAGATTGAAGAGGAAATCATCGAGACCGGAAAACGGACCACTATCGATTTGGGCATACATGGCCTCCACCCCGAACTCATCAAGATGGTCGGCCGAATGAAATACCGTTCTTCCTACGGTCAGAACTTGCTGCAGCACGCCCGCGAAACCGCCAACCTCTGCGCCGTCATGGCTTCCGAGTTGGGCCTTAATCCCAAAAAGGCACGTCGCGCCGGTCTGCTCCACGATATTGGCAAGGTGCCCGAAGACGAGCCCGAATTGCCGCACGCATTGTTGGGTATGAAATTGGCCGAAAAGTTCAAGGAAAAACCCGACATCTGCAACGCCATCGGTGCGCACCATGACGAAGTGGAGATGCAGTCTCTGCTGGCCCCCATCGTTCAGGTGTGCGACGCCATCTCGGGCGCACGTCCCGGTGCCCGCCGGGAAATCGCCGAAGCCTATGTCAAACGTCTGCACGATCTGGAGCAGCTGGCCATGTCCTATCCCGGTGTCGTGAAGACTTACGCCATTCAGGCCGGTCGTGAATTGCGCGTCATCGTAGGTGCGGAAAAAGTCTCTGACAACGATACCGAACAGTTGTCGACGGAAATCGCAAAACGTATTCAAGACGAAATGACCTACCCCGGTCAGGTCAAGATTACCGTCATTCGCGAAACGCGCGCCGTCAGCTACGCAAAATAAAGTCTTACGGGCTTGTCCCGCAAGACTCCCCTTGGGGATGACCTGGTTTTGACAGCGGCCAGAACAGACAGGTAAGCACGCAGTGCCACGGTAAAAGTCACTCAAAACCCTTACCAGACCAATAACTGGCGAAAACAACTTTGCTCTCGCTGCCTAACCGAAGTACAGTAGGTCATTGGCTTAATCCTTGCCAGAGTGGCAGGGACGTGACATCACCCCAGTGCTGTAGACCCGAAGCGGCTGGAAACGGTGGTGCGGAAATATCGGGAATAGGATGAGGCCCGCCTCGAGCCGATTCTGAAATTTCAGAGGCTAAGCGTCAGATGGATAGCTCCGGTTTTGTCTGGCGTCGACAATCTAAGCGGAGATAAGCGTGTAGAAAGCTTGTAGGTTTTCCGTTTGGACGAGGGTTCGACTCCCTCCATCTCCACAGACCGCCCCTCCTTCCAAAGCCCTTTGGCAATGGAAGGAGGGGCGGCTGTTAAAGGAGAGCGCTCTGACAGGCATCAGGGGACAAGGACTTTGCGGCAAACACCTGTTTCAGGGATGCGGACAATGTAGAGGCCTTCGGGAAGTTCACACTCGAGAGGCGTAAAAGCCGAGATACATTCACGTCCGGAAAGGTCGGTCACAGTGACCTGCAGGGGCTGCTCGGTCAGAATACGGACAATCTTTTCCGATACGCTGACAGAAACTTTCGAGGCATCGGCCACATCGGAGAGGCCTGTCGAAGGCAGCTGCGCCAATGAGACCTCGTCTATGAACAGGCCGACGGTGTCTGTCTGACAAATGGAGAAGACCAACTGGAGAGAATCCAGATCTTTCTTCAGTTCGAATTCGTATGTTTTCAATTGCCAGACTGAAGTCTGAAGCGTGTCGAATTCGGAATAATTCGCATAAGAGCTGCCACTGTAATAAGTGTTTCTGATGGCTCCTACACCCTTCACATAATAGTTCATACGATAGTTTCCTTTCGAAAGTGCCATCGGACAGGAAGAAAAGCGGGCATGCGATTTTTGAGTCCGTACCAGCCGGCAGCAACGCGTTCCAAGGTAAGCATCCTCACTGTCCTGTACATTCGAAGCGGCCAGGTTGCTGGCAGAGCCGAACCAATGAGCGGGAAGCCCTTCTCCGGTCCATTGTTCGAAACCGGCATTCGAAAGATTTACAAATACTTGCCCCATCACGGTGTTTGAAACGGACACGGAGAAAGCCAATGAGGTCATCAGAAGATAAAGTTTGTTCATGGTCATAATTTTTAAAAATAAACATAATTGTAGATCCAAATCTGTGCGCACGACAAGAATCACACCACAAAGTTAATACTAAATTATTTTTATATTAACGGAATGGGGGGAAAATTTTTTCAAAAAAAATGCGCCCGTCCTCATCTAAGGACGGGCGCGGCAATCGTATAGTATGGAATTTATTTCAAGCAAGACCAGATAAGGTCTTTCAGCGCATCAACACCCTGTCCGGTAACAGAAGATATGAACAGGGTCGGAACACCTTTCGGAAGAGTCGGCCGAAGTTCCGCCATCAACTGGTCGTCGAGCATGTCAGACTTGCTGACGGCAAGGATACGCTTCTTGTCGAGCAGTTCAGGATTGTACTGTTCCAACTCATTGAGAAGCACACGATAGGCCTCCTCTATGTTGTCCGTATCGGCAGGCACCATGAACAGCAGGACCGAATTGCGTTCAATATGCCGCAAAAATCGGAGGCCCAATCCCTTGCCTTCGCTGGCACCTTCGATGATGCCAGGAATGTCGGCCATCACGAAGGACTGTCCGTCATGGTAGGAAACGATGCCCAGATTAGGGACCAAGGTCGTGAAAGGATAATCGGCGATTTCGGGTTTGGCAGCTGAAACGACCGAGAGCAGCGTCGACTTGCCGGCATTGGGAAAACCTACCAAACCGACATCAGCCAAGAGTTTGAGTTCCAGAACGACATAGCGCTCTTCACATTCTTCGCCAGGCTGTGAGAATCTGGGCGTTTGATTGGTCGCTGTACGGAAAAAGAAATTGCCCATACCGCCACGGCCGCCTTTGAGAAGAATCACTTCCTGTCCGTCTTCGTTGACATCACAGAGGAACTCGCCCGTTTCTGCATCATAGGCGACGGTACCGAGAGGCACATCGATATACTGGTCTGCGCCGGCATGTCCCGTGAGTTTGTTGCCTCCCCCACTCTGCCCGTCTTCGGCCATGATGTGACGCGTGTAGCGCAAATGGAGCAAGGTCCAATAGTTACGGTTGCCGCGGAGAATCACATGTCCGCCGCGTCCGCCGTCACCGCCGTCCGGACCTCCACGAGGCACGAATTTTTCGCGATGATAATGCGTACTGCCGGCACCGCCTTTGCCAGAGCGGCAGTAAATTTTCACATAATCTATGAAATTGCTTTCAGGCATGACAAATGAGGTTCTTACAGCAGAAATCAAAGTTGGATAAGCAAGCTGTAGTCGTCGGTCCAGATTTCAGCCAGATAATTCAAAAGATGTTCGGCACGAGTGCCGACAGTACCTTCGAATGCGTTGATGGTGGCCACCGAAGAAACCATCTTGTTCAAGTCGTACGTGACGACATCACGACCGAATGCAAGATCGTATTTAGCCGTCGTATCGACAACGGCGCCAGGTTTTCGGGTGAATGACAGACTGTATTGGATTTCGAAAGACAGATTCTCCTGATTCAGATCCACCGACACAGGATGCAGATCCACCGTACAGCCTTTGAGTATCTTCTTAGCCGCGTTGACATTGGCCATTTTGTAGGAATCATCCAATTCCGACTGACAGACAATCTGCTGGCGCAAGCCATTGGCACCTGGCACGGAATACGTCAAGGTGATATCATAGAAATCCTGGAAATCTTCAGACGCCACGAATCGCAGGGTCGTGAAGACGTCCTTTGTCTTGGTTTCCTCCACTGGCTCCACACAAGAGACAAACAGAAGGGGGATCGCCATCAGAGCGAAAAACAGTTTCTTCATTGCTGATGTCATTTGAGTTTGTCAAGAACGGCTTTTTCCTGGGCAAAAGTCGGTTCTATGCCGTCTTCTCCATCAATGGCAACGTACACACCCGTCATCTTGTAATAATCCTCGACGGGCTTTGCCAGTTCATGATACAGACTGATGCGGCGCGCAATCACTTCGGGATTGTCGTCGGCTCGGTTTTCAATGCCGGCCCGACGAAGCAGACGCGTTTCCATCAGATTGTCGGAGACTTGGATATCGAAAACGACCGACACCTTCTGACCGCGTTTGGCCAGCAGATCGTCAAGCGCCGCTGCTTGAGCGGCATTGCGGGGATAGCCGTCAAAAATGACTCCGCAAGAGGCCTTGTCGGTCAAAACCTCATCGACAGCCTGAGCCAGCATATCGAGAATCATTTCATCTGGCACCAGGTTACCTTTATCTATGTAAGACTTGGCAATCTGTCCAAGTTCGGTGCCACCGGCAATTTCGGCACGCAGCAAATCGCCTGTGGAAAGATGACGCAAATGATAAGCTTCACACAAAACATTGCTCTGTGTGCCTTTGCCCGATCCAGGGCCTCCGGTCAGTACGATATTCAACATATTACTATTCAGACAAATGATAAATGGCAGGATAATTTCGTCCATAACCGTCGTAGTCGAGACCATAGCCGACAACGAAAAGGTTTGGCACTTCTTTGGCCACATAGTCTATCCGGACGGGCATCTGCAAAGAGCCCTCCTTCGTGAGCAAAGTGGCCACATGGACTGACGCCGCACCATAGTTCTTCAGACAATCCAACAGGCTTTTCATCGTGAAACCCGTATCGACGATGTCTTCAACCACCACGACGTGTCTGCCTTTTACCGATTCGGGAATTCCGATAATGCTTTTCAATTCTCCGGTGGTCTGCATGCCCGAATAGGACGAATATTTGATGAAACTGATCTCGCAGGGAAAATCGAAACGCTTCATCAGATCGGATGCAAACATGAACGCACCGTTGAGGACCGGCAGGAACAGCGGATTCTTGTCGCCGAGGTCTCGAGTGATTTCAGCAGCCACACGATCCACCATGTGCTGAACCTCAGACTCGTCATAGAGAATATCGAACTGTTTGTCCAGAACCTGAATCATAGGAAAAAGGCTTTCATATTACGCTTCAAAAGTAGGGATATCCCGGGGGATTTGCAAGACCTGCCGGACGGAAATCAATAGCGTCTGACAAGGGCACCTGTACGGGGATCGCAAACGACCTGCAAAGATTCGGAAGCTTTCAGCCGCAGCAAATCGCCGAACTGAGCCAGCACCAGTTCCCGACAAAGCAATTCCTCGCGTCCTCTGACAAGACTGACCTCGCATGTTCTCGGCCGATAATAATAGAGCGCAGGGGCTTCTTCTTCGCGGACGGTGTTTTTTTTACTTATCGTCTTTTCCAGACTGTCAGGCACTTGTGAAATTTTCTGAGAGTCCTGAGTGTCAATGGTGACATACACGGGAGCGCCACTGAAATCATCGGATGGCAGAAGGCCTTTTTCAGAAGAGAAACGGAAGGCGACAGCCTTAGTCGGCAGACTTTCCGGCAAGAATTCCACGGTATGCCGACGGCAAGTGCTCGAGCGGTATCCTACAAACATCTCCGTATAAGCACGTTCCATGTCATCCAGCTGTTGCAGGAAAAGTTTCAGAGCCTCTCCATCGGTCGGCATATTGTCAAGTTCGCCCTGCAACAGAGCCAGACGGGTCTCTCGAAGGGAGAAAATCTGCTTGGCGGCAAGTTCAGCCTGTCGGGCCGTCGAATTGGCCTGACGCATTTCCTGGGTGAACAAGCGGTTGTGACAGCCTGTTTCGGAACGGAAGGGTTCGCACTTTTCGCACTGCTTAGAGCCTGCGTCGGCACCTGTCGGCGCAGGCAGAGGATCGGCATTGACAGCCTGAAGCATGCCTTCGGGGCTCAGAGAGACATTCATCGATGTCGGTGCGGAGACGGTTTTCGACTTGGAACCGTCGGCGGCAGACTGTCGAGTCGGACCGGCTGTCATATAATAGGCCTTCAGCGGATCTGCAGCAGTTTTCGTATCGAACTCGACACGGACGATTTCGTGGATTTCCTGTTCAGAAGCGATCACATCGGAGATTCCCAGACAACGTTCGGCATAGCGGGCGAACTCTCCTGGAATTTCACGGACGCAACGTTCGGTGACGGTTATCGTCAAAGCCGTTTGAGGCAAATAATAGGCAACCGCATCGGTGGGCAGTTGAGCGGTAAGAGGATAACTCTGAATTTGAGCATCCACGAACATAGCCGTCAGACAGGTGACAGCAGCCAAGGCAATCAATCGCTTCATCACTACAGACAGATAATATCAATAAGAAGGGTCGGCACTCAACCGTTTGAAGGCCTGACCGAAAAAGTCAATCAAATCTCCAGCCACCAGACTTTCGACCGACTGTGTGTCGAGCACGGCCAAATCGCCGGCCATTCCATGTAGCCAGACACCGAGACGGCAAGCATCCCAAACCGGATAAGACTGGGACAGCAAAGATAGTAAAATTCCCGTCAGCACATCACCGCTTCCCCCGGTGGCCATTCCTGGATTGCCCGTCGGATTGAGACAGATTTGTCCTTCAGGGCTGGCAATGGCCGTTGAGGAGCCCTTAAGAATCAGATAAACACCATGTTCCTGGGCGAATATCCTCGCCCGCTCCACTTGCGTCTGACGCTCGGTTTTTGTCCTGTCATGGGGATGTTCGGCCTGCCAAAGCCGCTGGAATTCGCCCGGATGAGGTGTCAGGACGGCGGCTTTCGGCAAGTGGGCCATCAATTGGGGATGGGTGGCCGTGAGATTGAGCGCATCAGCGTCCAGCACCAACCGGCGGTTTTCCGATGCCACGAACAGCTGCTGCAACAGGACGGCGGTTTCTTCGTGCTGACCGATACCGGGTCCGACCGCCACCGCCTGGAAGGTCTGGAAATCCACTTGGGCCAGACTTTCGAGGAAAGCCGATTGTCCGGCTGCCCGTCTGACCATCGCTTCTGGCACGGCGCTCTGAACGCACTGATAGGAATCTGAAGGGACCAGCAGGTCGAGCAGGCCGATACCGCTGCGCAAAGCGGCTCGCGCGCCCAAGATGGCGCATCCGCACATTTCGCGGCTTCCCGCCATCAAGAGCCCGTGTCCGAAACAGCCTTTGTGGTCGGTTCGGGCGCGTCGGTGAATGATTTGCCGCAATTCCTCTTCGTATGTCATCTGGGGTTAGGTTTCGATGGATAAAAGTAAGTCGCTTTCACGATTATTCCAACCGCAGGACCATAAATTTCTCGCGTGGAAAGACTGCGGCCCGGTTGGGGACCAACCGGGCCGCAGCTATGACGACGATGCGATAGACGCCGCATTCAACGCTTATTCAGCCTTACCGTCACTGCCCAGGACATTCACGATCTTGTGGATGTACAGTTTCTTCATGCTGTCGCGGGCGGGAGTCAGATACTTGCGGGGATCGAACTCGGCAGGATTTTCAGCCATGGTCTTGCGGATGGCGGCGGTCATGGCCAGACGCGAGTCAGAGTCGATGTTGATCTTGCAGACAGCGCTCTTGGCGGCTTCGCGAAGCTGTTCTTCAGGAATGCCGACGGCAGCGACCAGCTTGCCACCGAACTTGTTGATGGTGTCGACTTCGTCCTGAGGAACAGAAGAAGAACCATGAAGGACGATGGGGAAACCGGGAAGTTTCTTCTCGACTTCGTGGAGTACGTTGAAAGCGAGCGGCGGGGGAACCAGACGACCGGTCTGAGGATCGAGCTTGCACTGTTCGGGTTTGAACTTATAAGCACCGTGGCTGGTGCCGATGGAGATAGCCAGGCTGTCGCAACCGCTCTTGGTGGCGAATTCGATGACTTCTTCGGGTTTCGTATAATGGGATTCTTCAGCGGCGACTTCGTCTTCGACACCGGCCAGAACGCCAAGTTCAGCTTCAACGGTCACACCGAACTGATGGGCATATTCGACCACCTTCTTGGTGATGGCGATGTTCTCTTCGAAAGGCTTCGAAGAAGCGTCGATCATAACGCTCGAGAAACCCATATCCACGCAGCTCTTGCAAGTTTCAAAGCAATCGCCGTGGTCGAGATGGAGAACGATTTCAGGCTTTGCCCAACCCAGTTCCTTGGCATATTCCACAGCGCCTTCAGCCATGTAACGCAGCAGAGTCTGGTTGGCGTAGTTGCGTGCACCCTTGGAAACCTGAAGAATAACAGGCGATTTGGTCTCAGCGGCTGCCATGATGATAGCCTGAAGCTGTTCCATGTTGTTGAAGTTGAAAGCGGGGATTGCATAGCCACCCTTCACTGCCTTTGCAAACATCTCTTTGGTGTTGACAAGGCCTAACTCTTTGTAATTTACCATATTAGAATAATTAAAAATGAATATTCAATTCTCATTCAAAAGCAAGACAAAATTAGTGTTTTTATATCAACCCCGCTAAAAAACGCCTCGAAATTTTTATCATTTGATTAAATTTATCTACCTTTGCGGGCAATTTCGAATTTTAGGATTTGAATCAACATAAAACCAATATAAAATGAAAGCAGAAATCCATCCCGCGAACTATCGTCCCGTTGTCTTCAAGGACATGTCTAACGGCGACATGTTTGTTTCGCGTTCAACCGTTGCCACAAAGGAAACGATTGAGTATGAAGGTGAAACCCTTCCTCTTGTAAAACTCGAAATCTCTTCGACCTCTCACCCCTTCTACACCGGCAAATCCAAGCTGGTCGACACCGCCGGTCGCGTCGACAAGTTCATGAGCCGCTACGGTGACCGCAAGAAGAAATAATTCGACTTCGGAAACGAAAAAAAGAGATGATCGCAAGACCATCTCTTTTTTTTGTCCGTTTTCGAGGCCTATTGAATCGCGGGACTCATACGGATACCTTTCCGGCGATATGGGGATGCGGGTCGTAATTGATCAGCTCGAAGTCCTCGTATTTGAAATCGAAGATATCCTTCACGTCGGGATTGAGTTTCATTTCGGGCAGCGGACGCGGATCGCGCGTGAGTTGAAGTTTCACCTGTTCCAAATGATTGGAATAAATGTGGGCGTCGCCCAAAGTGTGGATAAAATCGCCGGCCTTGAGTCCAGTCACCTGGGCCATCATCTTCAGCAGGAGCGCATATGACGCGATATTGAACGGAACGCCGAGGAAAATGTCGGCACTGCGCTGGTAAAGCTGCAGGCTCAGACGGCCGTCGCAGACATAGAATTGGAAAAAGGCATGGCATGGCGGCAGGTTCATGTTCTTCAGGTCGGCCACATTCCAGCTGCTTACAATGATGCGTCGGGAATCCGGATTGAGGCGGATGTCGTCTACCGCCTGCTGAATCTGGTCGATGAACCCGCCTTCGTAATCGGGCCAACTGCGCCACTGATAGCCGTAGATATGGCCCAAATCGCCGTTTTCATCGGCCCACTCGTTCCAAATCCGCACACCGTTATCCTGCAGGTAACGGGCATTGGTGTCGCCCTTCAGAAACCACAGCAGTTCGTAAATGATGGATTTGAGATGCAGTTTTTTGGTGGTCATCACCGGAAAGCCGTCATCCAGATTGAAACGCATCTGATGGCCGAAAATGCTGTAGGTCCCCGTGCCGGTGCGGTCCATTTTGAAATGCCCTTCGTCCAAGACGCGCTGGCATAAGTCCAAATATTGTTTCATATCGGTATAAATATCTTTGTCAGAACAATTTGTAGGTTGTCTTCAGCACTTTGAACTCGCAGCGGCGATTGATCTGGTCTGCGATTTCCTGCTCTTGCAAAGATAATGATTCTATGAAATTTTCATCCAAAATATCTTCTTCTTTCAAGAAAGGATATTCGGAAACCATCTCGGCAGTCACTTTGGTCGGTTTCGATTTCCCATATCCGCGAGCGGTCAGACGTTCAGCCTCAATGCCCAGTTTCACCAGGAAATCCACCACCGACTGGGCACGTTTCTCCGAGAGGCGGTTGTTGTACTCGTCGGTACCCTTCCGGTCGGTATGCGCACCTATTTCAATGGTGACGTGAGGGTTGTCACACAGGAGTTTGTACAGTTCCTCCAGAGCCGGCGCCGAACTTTCCATCAGTTCCCAGCTGTTGAAAGCGAAGAATATATTCTCGATGCGCACCGGCAAATGAAGCGAGGTCAGCACGAAATTCATCACGTATGAGGTGTCCTTGTCCTTGCTGTAGAAGCGGTTGCTGTAGTTCAGATAACCGCGTTGGGTGGCCAGCATCGCATATTCGGCATCCTTTTCGATCTGATAGGTGTAAGTGCCGTCCTTGCGGGCTTTCACTTTCGTATTGGTGCCCTTATCGTTGATGATGCGGATAGTGGCGTCGGGCACAGGATCGCCGTTGCGCTCGGTCACGACACCGCTCACTTCGACCAGACGGCCGGTTTCTCCGAACTCGTAAATCTTGTCGATGCCTTTGGCCTCTTTTCGGTTGGAAGAGAAAAGACCGCGGTCTTCGTTGCCGAAGAAAGTGATGCCGAAATCGTCGGCATTGGAATTGAGGGCGACCATGTTCTCCAGAACCCACGACGAATCCTTTTCGCTCCAGACAGCCTTGAAAATGTCCAGTCCGCCCAAACCGGGCTGGCCGTCCGAGGAAAAATAAAGTTCGCCATTGCTTCGGAAAGACGGGAACATTTCATCTCCTGGAGTATTGATGTCGGGGCCCAGATTCTCGATGGAGCCGACCGTATTGTCCGACATTTCGGCCCTCCAGATATCCTTTCCTCCATAACCGCCACGGCGGTCGCTCACGAAATATAGATAGCGTCCGTCGGGAGAAACGGCCGGATGGGCAAAGAATGACGAAGTGTCTTTTCCGATTTCCACCATAACGGCTTCGCTCCATGTGTCGCCCGAACGGCTCGAGCGGAAAATGCCGGCACGGGCCTTGGCGCCGCCTTCCTCGCTTCGGGTTTCGCAGCGGGTGAAATAGAGCGTATTGCCAGAGGGGTCGAATCCGCCGACGCCTTCGTCAAATTCCGTATTGATGGGGCCGTCCACCGCTTCCGGTTTGATCCATTTGCCGAACTGGTCCAGTTGCGACATGTAGAAATCGTTTTCGGGAAGACCGGTTATCTTGCTCGGTTTGGCACCTTCCTTGAGATTGGCCGAGGAGGAAAACAGCACCTTCTGGTAATCGTTCGGTATCAGAATCGGACAAAAATTACCGCGCTTGAGATTGAGCACAGTCGATTTTTTCACCTGATAGGGTTTGGCATCGGCTTTCCACTGTTCAATCTGCATGCAGGCTTGAAGTCCGTTAAGTGCCTGGACATCTTCGGGATGATTGTCCAGATAATAGCCGTAATTGGTGGCCGCAGGCTTGTACTTGCCGTTTTTCTGCAAAGTCTGGGCATGGCGCAAGTAGACCGTATCGTTCGGAAGATGATAACGGATGGCCTTGATGTATGCATTCTCGGCCTTCACCGACTGATTGGTCAAACGATAGCACTCTCCCTGACGGAACGCGACTTGTGCACGCAAGTCTTTTTCGCTGGCATCGATGCGTTTGTAGGCCTTTGAATAGATGTTGGCCGCCTCGGTATACTCTCCATATCCGTAGCTTTTGTCAGCCTTGCGGATATCCCGATAGACTGAGCAGGAAGACACCAGCAGGCAAGCTGCCAGAAGCAGACACGACTGGGAGATATGATGACGGATGCGGTTCGACATACCCCTATAACGCAAAAGACGCGTTTTTATTGTCTGGAAGACGGCATCAAAAGGCTGCTGTCGCCGTAGCTGAGAAAGCGGAATCCGTTGTCCAAGGCATAGCGGTAGATCCGCCGCCAGTCTTCACCCACGAACGCCGACACCAGCAACAGCAAAGTGCTCTGCGGCTGATGGAAATTGGTCAGCATGGCGTTCACGGCACGATAGCGGTAGCCAGGGGCGATGAGCAGCCTGGTAGAAGCGTGGAAAACCTCCTCTCCTGTCCGGTCCAAATGGTCGACAAGCGCCTGCAACGATTCGCCCAGGGTATAGTCCTTATGGTCTTGATACGGAAACCACTGGTCCAGTTCCCATTCTTCCTCCGGGTGTTCGGTCTCGAGAAGATGCACTCCAAACCAATAAAGGCTTTCCAGCGTACGGACCGAGGTCGTTCCCACTGCCGTAATGCGACCTTCAAAACGCATCAGGTCCTGCATCAGAGTCTTTTCGACCGACACGAATTCCACATGCATCGGATGGCCCGACATCTCTTCCGATTTGACCGGTGCGAATGTGGAGGCGCTCACATGAAGAGTCACTTCCCGTCGGAGAATGCCGTGCTCATCCACGTCGGCCAGCACTTCGGGTGTGAAGTGGAGACCTGCCGTCGGTGCGGCCACGGAGCCTTCGATGCGGGAGTAAACGGTCTGATAATCTTTTTCGTCACTGCTCTGCGACTCGCGATTGAGGTAGGGCGGAATCGGGATGATGCCGGCCTGCTGCAACAGTTCGCCAAAGGGAACGTCGGCAGGTGTCCAGGAAAAGCGGATGCGCTGCACTTTGTCAGCGCTGCCCATATGATCGGCCTCGAGCACGACTTTCCGACCTTCTATCTCCAGATCCCTTTTCAGCGGACCGGATTTCCACTTCTTCAAATTGCCCACCAGACACAGCCACTCGCAAGAACCGCATGACTGGAAGTTTTGGGCATAGTCTGCGGGAACATAGGGTTCGAGACAGAAGATTTCTATCTGGGCCCCCGTTTCTTTATGGAAGAAAAGACGGGCACGGATCACCTTCGTGTTATTGTAGACAAGCAGACTGTCTGCGGGCAGTTCTTCGGCCAGTTGTCTGAACTGGCGATGCGAGATTTGTCCGCCCTTGTAAAGAAGCAGTTTCGAACTGTCTCGCGGAGAAACCGGGAAGCGTGCGATGCGCTCCTCGGGCAGATCGTAGGTGAAATCCTTGATCGACAGATGTTGGACCGAATCGAGAAGAGACATTTTTACCAAATTGAAACACGTTCGGACTCCGGCAGATACATAGCGTCACCTTCCTTCAGACCAAAAGCATCAGCAAAGGCTCCGATATGGGGCAGCGAGCCGTTGACACGCCAGTAAGACAGGGAATGGGGATCGCTGGCAGTACGGCGCAGCACTTCCTGTTCGCGGATATTGCCGGCCCATACGTGGGCATAGGCCATAAAGAAGCGCTGCGAGGGAGAGAAGCCTTCCATTCCGTCGGCTTCTTCAAACTGTTTCGTCTTGCGGAAAGCGTTGTATGACACCTGAAGGCCGCCGTGGTCGGCAATGTTCTCGCCCAAGGTGAAGGAACCGTTGGCATGGACGCCAGGAGCCACTTCTATGGAATCGAAATAACGGCGCAGCACATCGGTGCGCTCGGCAAACTTTTTGGCATCGTTCTCGGTCCACCAGTTGTTGAGATTTCCGTCCTTGTCGTACTGGCAGCCCTGATCGTCGAATCCGTGGGTCATTTCGTGACCGATGACCACGCCGATGGCACCATAGTTGATGGCGTCGTCACCCTGCGCAAAGAAGAAGGGCGGTTGCAGAATGCCGGCGGGGAAACAGATTTCGTTGGTGGTCGGATTGTAATAGGCGTTCACCGTCTGAGGTGTCATCAGCCATTCGCTGCGGTCAACGGGCTGTCCGATTCTCGACATCTGGTCGTCGAAATAGAAACGGCTGATGCGCTTGTCGTTTTCGTAATAGGAGAGATTGGGGTCGATGTCGAGAGAACTGTAATCTTTCCATTTGTCGGGATAACCGATCTTGACGGTGAAGGCGGCCAGTTTCTCCTGAGCCTTGGCTTTGGTCTCGTCGCTCATCCACTCCAGATTGGCGATACGTTCCCCCAGACTGGACTGCAGGTTGGACACCAGTTCCATCATGCGTCGCTTCGATTCGGCAGGGAAGTATTCCGCCGCGTACATTTCACCGAGAGCCTCGCCCATGGCACCGTCGAGCATATCGATAGAGCGTTTCCAGCGCGGTTTCATCTCTTCCTTTCCTGCCAGGACTTTGCCGTAGAATCCGAAGCTGGCCTCCGCAATCTCTTCACTGAGGCAAGAGGTGCAGCCGTTGATGAGGTTCCACTGGAGATAGTGACGAAGGCTTTCCATGTCGGTTTCAGCCACCGCTTTGGCCATTTCTTTGGCAAAAGGCACCTGGCCGACAACCAGTTCCTCAGTCTGAACACCGAGAGCCGACATATAGGCTTTCCAGTCGAAAGAAGGAGTCAGACGGCAGAACTCGTCCAGACTCATCTTATTGTAGTTGAGGATGGGATTGCGAAGGTCTTCGTTGGAATAAGCGGCTTTGGCCAGACGGGTTTCCACTTTCATGATCTGAGTCGAGGCAGCCTTGGCCTCTTTGGCGGAAAAGCCGAAAAGTTCGAACATACGGCTGACATACTGGCTGTAGGCTTCGCGCAACTGGCGATTGTGTTCGTCGTCTTTGATATAGTAGTCTCGCTCGCCCATGTCGTAACCGCCCTGATAGAAGTTCACGACATTCATCGTGCTGTTCATTTCGTCCGCACCGACGTACAGTCCGAAGAAGGGCCAAATGCCCATCCGGTTGAGCCAAGCCAGCGTTTCATACACTTCGCTGCGTTTCTTGAACTGCGACAGACGGGCCAAATCGTCCTGCACCGGCTGCGTGCCTTCCCTGTTCAGTCGGACAGTGTCCATCGACAAATGATACAGGTCGCTCAGCTTCCGAGCGTTCGTACCCTCTTCAAAAGTCTGTTGTTCCAACTTGGAAACCAACTGATTCAATTGATGCTGAACACTGTCGCCCAAAGCATCGAAACTGCCGTAACGGGCATACTCGGCCGGCAGCGGATGCTGTTTCTGCCAGTTGCCGTTGGCAAAGGTGTAAAAATCATGTGACGGGCTGACCGAATCATCGATGTAGTCGGCGAAGCCTTCGTCATTGAAGACGGGTTTCTGATGACAGGAAGTCATGACAATCGTACTTGAAAGAATGAGAGCGCCTGTGACAAGGCTGATAATCGTTTTAGTCATTGTATTTGTTTTTATATGATTCCAATTCGTTGGCGGCCTGTTCCCAGTAACTCATTGCGTTGTCCAGAGCTCTGGAACATTCGCCGTATCGGGTATGGTTGGCTGTATCGGCAGCGCCCTCGGGTGTGGACAGGAGCACTTCCACCTCGGCGAGCGACTGTTCGGCGGCCGTCACGTCGGCCTCGCATTTGTCCAAGACCTGCTGCAGTTTCTTCACCTGCCGGTTGTATTCTTTTCTTTCCTCATAGCTCAATGAAGGCTTTGGAAGCGATTCCTCGGACGATTTTGTCATTTCCGACGGCCGTTCCTTGGCATTCCGTCCATCCGACTGGGATGCCGGCGTTCGTTTGTCCGGCTGTTCCTGTTTGCGATATTCGAGCTGCTGCAGATTCTCCAGTTTCTTACGCTCCAAAAACTCGGCGATACCGCCCAGATGTTCACGGACGGCACCTCCGCCGAATTCGTAGACTTTCTCGACCAAACCGTTGAGGAAATCGCGGTCATGGCTCACCACAATCACGGTACCCGCAAATTCTTTTATGGCCTGTTTGAGCACATCTTTCGAACGCATGTCCAGATGATTGGTCGGTTCGTCGAGAATCAACAGATTGGCAGGAGACAGCAGAAGCAGAATCATCGCCAGGCGGGAGCGTTCTCCACCCGACAGAACGCCCACCTTCTTTTCGGAAGCCTCTCCTCCAAACATGAAGGCGCCCAAAATATCCTTGATCTTCATGCGAATATCTCCCACAGCCACCCGGTCGACCGTTTCGAATACCGTCAGACTTTCGTCAAGCAGTTGAGGTTGGTTTTGCGCGAAATAGGCGATTTTGACCAGATGGCCGAGTTCCAACTTGCCTTCGTAAGGAAGCTGTCCCATAATGCATTTGACCAAGGTCGATTTGCCTTCGCCGTTCCGGCCGACGAAAGCGACTTTTTCCCCCCGGCGCAATCTGAAACTGACCTCTTTGAAGACCAGATGATCGCCGAAGGATTTAGAGACTTCCTCGGCTATGACAGGGAAAGATCCGGAATGAGGTGCCGGCGGGAAATGCAGGTTCATCACAGCGTTATCTTCCTGATCCACCTCAAGCCTTTCAAGTTTTTCCAACTGTTTGATGCGCGACTGCACCTGTACGGCTTTCGTGGCCTTATAGCGGAAACGTTCGATGAACGCCTCCGTATCTTGAATCATCTTCTGCTGGTTCTCGTAAGCCCTCACCTGCTGCTCGTGACGTTCCTTCCGCAGCTCCACAAATTGTGAATAGGGGACCTTGTAATCGTAAAGCCGTCCCAGAGAGATCTCGAGCGTTCGCGAACAGACATTGTCGAGAAAGGCCCGGTCGTGAGACACGAGCAGCACGGCACGACTGCTTTGTACCAAGAAATTTTCAAGCCACTGAATGGATTCGATGTCCAAGTGGTTGGTCGGCTCATCCAGCAAAAGGAGGTCGGGCCTGCTTAAGAGCACCTTTGCCAGTTCGATGCGCATTCGCCAACCACCGCTGAACTCGCTGCTCGGACGGTCGAAATCGGTGCGGAGAAAACCGAGGCCGAGCAAGGTCTTTTCGACTTCGGCCTTGTAATTGTAGATTCCGGACATCTGCAACTGGTCGGTCTGACGGTTGATGCGGTCCAAGAGAGTCTGATAGCCGTCCGTATCGTAGTCGGTGCGCTGACTCAGTTCTTCCTGCAAAGCCTCCGTTTGCTTGCGAAGTTCGAAAAGAGGGCCGAAAGCTTTTTCGGTTTCAGCAAAAACGCTCGTAGTATCAGACAGGTTCATTACCTGAGGCAGATAGCCCACGGTAAATTCATGGGGCATCGTCACACGGCCGTCGGTAGGCTTCTGCAAACCGGCAATAATCTTGAGTAAAGTCGATTTGCCGGCACCGTTCTTACCGGTCAAGGCAATGCGGTCCCGTTTGTTGATGACAAACGAAATCCCATTCAGCAGTGTGAAACCGCCGAAACTGACCAGTATTTTTTCTACAGAAACCATATTCAAACAAACGACATCGTGGCTACTGACTTACACCAGCGCCACGATGTCTTATCTATTGTCATTCTGCCACGGCTGACAGAAAGATACCGTATTATTGGGCTGCACTGTTGTCGCGACGCTTGGAAGAATAATTGATCTTCAAGGCGTATGCTTTACGGAGAGCCTGCTTTACATCGTTTACGATACCCATTTGGGTGTCGCGGTCGATTTTAAGGGAAACAGTCATGTAAGGCTGATCCTCTTCTTTCATGCTACCCTTTTCCTGAGCGATGTAATCCTGGATTTCATCCACTTCGGCGTACTTGTCGTTGAGCTGGATACGTGTTTCAGAACCCATTCGGGCACGATTCTGCTTATTGGGCTTACCGATGTAGATGTAGGTGACCAGTGATTTCTTCTCAAGTTTCGTCAGTTCAGTAGCTTCGGGAACATTGACTTCGACCTTCAAATCTACTTCTTTCATCGTCGTGACAGACATGAAGAAAAACAGGAACATGAAGACGATGTCCGAAAGGGAAGACATGTTCAACTCCGGGACCTCATTGCCACCTGATTTTTTAAACTTTGCCATAATGAGTCAGAATTAATATGTCTTGGGTTCAGCTTCTGAAATCTTCTGAGGATAATAGGCAGCGACAGCTTTCTGATGCGGCTCGTCGAGATCGGCATACGGTTTGCCGAAAGTTCTGAGAGACAATTCGTCACGCAACTCGTTGTAAGCGGCGATCAGTTCGTTTTGCACGTCCATATACCTCCAGTACTTGGTAGCACGGTCATTCTGCAGAGAGATGACGTGAGGCTTTGTGATTTCCACTTCACCGAAATATTCGATGGTTACGGGCACTTTTTTCGGCAACTTCGGACTGTTGTAGGGGTTCTCTATGAATTCCTTCGCGATGTCTTTCAACTCGGAAAGTTCAATCTCCTTACCCTTACACATGATTCGGTTGTCGTAGCTGACCAGCACCACCAACGTGTTGCGCTCTTCCACTTTCTGCTCGACATCTTCATCCACTGGCGGAGGCAGACGGCGGGTCAGACCCGTATCGGTATCCATAGTGGTGGTCAGCAGGAAGAAAATCAGCAACAGGAATGCAATGTCCGCGGTCGAACTTGTATTCGGTTGTGGCAGTTTTTTGACAGTTGACATGGCCAGTTATTTTTTATCGGGATCGTAGACTTTACCTTTGAAAGCACCGGAGAAGACAATGAGCACGATGGCAATGACTGCCAGAACACCGATAGACACGATGCTCATGTTGCTCAATTGGTTCATGCCCAAAGTTATGGTGCCGTCGAAAGTACTCAACACCTCATTGTCGATGTAGTTGAAGCCGTTAATGCAGAAGAATCCGACAGCCAGCAGACCGAACAGAGCCAGCACACCGATCATTGACTTGACGGCGGCACCGGGAGCGGTACGGAACTGATGGAAAATCTGCACCAACGCAAAGCCCAAAGTGATAATCAGCGCAATGGCAAAGATGGCTCCGACCCAATACAGCAGGACGTCGGTGTAGACCGGCTCTTTATATTCTGCAGTAGGATCCACCGATCCGCCGATGAACACCATGGCGAATGCCACTACGGACAATGCCATCAGTATCCAGAGCGCTATCTTCGGGAGAAGGCTGGTGAATTTTGACATAAGATATTACTGTTAATTGGGTTGAGTCATTTATTTGCTTTCGAGATCCATCTTGGCGAAGATGTCGAGAAGGGTGATGGTGGCGTCTTCCATATCACCGGTCAGAGAGTCGACCTTGGACATGATGTAGTTGAAGAACACCTGCAGAATCATAGCGGCGATCAGACCGAACACAGTCGTGATAAGGGCCACCTTCATACCGCCGGCAACGACGGTCGGGCTGATGTCACCAACCTGCTGAATCTTATCGAAGGCCTGGATCATACCGATAACGGTTCCCAGGAATCCGAGAGAAGGAGACATCGATATGAACAGCGAAATCCACGGGAAGTTGCGTTCCATCAGACCGGTCTGCACGCCACCGTAGGAGATGAGGTGCTTTTCGGCGATATCGATGCCCTGGTCGAGGTTTGCGATGCCCTGATAGAAAATCGAAGCGACGGGACCACGGGTATTTTTGCAGATTTCTTTAGCCTTTTCAACATCCTTGTCTTCCAGCAGAGCTTTTTCGACCTTATCAAGAAGTTCCTTGACGTCTACAGAAGCCATGTTCAGATAGAGGATACGTTCGATACAGAAGGCAAGACCGAGGATAAGGGCCAGAGCAACGCAGCTCATGAAACCGGCAGAACCTTCGATAAATTTGATTTTCAAGGTTTTGTAAATACCTCCAAGGGGACCTTGTTCAGCTTCGGCGGCTGCGACGGTTTCTTCAGCAGCGGCAGCGATAGAGTCGGCGACAACGGTAGCCGTGTCTTCATCGGCAACAGGAGCGACAGCTTCCTGCGCAAATACGCCAAAACTCAGAAAGCTCACCAGAGTGAAAAGAGCAATAAACTTTTTCATTGTCAGAGTTTGTTAAAGTAATTAATAAAATTTCTGGAGCGGAGAAAGCGGGATTCGAACCCGCGAAACGATTCCACACCGTTTACGCGCTTTCCAGGCGCGCCTCTTAAGCCACTCGAGCATCTCTCCTAAAAACGGGCGCAAATTACGATTTTTTTTACGAAGTACAAACCATTTCCCCAATGTTTTTTATTTCAAAAGCCGTTTTGCATTGATTTCCGTCTGAAACGAGAGTTCTTCCAAGCTCACACCGTAAAGATTCGAAAGGAAATCCGCCGTATAAGCCATAAATGAAGGCTGATTGCGGGTTCCTCTTTTGGGAATTGGGCTCAAATAAGGGGCATCCGTTTCGGTGACAATCGATTCGAGCGGAATTTCCCGCAAAAAGGCGGCCTGTTGGGAGTTCTTGTACGTGATGCTGCCCCCGACACCCAGCAGGAAGCCGTTTCCGACGATGGTCAGCGCCTGTTCGCGAGTCCCTGAAAAGCAGTGGAAAACACCCCTGAGTCTGCCCCAATACGGCTTCATCAGTTCCATCATCTCATCGTAGGCGTTTCTGACATGAAGCAGAACAGGTTTCTCAAGAGCGGCAGCCCAATCCAGCTGAGCGCAGAGGGCGTCTTCCTGCTCTTTCTGAAAAGTCTTGTCCCAATAAAGGTCGAGACCGATTTCACCGACACCTTTATATATAGGATTGTCCAAAGAGGGGCGGATGAGTTCCAACTGCTCCCGCCAATCTTCACGCACTTCGGTCGGATGCAGTCCGGCGAAGAGTTCCACAAAATCGCCGCACACCTGCTTGAGAGATTCCATTTGCGACAGGCTTCCGGCATCGATGCCGGGCAGCCAACAGGCGGACAATCCCGATTGGCGGGCAGACGCAAGGACTTCCTGAACATCGTCGGAAAATTCGGGAAGATAAATATGGGTGTGGGTGTCAATCACTCCTTTTCGTTCTTTCTCAGATAATAGGTGACGCCGAAACGCTTGCACTCGGCGCGTTTCTGTTCTGCAGGCAGGTGGTCGAATGTGGCCTCGATCTGATTCCAGAGGTCGAGAATGACCGCATCCACATCGGCATGAAGACTGTCGAGTTTGTCGATGGCCCGCTTGGTGTTGTTCTGAAGGATGGTTTTAGAGTTCTGAGCTTCGATGAAAATGTCATAATACACCGAAACCTTGGCGATGGACGGGTTGTAAATGGGCACACCGCCTTTTTTCGTACGCTCGTGCTCGCCGTCAATCACATAGCGCCCCCACTGAATCAGAGCGGCTTCCGTGCTCAGATCGGGAACGGCAGCCGTATCGGCCGGCAAATGGTAGAGTTCCTTGTATTCGCTTTTGATTTCCCCCCTGATGACGCACATGTTCAGCACCTGGATGAAATGCGACACATACAAGCGGGCCGAACGCACGTAATTGCCGTATTCTTTTCCTTCAGTCACCTGACGGTCATAAGCTATCTGATATTCGTGAGATGCCCGTTCCATCTGAGCCAGCAACAACTGCGCGTCGTGATGGGCCTTATAGGAAAAAGGCATATTGGAAAAGCCAGCGAGTTCGCCCTGTTCGACGGCGGTTCTGAGTGCCTGCATGCGGGCTTGATCGGTGTTGGGAAGTCTTCTGTAAGGCATATCACTACATTTGGCGGTTCATCATTTCATCGGCCAGCTGTTTCAGAGCAGCCCATTTTTCCGGATCGACGCTGAGCGACTGAAGCGCATCGAGAGCAAGCTGCTCGTGTGCGGCCATCAGATTCTCGCAAACGGTTTTCACGCCCAGTTCTTCATAAAGCGCCGTCACCCGGCTGATTTTTTCACCGCGTTCGATATCGCTGTTCTGCAAATAGGACATCAGACGGTCACGCTGGGAAGCGTCACTCATTTCCAAAGCGTTTATCAGCAGGAATGTCTTTTTGTTGCACATGATGTCACCACCGATTGCCTTTCCGAAAATCGATGGATTGCCCCAGACATCGAGCAAATCGTCCTTCACCTGAAAAGCGATGCCGATATGGATGCCGAAATCGTAAAGCGACTGGCAGTCGGCTTCCGGAGCGCCGGCCAGAATGGCACCCATCTTCAGACTGCAGGCCAGGAGGACGGCGGTCTTCAAACGGATCATATTCAGATATTCGTCCTTGTCGACCGACTGTTCCGATTCGAAAAGCATATCGTACGCCTGGCCTTCGCACACTTCAATCGCGGTGCGGCTGAACAGGTCCAAACAGGCTTTCAGTTTGTCGGCAGGAGCCTGTTGCACATACTGATAAGCCTTGACCTGCAAGGCATCACCGGAAAGGATAGCCGTGTTTTCATCCCACTTGACATGGACGCATGGCTTGCCGCGGCGCATGAACGAACGGTCCATCACATCATCGTGAAGCAGTGTGAAGTTGTGGAACATTTCAATGCCCAAAGCGGGTGCCATCACATCCTCCAGCCCATCCTCGCGATACATCTGGTACGCCATCAGGCACAACAGAGGGCGGACGCGTTTTCCTCCGAGATTCATCATATAGGCCATCGGATCGTACAGCACATCCGGCTTTTCATCAAAGCGGATGTCGGCGATCGCCTTCTGTATGATTTCTATGAGTTCTTTTGTCTGTTTCATCAGTGGGAAAAAAAAGCACACAAAATACACGAGGTGTAAATTGTGTGCCGATTGTTCAGTGTAAACTTGTCAGTTCTGCAGGCGGAACACGACAGGCAGCGTGTAGCGCACGCGCACGGCCTTGCCTTGCTGCTTGCCGGGTTTCCAGTCGGGCATCAGGTTGATGACGCGAAGCGCTTCCTTGTCGAGGTTGGGATCCACGGAGCGGATGACTTCGGCGCCGGTGATGTGTCCCTTGCCGTCAACGACGAAGGAACAGATGACACGGCCCTGGATACCGTTTTCCAATGCGATTTGCGGGAACTTCAGATTCTTCTTGATAAAGGCTTGCATGGCCGCTTCACCGCCGGGGAACGAAGGCATTTCCTCGACCACGACGAAAACTTCGCCTTCAGGATCGTAATCTTCACCGAATTCGTCGCCATAGTTCTGGATGACAGCCTCTTCAGGGTCGTCTTCAATAGATTCGAACTCGACATCCTCTTCCAGCGTGTTGTCTTCTACGATTTGGATAAGGTCTGCCTGAACGGTTTGTGGTGGCGGTGGTGGTGGCGGAATGTATTGACGTGTGATTTCTACCATCACTTCTTCTTCAACCACTCCGGCCGACTCGTCGATTTCCAGCACATTGACTTCAGTATTGGACAACTCGAAGCCGATGAAGAGGAAACCGAGCGCAATGGCCAAACCCATCAGGAAATAGGTGCCGCGATTGAGCTCAAGGTTCGCTTTTTTAGATTTTTTCTCTTCCATTGTATATAGGAGTATTATGTACGCTCTGAACTGCAAAGATACTTTTTTTTGGACAAAAAAAGCATTTCTCCCTAAAAAATTAAAAGGATGAGCATTTTTTCAAGTACCTTTGACCTCGGTATGAAGAGACATCTGTTTATCGTCTGTCTGGTGATGTGGGGCTGCCTGCCGGTTTTCAGCAAAACAGGGCAGTCGGTCTATCCTTTTCTGGAGTTGCCCACCTCCACACTGGCCGCCGGTTTGGGAGGTCAGACTGTGTCTTCACCCGAAAACGACCTGATGCTCGGGTTCCAAAGCCCGGCCAGCATCCGGCCGGAGATGCACAAACAGCTCTCACTGGGCTTCATGAACTACATTTCCGACACCAAAGTCGGACAAGTCGCCTACAGTCAGCGCTTCAAATCGGACCGCGTCTGGATGGCCGGTGTCCGCTATTTCGACTACGGGCACATCACCTCGGCCGACATCTACGGCAATCAGACCGGAGAGACCTTTGCCAAAGACATCGCCTTGAGCGGCGCATACAGTTTCCTCTTGGCGGAAAATTGGCGCGGAGGCATATCGGCCGACTTCATCTATTCGGCCATGGACGTCTACACATCGGTCGGACTCGGTGTCAACCTGGGTGTCACCTACAGCAATCCCGACAAACTGTTGTGGGGCGGTTTCAGCGTTAGCGGACTCGGTTCGCAGTTCAGCGCCTATGACGAAACGCGCGAAAATCTTCCCTGGGACATCCGCTTGGGCCTCACCAAGGGTTTGGAACACGCACCTTTCCGCCTGACCGCCACCCTTTACGGCAGCCAACTCGACCAGACCTATTACAACAGTGACGAGAATAAGACGGAAACTGTGGACAAGCTGGTGACAGCCGTGATGCGTCACGTGCTGCTCGGCGTCGAGATTCTTCCGTCGGACAATCTGCTGTTCTGCGTGGGGCTCAATCCCCGCCGGCGGAGCGACATGGCGCTCGAACAACGCGATATGCTGACGGGCATGAGCGCTGCTTTCAACTTGAAAGTCAAGAAAATGCGAATTGGAGCATCCTTCGCCAGATACCATCAGGCAGGCAATTCCCTTCAAATGACCTTTGCCACCAGTTTCGATAAATAAGACTCTATATGGAAAAAAAGATCGTTGTGGCCGTCGATGGCCATTCCTCCAGCGGCAAAAGCACCATGGCCAAAGAACTGGCCCGCCGTCACCACTATATTTTCATAGACACCGGCGCCATGTACCGCGCAGTCACCCTCTATGCGCTGCGCCACCACATGTTTTCCGCCGACGGGCAGCTCGACTCCCAGGCGCTGACCGACCGCCTGAATGAAATCCATGTCGGTTTCACCACCGATGAAAACGGGAACAGCCTGGTCACTCTGAACGGAGAAACCGTCGAAAATGAAATTCGCGGATTGAGGGTTTCCAATGCGGTCAGTCCGGTTTCCACCATTCCCGAAGTGCGTGCTGCCATGGTCGAACAGCAACGGGAAATGGGCAAGGCGCGCGGTGTCGTCATGGACGGCAGAGACATCGGAACCGTAGTCTTTCCTGATGCGGAACTCAAATTTTTCGTCACCGCCAGCGCCGAAATACGAGCCAGACGCCGTTTCGACGAGCTGAAAGCCAAAGGACAGGAAGCCAGTTATGAGGATATTCTGGACAATGTCATCACTCGAGACCGCATCGATTCAAGTCGCGCCACCAGTCCGCTCCGTCAAGCCGAAGACGCCATTCTCTGCGACAGCAGCCATATGAGCGTTGACGAACAGAACGACTGGGCTGATGCCATTTTCAAGGCCAAAATAGATGAAGTCAATAGAGATTGACAGTGGTTCCGGATTCTGCTTCGGTGTGGTCAAAGCCATCCGAAAGGCGGAAGAGCAACTGGAATCTCAGGGGCAGCTCTACTGTCTGGGCGACATAGTTCACAACACCATAGAGGTGGAACGCCTGCGCGAGAAAGGGCTCCAGACGCTCACCCACGAGCAGATGGAGCATCTGCACGATGCGCACGTGCTGTTCCGCGCCCATGGAGAACCGCCTTCGACCTATGAACTGGCCCGTAAAAACCGTTTGGAAGTCATTGACGCCACTTGTCCCGTAGTACTTCATCTGCAGCAGCGGATCAAAAAAATATTCCAGGAAAGAGGTCAGGATGTCCAACTGCTGATATTCGGAAAAGCCGGGCATGCCGAAGTGAACGGATTGGTCGGGCAAACTGAAAATCATGCGATCGTATTGGAGAAGCTTTCTGACATCGGCAAAATCGACCCTTCCAAGGACTGCGTCCTGTTTTCACAGACCACCCAGTCGAAACAGGATTACGATGTGCTCATCGAAGCCATCTCGAAGCATCTGCAGCCGGGTGTCTCTTTCGAACATTTCGACACCGTATGCCGTCATTTCGGAAACCGGATACCTCAGATCCGGGAATTCGCATCGCGGCACGACTGCATCCTTTTTGTAAGCGACGCGAAAAGTTCCAACGGAAAGGCTCTTCTGAACGCTTGCCGGCAAATCAATTCCAACACCCATTTCGTTTCGGGTCCCGAAGATTTGAAAGCCGAATGGTTCGACGGGCTCGACAGTGTCGGCATCTGCGGCGCCACGTCGACACCCGTCTGGCTGATGGAGCAAGTCAGAGACGCTGTCCGAAATATCGGTCCAGCAAATCCTGAGCGGCACGGAAAGGCGTGATTTCCTGTCCCAAAACCTGTTGTTCCTTCTGGGCAATCAAGGTTTCTATCTCCGGATTGAGATAGAAATGGTTTTTGAGCGCCTCATCGATCGTTTCACGCATCCAGTAACTTTCCTGACGGCGGCGGCGAGCTTCGAAAACGCCGTTGCTCCGCACCAGGCTGATGTATTCGTCGACCATTTTCAGCACATCGTGAATACCGATCTGCTCCAGACCGGAATAGGTGATGACTTTGGGACGCTGACCGGCCTCCGGCATCGGGAACAGTTGCAAAGCGTTGCGATAATGGGCGGCGGCCAATCTGGCCCGCTGGTAATTGTCGCCGTCTGCCTTGTTGATGGCAATGCCGTCAGACATTTCCATAATGCCGCGTTTGATGCCTTGCAACTCGTCGCCGGCTCCGGCAATCTGAATGAGCAGGAAAAAGTCGACCATGGAATGGACCGCGGTTTCCGACTGACCGACACCGACCGTCTCTACAAAAACCGTATCGAATCCGGCAGCCTCGCAAAGCACAATCGATTCGCGGGTCTTGCGGGCCACTCCGCCCAGCGAACAGCCGCTCGGGGAAGGGCGGATGAAAGCGTCTTCCTGAACGGAAAGCTGTTCCATACGGGTCTTGTCTCCCAAAATGCTGCCACGGCTGCGCTCGCTGCTCGGATCGATGGCCAAAACGGCCAATTTGTGACCCTGACGCAACAGTTCCATGCCGAAAGCTTCGATAGAGGTGCTTTTGCCGGCGCCCGGGACACCGGTGATGCCCCAACGGACCGAATGTCCGGCATAAGGCAGACACTTTTCGATAATTTCTGCCGCCATCGTCTGATGGGCCGGAAGTGCGCTTTCAATCATCGTAACGGCCTGACTCAGCATCACTTTATTGCCTTTCCGTATGCCTTCGACATATTCGGAAGCCGTGTACTGGGGCCGGCGCGGACGCTTGGTCAGGTAAGGGTTGACAATGGGCTGGCTGCTGACGCCTTCATTGACAGACAGACCTTTGTAGCGTTCGTCGTTTTCGGGATGTTCCATAAATGTTCAATCTGTGATCTCAGCCTGGACCGTCAAACGCTTGCGCGACATTTTGGGGTCGTTGGTAATCACCTCGATGTTGTACTTCACAAATGATTCGGCCTTGCTGCAGTTCAGTTCGAAACGCAAGCGGGTCGATTTGCCGGGAGCCACTTCCATCTTATCGGCCTTGACATAGAGCGCATCAATCTGAGAAACGATTTTACGAATCTTCAATGGAGCTTTTCCGTCGTTGTAGATGGTGAGGTAGGCTTTCGCTTTCTTTTTGGAGCGGACCTTTCCGAAATCGAGCGTCGTGCTGGAAAATCGGAGTTCGGGCACGGCGCTTTCGGCCGTCAATTGGGAAAAATCTTCCAGGAGATTGGCTGTCACGGTGATTTTGCCCGAGATGTGTTCAACGCCCTCACCTTCGATGTTGAGATAGAATTCGTCTTCGCACTTTCCGAAATCGTGAGCGGTTTCGGAAAGGTAAGTAATGGACACGAATCCCGTCTCTCCGGCCGGAAGGCTCGTGTTGGAAATCGTCGCTTTCAAATGCTTGGGCAGTTCTGACAAGCTTAGATTCAGTGGCTGGTTTTCCAGCGTGTTGTAAATGGCGATGCTCTCGGTACGGACACTTCCGATGGATATGTCACCGAATGCCACTGTGTTCCGTTTCAAACGGAGAGGTCCGTAAACTTTGGGGAAATTGGTTTCGACAGAATTCTCGCGTTCGCGCACCGTTCCGCGGATGGTCAGAGTGACACTGTTGGCCGATCCGTTGGAATAGACCATGATGGACTTGCTGAAATTGCCGGGACGTCCGGTCGTATTGTAGGCCACCTGGATGTAGCTCGTATCTCCGGGAGCGAGAGGCTGACGTGAGAAGGTGGGCGTCGTACAGCCGCACGAAGCCGTAACACGTCTGATTTCCAAAGGTTTGTTACCTGTATTGATATACATGAACTCACATTTCAGCAAGCCGGCTTCTTCGCGGGCTGTACCGAAATCGTGAACTCTGATGGGAAAATAAATCTTCGCTCCGTCAGAAGTCTGAGCCAGAGCGTCAGGGACGGAAAAAACAAGTCCGAGAAGCAAGGCGACTGCTGTCAGAAACCGCCTGCCTAATGTGTTAGCCTTTTTTGACATAATGGACATATGAATAGGGAATCTCCGCATCGAGATGGTCTTCCCGACTGTCTTCCACCCAAACGTTCATATCGATTTCAGGGAAAAAGGCGTCGGCCTCGAATTCACGGTGAATCCACGTGATATAGAGTGAGTTGACGTATTCCATAGCCTGACGGTAAACCATGGCGCCGCCCATGAAGAAAACAGATTCCTCTCCTTCGCACATGGCCAGCACTTCGGGAAAGGATTTGGCGACTTCACAACCGGGAAACTCCTGGTCGTCAAACGGGTAGAGAACGATATTACGACGGTTCGGAAGCGCGCCCTTGGGCAGCGAACGGAATGTATTGCTGCCCATGATGACCGTATGGCCGGAGGTGACTGCCTTGAAATGTTTCAAGTCGTCCGAGAGGTGACAAAGCAGACGGTTATCTTTTCCGATGCCGTAATTTTCAGCGACGGCCACGATTGATGCGATTTCCATAATCATTTGGTTTCGAGAACGTATTTGATGAATTTAGCGGCATTGTTGAGATCGGCTTCCTTTTCGCCGGCCGAAACGATACGCGTTTTGAAATGACGGGTGGGACGGCTCACGACGAAAATGCCTTCGTCGCTGATTTTCTTCTGACAAACCGATGCTTGGGGATAGACCATACCGCCGCCGATCAGGATGGGATTTTGTGAGACGTCTGCCGGATGACGTCCCCAAACGGCGATATGTCCGTCTGTCGTTTCACGCTGACATCCCGGATGGGAATTGACACCGGTGACAAACTGCACTTTGCCGCCTTTTTTGCTGAAGGCTTCGGCCGTGGCCCATCGGCTGTCGTTGCTGACAGTCACACGGATGAGAATGTCGTAGCCTTTTCCGTTGAAGTCGACGCCCTTGGCCAACATCTCGGCCCAAGCGCCTTTTTTGGTCTTGCCGACACGGATTTCGCGTCCCTGGCCAGCCACCAGGTCGATGACATTTTCGCCGTCCCAAAGTTTGTAACCGCCCAAGCCGACCGTCTTGCCGACTTTGTATTCGTCACATCCGAAACCCTGTTCCGTCTGCATCTGAACGCTCGGATACCAGTGGGCGGCGGCCAGTTCCAAACCCGGTTTCTGTTTGGTGTACACATCGATGGATCCGCTGTTGTTGAAATAGATGCGGAGAGCCATATACATATTTTCCACTGCAGGTCCGTGGTGTCCGATCAGTTTGTAGCAGTCGGCTTGCGGAGAAATTATTTCCGTCAGCTGGATGCTGTCGCTGCGCCAGAACAGACTCACATCAGACTGAGCCTCCGCCAAAGAAGGAAGAAGCGCGCCAATCAGGAAAAGCAAAATCGTCTTTTTCATAATCACCCTATTTATTCAGTTTGTAAAGATTCTCATTCACCTGCCAGCAAAGCCCGTTCGGCCGACTCCACCTTTTCGATGCCGAAACGTCCGGCCAGCTGACGCATGCGCGAAGCGATGGCCTCGTTGCAGAGATTGCCGATACTGCCTTCGTGCGTATGATTCACCTGCTTGTCGGAAGAGAACTGACCGGCCTCGATTTCCAGGCCCACCTGGCGGTAAGCGTCACGGAAGGGCACGCCTTCCAACACTCGGCGGTTGACTTCTTCCACACTGAAAATGTGCAGGTATCGGTCATCCTCGAGAATATGTTCATTGACAGTGATGTGGCTCAGGCATACGGACACCATCTTCAGGCAGTCGATCAGTTCGTCGAAGGCAGGAATGAACTGTTCCTTGATGAGCTGCATGTCGCGGAAGTATCCGGAGGGCAGATTCTGGATGATCGACGAGATGTCTGCCGGAAGCGACTGAAGGCGGTTGCATTTGGCGCGGGTCAGTTCGAAGACATCGGGATTCTTCTTGTGGGGCATGATGCTCGAACCCGTCGTGAACTCAGCCGGCAATTTGATGAAGCCGAAATTCTGAGAATTGAACATACAGGCGTCGAAGGCCAGTTTGGACAGCGTTCCCGCGATGGAGGCGATGGCAAAGGCCACGGTACGTTCCATCTTTCCGCGTCCCATTTGGGCGTAGACCACATTGTAGTTCATATCGTCAAAGCCCAGCAGTTCGGTGGTCCGACGGCGGTTGAGCGGGAACGACGAGCCGTATCCGGCAGCCGAGCCAAGCGGATTGCGGTTGCAGATGCGGTAAGCGGCCTCAAGCAGCTGCACATCGTCGACCAGCGACTCGGCATAGGCGCCGAACCAGAGGCCGAAAGATGAGGGCATGGCAATCTGAAGGTGCGTGTAGCCCGGCATCAGCACCTGTTTGTACTTTTCGCTCTGGGCCTGCAGCACGTCGAACAGATTGAGCACGCCGTCGAGCAGTCGGGCTATTCTGGCACGGGTGAACAGGCGCAAGTCCAAGAGCACCTGATCGTTGCGGGAACGGCCGCTGTGGATTTCCTTGCCCAAGTCGCCCAAGTGTCGGGTCAGTTGGAGCTCCACCTGCGAATGGATGTCTTCCACACCGGGTTCGATGGAGAACTTCCCCTCGCCTATCTGCCTGTAAATGCCCCGAAGGCCTTCAAGGATAGACGGCAGATGGGACGGGTCAATCAGACCGACTTCCGAAAGCATCGTGACATGGGCCATGGAGCCCAGCACGTCGTAAGGGGCCAGATACATGTCCATTTCCGGATCGTGTCCCACCGTAAAGCGTTCGATTTCCTTGTCGACGATGGTATTTTTCTGCCAGAGTTTATTCATTTTCAATAACTTATAGTCCCATTACTCAAAACGTCAGCCGCTTGGTCGATGCCGTCTTTCAGATATTTGTTCACGACAGCCTTCAACATGAAAGGAATGTCGGCGTGAAGGGTGAGCCGGATAAAACAGGATTCGGCGTCCTTTTCTTTTATCTGAAGCCAGCCGGTCATGCTGATGGGCGATTCTTCCGTCTGAATCTTGACCGTCTTTCCGGGTTCACGATCCACGATTCTGAGAGCCAAACGGTTGACTCCCGGATAATTGACCTTGCAACTGCAGGAATCGCTGTCGCAACGGAAATCGCTCACCTTGTCAGCCGGCAGCAGAGCTCCATAGGCATCCAACTGGCTCATGTCGGAGAGCTTGGCAAAAACAGCTTCCTTAGAAGCGTTGACCACTTTGACCTTGCTAACGTATTCAGTCATAAGGAGAAATTCTTAAATACCCCATTCAGACGGATTGTTGCGCCATTCGAGCAGGGTCTCCATCTGACCATCTGTGACATAGTTGGTTCTCAGGGCTTCTTCAATGACGACGTGATAGTTGCAGAGCGTGTCGAGATGGACATCGGCCATGTCAAAGGCTTCTTCCGCCTGGGGAAATCCATAGGTGAAATTGGCGACCATTCCCAGCACTTCCACACCTGCGGCGCGGACCGATTCGACAGCCTTCAAACTGCTGCTGCCGGTCGAAATGAGGTCTTCGATGACAACAGCTTTCTGACCGGGGAGCAACTGGCCTTCAATGGTGTTGCCCATTCCGTGGTCCTTCGGCTTGGGACGGACATATGCGAAAGGCAGCTGAAGCAGGTCGGCCACCAAGGCGCCTTGAGCGATGGCACCCGTGGCCACGCCAACGATGACATTGGCCTGGGGATACTTTTCGCGCACCACGGCGGCAAGTTCCTCTTTGATGAGCGTTCTCAGTTCGGGATAGGCCAAAGTCTGGCGATTATCGCAATAGATAGGTGATTTCCAACCGCTTGCCCAAGTAAAGGGCTCGTTCGGACGAAGTTTGACTGCTTTGATTCGGAGCAGTTCTCGGGCTATCTGCCCAGCGCTTTGCTGATTCATTTCAATTGTATTTATGATGTGCAAAAATAAGGAATTTTTCAGTCTATGCCAAGGCTAAGGCAAAAATGCTCAAGCGAAGCTTGCCGGATGCCAGCAAAGCCCTTCCGCAGGCTTCCAAAGTGGCGCCCGTCGTCAGCACGTCGTCGACCAGCAGCAGATGGCTTCCGGGAGGGAAGACATCGGGAACCGCCTCAAAGACTTGCCACATGTTTTCCTGGCGTTCCCATGCCGACTTACGAGTCTGAGTCTCAGTTGCATGCACTCTTCTGAGGCCTTTGGTCTCCACCGGAATGCCCGATTGGCGGGACAGGCCTTCGGCGATGCGGAGACTCTGGTTGTAACCTCTGACGGCCTGTTTTTTCGGATGGAGGGGAACCGGTACGATAAAGTCGATTCCATCGAAAAAATTTTGTGCGGAAAGGCGGCGTCCGGCCATCGATCCGAGAAAATCGGCCAACCGGCTGTTGCTATCGTACTTGAACGATTCGAACAGACTTTGGATAAGCGATTCTTTCTGGTAAGCAAAAGCAGCGGCCGCCTTTTCGAAAGGGATTTTGCCCGCCAGTCTGGCCGAAACGGCATTTTCGGCGAACGATTCCAGACGAAGCCGGGGCAGCCGATACTGGCAGAGGGTGCACAGACAGGTCTCTCCACGGCCCAATCGGCGGCCGCAGGATGGACATAAAGGGGGATAAAGGAGATTCAGGATTCCTCTGGAAAATGGATGCATTGACGTACATAATCGGGCTCGAATCCGCGGCCGTAGGCAAATCGCAGCAGCTTGGCAGCCATTTCCCTGTCGGATCCTGCACGGGTGTTTTTCATTTTTTCATCCAGCAGATTGGCCAATGTCTGCCGGTATTCGGTTTCGGATATCGCAGCCAGTCCTTCGCGGATGGCTTCATCAGACACATGCTTCTGTTTGAGCATCAAGCGTATCTTGATGCGTCCCCAACGGGCGAAGCGGAACTGGTCGGCCGCATAGGAACGGGCATAGCGTTTCTCATCGATATAGCCCTCTTTGTGCAGTTCCGCCAACAGGCGGGCCTGCTGTCCTTCATCCAATTCGTACTTGTCTAGTTTGGCAAGCACTTCGGAATCGCAGCGTTCGGCACGGGAGCAATAGGAGCTGGCCCAAGACAGGGCTTCGGTATAGGCATTCATAGGACAATGGCTAAGGAAATAGGGCTCGGACCATCCGGTCGCGGCCGAAAATATCTTTTCGCAGACAGACCCGGCTATAGCCTTCCCGCTCGAAAAGGCTGCAGGTCTGGGGTCCCAGTGCGGAGTTGACTTCGACATAAAGGCCGCCTCCCGGTTTCAGGCATTTTTTCCCCAGGAGGGCCAAGGCCGCATAATACCGGAGAGGGTCCTCGTCGGACACGAAAAGAGCCAAAGGCGATTCGTAATCCAAGACCCGGGCGCTCATGTCGGCAGACTCGCTTTCGCGGACATAGGGGGGATTGCTGACCAGCAGGTCGAGAGACAGGTTTTTCCCGATTTCATCGGAAGAAATCACCTCAAAAAGGTCTTGTTTTTCCAGCACGACAGAGAGTCCGTTCAGTCGGGCATTCTCGCAGGCCAGATCCAAAGCTTCAGGCAAGACATCCCAGGCCGTTACGAAGGACGACTTGAGATGCGCAGCCAACGAAAGGGCTATGCAGCCGCTCCCCGTACCCACATCCAGAACAGACAGTCCCTTGTCTTCGGAACGGTCTTTCACAATCCAGTCGACCAGTTCTTCCGTCTCGGGACGAGGAATCAGCACCGGTCGGCGGACATGCAGCGAAAGACCGTAAAAATCGACGCTTCCGATGACATACTGAAGCGGTTCGCCTTCAGCCAGACGGTCCACCGCTCCATGGAGCAGACAACGCTTGTCATCCGGAATTTTTATATCTTTGCCACCGTAAATCTCGCTGTCCGTCATAGAAACGAGCTCACGCATCAAGCTGCGCGAAATCACCCTTGATTCTTGAGGGGAATAAAGGATCGACAGTTTGTCCGAGAGATACGACAGAAAGCTTTTCATAAGGGTTCAGCAAGACTGCAAAAATAGACGATAGACGAATGGCAAACAAGTCGGAACAGGATTTAATTTTCATGAGGCGCTGCCTCCAGCTGGCAGCCTTGGGAGCGCCCTATGCGGCGCCCAATCCGATGGTCGGAGCTGTCATTGTCCACGAAGGGCGGATCATCGGAGAAGGCTGGCATCACCGTGCCGGCTGTCCGCACGCCGAGCCCAACGCCATCAGAAGCGTCAGCAAGCAGGAACTGCTGAAGGAATCGACCCTGTATGTGAGTCTTGAGCCCTGCTCCCATTACGGAAAGACGCCGCCTTGCGCCGATTTGATTATCGAAAAACAGATTCCTCAGGTAGTGGTCGGATGCCTCGACCCTTTTCCGAAAGTAAGCGGTCGGGGAATCGAAAAGATGAGAGCCGCGGGCATCGATGTCCGCGTCGGAGTCTGCGAAGATGAATGCCGGCGGTTAAACCGACGCTTCTTCCATTTTCAGTTGCACAGACGGCCTTATGTCTGTCTGAAATGGGCACAGACGGCCGACGGATTCATCGACCGTATCCGGCATGACGGCTCTTCTGACAGGGCGTTGGCCATTTCGGACGACTGGAACCGGATGCTGGTCCATCGCGAACGGAGCCTCTACGACGCTGTGCTGGTCGGCAGTCGGACGGCCTTGGCGGACCGTCCGCAACTCACCGTACGGGACTGGCCGTCCGACCGCCAACCCCGCCGCTTCGTTTTCAGCAGAGATTTTTCCAACAAAGATATCAACTGCTTGACACACAATGGCCTGGAAACAATTCAGGCCGACAGTCTCGAAGCCCTGCTAGACCGTTTGGGCGAGATGGGCATCCAAAGTCTGCTGGTCGAGGGCGGCGCCCGTCTGCATCAGGCTTTTCTGAACCAAGGGCTATGGAACGAACTGAGGATAGAGACTTCGCCGCTGAAAATCGGCGAGGGTCTGCCCGCACCGACCCTACTTTCCACGGAAGACTGTCTCGAACACCAGAGGACCGATTCGGCCGGTCACTTGACAAAAGTTTACATACGAAACTTTTAGGCCTAATTTTTCATAAATTGGGCTTCATGCACATTATATACGGAAAATCTTCGTATTTTTGCAGTCTGAGTAAAGACTGCATCGAATGAAATTCGTACATCATATTTGGAAAACCGCGCTGCTGGTTTCGATTCTGGCATCCGTTTTCGTCATCCCGTCCTGCAACCGGGCAGACGACATTCCCTACAAGGGAGCTTATCTGACCTATTTCGGTTTCGATTCCTTTCCCGACATCAAGGATTACAAGTTCTATATCGACAATTTCGCCCACACCATTTGGAACGAAGACTCCTTTCCTTTCGCCACCGAGGTGGACTCCCTGTACCCTTGTCTGACAGTGAGCACAAGCAACGACAAAATCTACATCAATGGCGAAGCGTGGAAACAGAAAACCCGTGTCGATTGGTCGGATTGTCCCATCAGTCTGCAGAACACCTCCGCCGACGGTGACCACAGCATCACTTACCAGGTATACGTCAACGTGCATCAGCAGGATCCCGATTCGCTCCAAATGAAGCGTATCAGTCAAGATCTACCCTCCTACAGTCCCTCATGGAAAATGATCGACCGCGGAGGCGAGTATTTCGCCTTCGGCCTGCTGGAAGATTCGACGCTGTCCGTCAACCGTTCTTCAGACGGAAGGGCTTGGGCCGACGCCGGCAGCGCAAGCGGCCTGAGCGGTTTGGCCGTACCTGCCGGACTTTGCTGGTACAAAGACCGTTATTTCCTTTCCACAGACAATTTCAAACTGTACGCGTCCGATGACCTGCTCAACTGGCAAGCCGTTTCCGACACGACCGAAGTCCGCTGTCTGTTCGGCGTATTGGAAGGCCGCAAATATCTCAGTGAAGACGCTTTGCTCGGAATTGTCGACAAAGGCGGCAAGCCGTATTTCGCCCGCTACGAGTCTTCCTGGACCCTAGGGGACTCTGTCCCTGCAGACTTTCCCATCAGCGGATTCGCCGTTTGTTTCGGCAAAACCGTGACCGATGTCGCTTTCCTGACGGTAATGACCGGTCTCAATGCCGCCGGGGAGTTGTCTCAGACCACCTGGTCGACGATGGACGGACTGTACTGGGTTTGCCTGTCCGACCAGCTCGACGGCATATCGCCCCGCAAGGGAGCCTCCGTCTTCTATTATGACAACACCCTTTACCTGTACGGTGGAGAGGATGCCGAAGGGCACTGTGACCCCACGCTCTACTGTTCTTCCAGCCACGGACTGTCGTGGAAAAGCGCTCCGTCGAAAGACCAGTTCAAAGAATTGCCCGAAGGTCTCGCCTATCAGCAGGTATTGGCCGACGAAGAACATATCCGGATTTTCGGCGGCAACGGCAGCACCGAGGTCTGGGAAGCCTTCATCAATCGCATGCTTTTCCTGAAAAAATGAGACGTTCGCTCCAGCCCATACTGTTTTTCCTGGCGATGTGTCTGCCCCTCAAAGCGCAGACCTACCGCATGGAAGCCGGTCTTCTGGCTGGTGTGTCTTCTTATATGGGCGACGCCAACCGGCAGCTGATCGCCAATCCGCAGCCTTTTCTCTCAGGCATGGCCCGGTACAACCTCAACAGCCGCTTCTCGCTCAAGGCGGAATTGGGCATGGCCGGTCTGAAAGGCAGCACTACGGGGCAAAGCCAGCTCTATCCGAACGGTATCGACCTGGATTTCGAACGCAGGATCGGTGAAGGCAGCGTGCAGCTGGAGTTCAACTTTTACGAGTTCGGAGCTCCCGACTACACGCCGGGACTCAGCCGCGTTTCACCCTATGTGCTGGCGGGCATCGGCGGTATCGTTTACGAAGCCGACCGTTGGCGCGCAACCGCGCTCCTGCCCGTCGGTTTGGGCGTTCGCTGCAAAATTCCCGGCACCCGGCTCAATGCCGGACTGGAAGCCTCTATAAGACTGAGTTTTTCCGACCGGCTCGATTACAGCGAGAACGGATCGGGATTCCAACTGAACGACCCTATGGTCACCAGCGCCTGGAACAAGAACAAAGACAACTACACCGGTCTTCGCCTGTTTGTCAGCTACGATTTCTGGTACAACGGTTCGACCTGCTATAGAGATTGACGATATGATGGAACTGAACAAAGACAAAATGCCGCGCCACGTTGCCATTGTCATGGACGGCAATGGACGTTGGGCTAAAGCCAAGGGCAAAGACCGGCTATACGGGCACATGGAAGGAGCCTCTTCCGTCCGTGCCTGCGTGGAAACCGCCCGTCGTCTCGGCATCGGCTATCTGACGCTCTACACCTTCTCCATCGAGAACTTCAACCGTCCCGAAGCCGAAGTGAGCGGTCTGATGCACCTGCTCATCGATTCCATCAACAAGGAAACGGACAATCTCATCGAGAATGACGTCCGCGGCCGAATCATCGGCGACCTTTCCCTGCTCCCCGCCGACGTTCAGGCAAAAGCACGCGAATTCGAAGAGAGGACGGCCCATTGCCGCTCGTTGAATCTGGTGCTGGCCATCGGTTATTCGGCCCGTTGGGAAATCAGTCGCGCCGCCCGTCTGATTGCATCGGACGTAGCGAAAGGTATTTTGAAAGAATCTTCGATAGACGAGAACTTGTTCTCGCAATACCTGTCAACGGCCGGCATTCCCGACCCGGACCTGCTGATCCGTACCGGAGGCGAACTCCGTATCAGCAACTATCTGCTTTGGCAATGCGCCTACACTGAATTCTACTTCACGGCCACTCCTTGGCCGGAGTTCCGCGAGGAAGCGTTCCGTGAAGCGATAGCCGACTATCAGTCGCGCGAGAGGCGTTTCGGCAAAACCAGCGAACAAGTGAAAAAATGATGCGCAACAACACTACATATCGAATGTCCGGTCTCCGGTTGCTGATACTGGCAGCCGTTCTCCTGCTGACGCCCCTTATGAGGGCGCAGGAGGCTCCGCAGATTTACTATTCCTCACCACGCGAATATAAGATTGCCGACATCGCCGTCGAAGGCATCGACAACTATGAAGACTATGTGCTGATTGGCATTTCAGGTCTGGCTGTGGGTCAGACCATCCGCGTGCCCGGCGACGACATCACCGACGCCATCAAGCGGTTCTGGAGACACGGTCTGTTCTCGGACGTGCACATTCTGGCCGACAAGATCGAAGGCAATCAAATCTGGCTCCGCTTCAAACTGTCGCCGCGTCCGCGCATTTCCGCCGTCAACTACAACGGCATGAAAAAGAACGAGAAAGAAGAGCTCGAAGAACGTCTCAATCTGGTTGTCGGCAATCAGATCACGCCCAACATCATCGGCAGGGCCGAAACGCTGATTTCGAAATATTACAGCGACAAGGGTTTCAAAAATGTCGAAGTGTCCGTGCTGCAGCGCGACGATTCCGAAAAGGAGAATCAGGTCATTGTCGACATCAATGTGGACAAGCAGGAGAAAGTCCGTGTAAACCAGCTCATCATCGAGGGCAACGAAGCCTTCAACGAGAGCCGCATCGACTGGGCGATGAAGAAAACCAATCAGAAAGGCCGTCTGACCAACTTCTTCCGTTCCAAGAAATATGTTGAAAAAGACTTCGACAACGACAAATTCACCCTCATCCAGAAGTACAACGAGTTCGGTTACCGCGACGCCATGATTCTGGAAGACACCGTCTACCGTTACGACAAGAAGCATGTGAACGTCTATATGAAAATAGACGAAGGCCAGCAGTATTTCATCCGCGACATCTCATGGGTGGGCAACACGGTCTACACCAGCGAGCAGCTTGACCGGACGCTCCAGATTGAAAAAGGAGACGTTTACAATCAGAAGCGTCTCAACAAGCGTCTCAATGAAGATGAATACGACGCCGTCCAAACGCTTTACATGGACAACGGCTATCTCTTCTTCCAGGTCAATCCTGTGGAAATCCGTGTCGAAGAGGACTCGATCGATTTGGAGATGCGTATTTACGAAGGCGAGCCCGCCACCATCAACCGCATCGAAATCAGTGGCAACGACCGCCTGTACGAGCATGTCGTCCGCCGCGAACTCTACATCAAGCCCGGACAATTGTTCAGCATGAGCGCACTGCGCCGTTCCGCCCGTGAAATTGCCCAAACAGGCCATTTCGACCCCGAAACGATGGGCATCAATCCCATTCCGAATCCCGAAGACGGCACCGTCGACATCGATATGAATCTGACGACTAAAGCCAACGACCAGGTAGAGTTCTCGCTCGGTTACGGCACCACGGGCGTCATCGGTTCCGTCAGTCTGAAGTTCACCAATTTCTCTTTGAAAAACCTTCTGCACCTCAACACCTACCGCGTTCTGCCCCAAGGCGAAGGTCAGACACTCAGCCTCACAGGACGGACCAACGGCCAGTACTATCAGTCGTACAGTTTCCAGTTCACTGAACCCTGGCTGGGCGGAAAACGGCCCAACGCCTTGAGTCTCGGCGCGTTCTACTCGTATCAGACCGGCGTCAGCGACCGCTATTACAAGAATCTGTACAACAACATGTACAACTACTACAATTACTACTACAGCGGTTACAGCGACTACTACGGATACGACTATTCCAGCTATATGGAAATGGAAGCCGACCCCAACAAATTCATCAAGCTCTGGGGCGCATCCGTCGGCCTCTCACACCGTCTGACTTGGCCTGACGACTATTTCCAGATCTACACCGAACTTGCTTTCCAGCAGTACCGTCTGCAGGATTGGGCCTACTTCGTCATCAACAACGGTGTCAGCAACGATTTCCATTTGGGCATCACTATTAGCCGCAACTCCATAGACAATCCGCTCTACACCCGCAACGGTTCGACCTTCACCCTCTCGGCTTCTCTGGCGCCTCCTTACTCGCTGTTTGACGGACGCACCGAACAAGACTACCAGAAGATGAGCGCCGAAGAACTGCAGCTATGGCAGGAATCCTATAAGATTAAGCTTGCTACTCGCACCTTCACGCCTGTTTCGAGCAATCAAAAATTGGTGCTGTCCACTCGATTCGACCTAGGCCTGCTCGGTTCGTACAATCCGTACAAACTCACTCCCTTCGGCGCCTTTTATATGGGCGGAGACGGCATGAGCGGCTACACCAGCACCTACGCATACGACATCGTGCCCTTGCGCGGTTACGGCAATGGTGATCTGGGACTCGGATACCTCTACGAACGGATGGGCATGGAATTGCGCTATCCGATTCTGATGGAAGGCAGCACCACCATCTATGGAATGCTATTCCTCGAAGGCGGTAACCTGTGGAGCTCGTTCAGACAGTTCTCTCCCTTCGAACTGAAGCGTTCCGCCGGCGCCGGCGTGCGCATCTTCATTCCTGTGGTCGGTCTGCTGGGTATCGACTGGGGTTACGGTTTCGACACTGTCGGAAACGAAACCGGACCTCACCACGGCGGCGAGTTCCACTTCATTTTAGGTCAAGAATTCTAAACACGATACGACTATGAAACGTTTTACATTACTGCTGGCCGCTTGTCTGGCCTTTGCATCGACGGGGTTTGCCCAGAAGTATGCGCTGATTGATATGGAGTACATCTTTTCACGTATTCCCGCCTATGAAATGGCCAACGAACAGTTGAACCAGGTTTCCAAGAAATGGCAGGCAGAAATCGACGTGCTGGCCAAAGAAGCCAAAGAAATGTATGCCGCCTACCAGTCAGAATTGGTCTATATGACCGACGAGATGAAGAAAACGAAGGAAAACGAGATTCTTGCCAAAGAAAAGGAAGTTTCCGACCTGAACCGGAAATATTTCGGCAGCGAGGGCGAACTCTACAAGAAACGCGAGAGTCTGCTTACGCCCATTCAAGACGAAATCTACAACGCTGTCAAGGAGTTGGCTCAAGAAAAAGGCTATCTGCTCATCCTCGACCGAGCCTCGGGAGTGAACATCGTTTTCGCTTCGCCCAACATCGATGTGAGCGATGACATTCTCAAGAAAATGGGTTACTGATTAATCCAAATCTGTTAAAATGCATCCAATAAGCGAATATTCAATCATTATTCATTAATAAACTATCCTAAGATGAAGAAGTTTTTAGTTAGCGTTCTCTGCATTCTCCCCATGCTGGCCTTTGCCCAGGAATTCGGTTATTTCAACAGAGCAGAGATTTTCCAGGCGATGCCTGAGACTCAGAAAGCCATCAAAGATCTGGAACAGCTCTCCAAATCATATGAAGAGGAATTGAGCATGCTTCAGGCCGAATACCAGAAAAAGGGACAGGATTTCGTCGCTCAGCGTGACAGTCTGCCCGAAAGCATTCAGATGCGCCGCATGACCGAAATCCAGAATCTTGAAGAGAACATTCAGAATTTCTATCAGGAATCGCAGGTGAAGCTCCAGCAGAAAGAGCAGGAACTGATTGTGCCCATCAACGAATTGATGATGAAGGCCGTCAAAGCTGTCGGCGACCGTATGGGTCTGGTCTACATCTTCGACATTTCTTCCAACAGCAACCTGGTTTACTACTCTCCCGCCAAGTGTGTCGACGTCACCAACGCCGTCCGCAACGAGCTGGGCATCAAATAAAAAGCCTTGGGTCCCATCGGCGTGTTCGACTCCGGATACGGCGGACTGACCATTTTGGAAGAATTCCGCCGCCGTCTGCCCCAATACGACTATCTCTATTTGGGTGACAATGCGCGCACGCCTTATGGCAACCGCTCCTTCAAGGTTGTCTACGAATACACATGGGAGGCAGTCCGCTATCTTTTCGACAGCGGCTGCCCCCTTGTCATTTTGGCCTGCAACACGGCTTCAGCCAAAGCGCTGAGAAGCATCCAGCAGAAAGATTTGCCCCAATACGACCCCGACAGGCGAGTATTGGGCATTCTGCGCCCGACCGTCGAAGTGGTCGGAGAACTGAGCCGCAGCCGTCATATCGGCATACTGGGCACGCGGGGTACGGTCCTGTCCAATTCCTACCCTATCGAACTGGCCAAATTCCATCCCGACCTGAAGGTCACCCAGATGGCCTGTCCGATGTGGGTGCCGCTCGTTGAAAACGGCGAGGCCGACAGTCCGGGTGCCCGTTACTTTGTCGAAAAATATCTGAGCTGCATTTTCGAGGCCGATCCGGCCATTGACACGCTGATTCTCGGCTGCACACATTATCCGCTGCTGCTCAATGAAATCAAGCGTGTTCTTCCAACAGAGGTGAAAGTCATTTGTCAGGGTCCGTATGTGGCGGAGAGTCTGGAAGATTATCTCAAACGGCACAGCGATATGGACGCACGACTCTCAAAGGGAGGAGGCTGCCGCTTCCTCACCACGGAAGATTCCGGAAAATTTGAAGAGATGGCCTCTGTCTTCACCCATCAGCCTGTCGGAGCACAACAGATTCACCTTATTTGAAATCGCGCTGACGCATCGCCTCGAAGGTAAGAATGGCTGTCGAGACCGACACGTTGAGCGAATCAATCAAGCCGCGCATCGGAATTTTGATGCGCGCATCGGCGTTTTGAAGCCAGAAATCGGTCAGACCGTCGGCTTCTGTGCCCATGATGACGGCGGAAGGCGTGGAGAAATCGCAATGGTGATACCAGCTGGAAGCTTGAAGTTCGGCCGCATACATGCGGATCTTCTTCGATTTCATCCAATCGTGAGCCTGTTGCGAGGTGCAGACGGCCACGGGCACGGAGAACACGCAACCTATGCTGGAACGGATGACATTGGGATTGTAGATGTCGGTCAGAGGATCGCAGACCAGCACGGCATCGGCATGGGCGGCATCAACTGTCCGGAGAATGGCGCCCAAGTTGCCCGGCTTTTCGACGGCTTCCAAAACGATGATGAAGGGATTTTCCGACAAAGGGAGAGAATCCAAAGAGTGCTGTTTGGGACGGAGCAGCGCTATGACGCCGTCGGAAGATTCTCGATAGGCCAGTTTTTCGAAAACCGCCGGGCTCAAGGCCGTCTGCACCGATTGTGGAATGCGCGACAAAATCTCCTGATAATCGCTTTTGGCGAAATATTCGGGACATACGAACAATTCCAGAGGCTGATATCCGTTGTTGAGGGCAATGAAAATTTCACGCGCACCCTCTACGACAGCCACCTGCTGCTGACGGCGTTCGCGCGATTTTTCCTGAAGCCTGAGCAGATTCTTCACCCGAGGATTCTGAAGACTTGATATAAGTTCCATATCATCATCGTTTTGCACACAAAGATAGATGATTTTTAGTATTTTTGCGACTTGAAACCATTCCTTAAGACAATGATTGCAGAATTTGGCAAAGACTACGAACTGCTCGACACAGGCGGTTTTGAAAAGCTGGAACGATTCGGCCAATATGTGCTGAGACGTCCCGAGCCGCAGGCTGTCTGGCCCAAGAGTCTGTCCGAAAGCGAATGGCAGAAAGCCGATGCCTGGTTCAAGCGTCAGGTCGGCAATGACGGTCGGGCCAACCGTCAGTCGGAGACCGGCAACAGCGAAGCCGGTGAACGCGGACAGTGGCTCACCCGTCCGAACATGCCCGGGCAATGGCAGATTTCCTATCCCCTGCGCGAAGGGGAACTACATATGCGGCTGGGCATGACTTCGTTCAAACATGTCGGCATTTTCCCCGAACAGTCCGGAAACTGGGACTTCATCTGCGATGCCGTGAATCGGCTCAAGGAAGCGAATCCCGGTCAGAAGCCTGCCGTGCTCAATCTGTTCGCCTACACCGGCGGCGCCTCCTTGGCCGCCTGCATGGCCGGAGCCGATGTCACCCATCTGGATTCGGTGCGGCAGACGGTGTCCTGGGCCAACGAAAACATGCAGCTTTCGCATTTGGACCATATCCGGTGGCTCGTCGAAGACGCTATGGTTTATGTCCAGCGTGAAGCCCGCCGGGGCAAACGCTATCAGGGCATCATTCTGGATCCTCCGGCTTACGGACGCGGTCCGAAGGGCGAAAAATGGATTCTGGAAGAACAGATTGCAGCTCTGATGGAAACTTGCCGCGCCCTGCTCGACCCGAAAGCCGGATTCATCGTGCTAAACCTATATTCCATGGGATTTTCCCAATTGGTGGCAGGCAACCTGCTGCGCCATTATTTCCCATACGCTGCCAAAGATATGGAAATAGGCGAGCTCTGCATGCGAGACCGTAGCGGAAACATTTTACCCCTCAGCGTATTTTCCAGATTTCTCCACATAGACAACCGTTAAACGTTATGAAAATAAATCTTTCCTACCTCGCCGGAATGTTCCTCTGCGTGCTGTGCATTTCCTGCACCCGGCAGTTTGAAGTCAAAGGCCATCTGACTCAGGCCGAAGGCAAGACCCTGTATTTCGAACAGCAGGCGCTCGACGGCAACCGGCTGCTCGATTCAACCGTGCTGAAAGCCAAAGGCAGTTTCCATTTCAAAACCAAATTGGGCGACGCTCCCGAATTCTATCGCCTGCGTTTCAACAACCGCAGCATCTTTCTGGCAGCCGACTCGGCCCTGACGGTGAAAATCGAAGCCGATTCCGCCGATTTCAATAGGGACTACCGCGTGGAAGGCTCGCTCATCTGCGAGCAGATCAAGCAACTGTCTCTCTTGCAGAAACAGACATTGGCCGTCTTCGACTCGCTCTATGAGGTCTGTCAGGCCGGTACGATCGACTACGAAGAGTTCAGCCGTCAGGTGACGGATGTCATCACTGCCCACAAAGAGAAAGCCAAACCTTTCATCCTCGACAATCCGAAATCGCCCGTCGCCTACTTCGCCCTGTATCAGCGCATTCACCGCTGGCTCATTTTCGATCCCTTCCAGAAGGAAGACAACCGTCTGTACTCGGCTGTCGCCACATCATGGGATGTGTTCTATCCTTCGTCTCCCCGCACGAAGAACCTCGAAGGACTGGCCCTTGGCGGTCTGCAGTCAATCCGCCAGAACCAGCCCAAAGAAGATGGAGCCGCTTCCAACATCGAGATTCGGGAAATCGACTATCTCCCCTATTTTGACATCAGCCTGCCCGACGTGTTCGGCAACTACAGAGCGCTTTCCGATCTGGAAGGCAAAGTGATTCTGCTGGATTTCACCGCCTACGAGACCGGCAATTCACCCGAGCGCATTCTGCGTATGCGCGAACTCTACAATCTCTACGAGACGGCCGGCTTGGAAATCTATCAGGTGTCCATCGACAACGACGAGCACTTCTGGAAAACCGGTGCGATGAATCTTCCGTGGGTCTGCGTGCGCGACAGCCGCGGAGCGCTCTCTCCTTATTTGGGCACCTACAACGTGCGCACCGTTCCGACATTCTTTCTCATTGACCGTCAGGGTCATCTCGTGGCACGGGACGAGACTGTCATGGATTTGCAGAAAGAAATCGAAGAACTTTTGAAAAAATAACCGCTAAATTTGCAAAAAGGCAAAATAAACGCGTATATTTGCGAAACATCAATGGGGTTCCGGCCGACACACTCTCGGCCGGGATTCTTTTTGTTTTATCTTTCAACCGAATATTCTTTAAAACATTAGTATGGCTATCAATTACATGACTGAAAGCGGCTTCAAAAAGCTGCAGGAAGAAATCGAGTATCTCGAGACCGTAAAACGTCCGGAAATCGCCCGTCAGATTTCGGAGGCACGCGAAAAAGGCGACCTTTCGGAAAATGCCGAATATGACGCTGCCAAAGAGGCACAGGGAATGATGGAAATGAAATTGGCCAACCTCAAGGAAATGTTGGTCAACACCCGCATTCTCGATCCCAACCAGATCGACACCAGTTCGGTGCAGATTCTGACCCGCGTCAGACTGCTCAACCTGAAGACCAATCAGGAAATCGCCTACACGATTGTTCCCGATTCTGAAGCCAGCCTCAAGGAGAAGAAGATTTCCGTAAGTTCTCCCATCGCCAAAGGTCTGCTCGGCAAGAAGGCCGGCGAAGTCGCCGACTGCACCGTACCGGCCGGCACCATCAGCTTCAAGGTTCTCGAAATCACTCTTCCCGAATAATATGCCCAGCATTTTCAGCCGTATCATTGCAGGTGAGATTCCCTGCTACAAGATTGCCGAAGACGACCGTTTCTTCGCATTCCTTGACATCAATCCGATGATGGAAGGCCATACACTGGTCATTCCCAAAGAAGAGAAAGATTACCTTTTCGATTATGACGACGCTCTGCTCGCCGATATGATGGTGTTTGCCAAGAAGATAGCCCTTGCCCAAAAGAAAGCCGTCGCCTGCCAGCGCGTGGCTGTGGCCGTATTGGGCATGGAGGTGCCGCACGCGCACATCCATCTGGTGCCCATCAACAAGGAATCGGACATGTCTTTCAGCAAGCCGAAACTTTCGTTTTCAGCCGAAGAGATGGAGTCGATTGCCCGCCGGATTCGCGAACAGCTTTAATCGGCTAAAGGCATCAATAGAGTCTGAGAAATTCGGCGATTGCCTTGACAGCTTCCACAACTGGTTTGCGGAAGCTGTTTCTGTTTCCGTCCAGTTCGAAACGGCCGTCTCCCGCATCGTATCGCAGCCCTTCAGGAGTCTGCAGATAGTCCTGCCAGGAACTGCCTTCTTCGTGATGGAAACTGCCACAGCCGTCGCTCTTGGCCTTCTGGCGCACCTCGTAGCGGCGAGCCATCTGCTGCGGACTGCGGAACTGATAATGCTGGACCCGTATCTGACGGGGATAAATCGGACCGAGCGGAGAGGGCATTTTGTCTTTTATCGTCCAATGGAGTCGGCGGCTGTTGCGCACAAAACGCAATTCGCACCAGGTTTGGGGCAGATAATGCCTGATCTTGTCCCTGTCTTTGGCGAAATCACCTTCAAAGGTCTGCGTCTCCACATCCTCCTTGGTGAGCACATAGTCGATGCTGGCCTTGCAGACCGTACGGAAGCGACGCGGTATCTGAGACAGGAACTCGCGAGGATTGTCGTAATAGAATTCGTCGGCGTCCAAGCGCAGACACCACCAGTCGTCGGGACCAAGTTCGTGCCGGAAATCGTTGAACATCAGCGAGCGCAATCCGTTTCGGAAAGGACGTCCGTCGGAAGTGTAAGGACAGACGGACGGACAATCTTGAGCCAAGCGCTTGACAATATCCCAGGTGCCATCGGTACTGCCGTTGTCAAAGACCAGAATCTTGTCGCACCATTCCTTGGCCGAAAGCAACATACTTTCAATGACATCCGCTTCGTTCTTGACCAGAACAATCCCGTATATCTTCATAAGTCAATTTCCATTGTGTTTGTACCAGCGCATGGAAAGCACGTCGGACTGGCAGGTTTCCACATCGAACCCGCGTGCTTGGGCATAGGCCTCCGCCATCCAGGCCAAAGCTTCCCGGTCGATGTCCAACCTTTCAAAATTGCGGCATCCCTTCTTTTGGTCCACATGGGTGAAACGCATTCGGTTCAGATCGATCAATTCTATGAGGGTATCGCCGTTGCGACGTTCAAACAGCAGATTTCCGGCTGAATAATCGAGCGGCAGAATGCCGTTCTCGTGAAGGCGGGCTGTAAAGCGAGCCATGTCGATGAGGATTTCATGACGCTCGGGAAAATCAGTTTCACGGATAAGGTCGTTGAACGTATAGGGACAAACCGATTTGAGACTTACGAAGTAACTTTCCGAGAAAAGGCCCCAGCGACGACATTCGTAATAGCCGACCGGTGCGGGCGTACCCACTTCCAAAGCCTGCAGTTTCAGGGCGTACCGATAGGAACGGGCGGCTTTGGAACCGCGAAGGAATCCGTAGGCGATGCGATTGAACAGATGGGGCGTCTGAAACGATTTGACCACGACTTGATATGGTCCCGCCTGCATGGTTTTCAAACAGTTTCGACGATTCTGCAGCACTTCGCCTTCTGCATCGAAAGCATCGGGCAAGGCATACAGGAAATGTTCCGCCTGGGGAAAAGCCGGATTCAGCACGAAGCGTTCCGAACAGGCGATACGGTGAAAGAAATTCAGGAATCTCGACCAGGAGCGGCGATGATGGAGTTTGCCTCCCAACTGTTTATAGAAGAAGGGTTTGTGCCAGACATTCACCTGATCGATCAGACGGCGTTTGCGGGCCTGATAGGTGGAACGGAATGACCCCTCGCGCACCCTGTAATAGAGACCGACTATGGGCAGACGGACCACTTTTCCGCCGTCTTCCATGAGCGAAAGCCAGAATTCCCAATCCTCGAAAGCGACAATGTCTTCTTTGTATCCCCCTTTGCGCTGCCAGTCGCTGCGACGGTACATCGAGCAATTGTCAATCATGTTCTTGCGGGCCAGCAGACGCGGACTGTAAGCCTTCAGTTTCCAGGGACCGTTCTTGCCGCCGAACTTGACGGCTTCACAGGTGACCAGTTTCACATCGGGGTCTGCATCCAGCGCTTCGGCAGCCCTGGAAATGTAATCGGAAGAAATCTTGTTGTCGGAATCGACTGGCAGGATATACAGGCCTTTCGATTTTTCAATGGCGTGGTTCCGGGCCCGGCAGACTCCGGCATTTGCCTGCACAAACAAGCTGAAACGCTTGTCTTTCTGACAGAAAGCCTCGGCTATGGCCACACTGCCGTCGGTAGAGCCGTCGTCGACCATCACCACTTCGAAATCGGGATAGTCGGAAGCCGCCACAGAGGCCAGCGTCTCTTCGAGATAGGCCTCCATGTTGTGAATGGGAATAATGACCGAAACCAGGTTTGCCATCTTAAATCTTGTCTTGTCTGCGGGTGAATTTGCGCCAGTAGTATTTGAGCGGATGCGTATATTTCAACTGCTTCCAGGGACGGCTGCTGTGTGGCAGATGCAACACGGGCACATCCATCAGCAGCCAGTTGTGCAGACCGAGTTCCAGGGTTTTGTGCGAAATGAAGACATCGAACCAGTCTTTCTCTGGGTTCAGTTCATGAAAATCAAAGGCGTTCAACAGGCACGGAGTCAGAAGGGTACAGCAGAAGCTGATGCGCTTGCGGGTGTTCAGCGCTTTGTCCTTGGCATATTTCACCGCATACTGATACGGGAAAATAACTTCTCCTTCGCGGTCGACGGTAACGGCGCCCAACAGGCCGGCGTCGGCATCTTCCACTTTCAGCATCCGGTCAAAGGTGTCGGGTTCGACCATCACGTCCGACTCGACGATCAGAAGACCTGCCTCTTCAGCCAGCGCTTTCTGTTGGGCCGTCTGGAGCACCAGCAGATAGTTGGGTGAAGGGTGTTCGGTCAAATCCGACAGATTGACCAGCGCAAAGCCCAGTTCGTCAGCCAAAGCGTTCAGTTCTGACGTCGATTCGGGGGTGCTGTTGTCGTTGTAGACCACATATTCGAAAGGGATGTCCATTTGACTGGCCATTACCCGGCGGATAGCCTCTCGGGCAGTATCCATCGAATCTTTGACGGGAGTGATGATGTGGAGTTTCTTCATTGCAAACTACTTGATGATGTCGAACGAGTATCCTTGCGCGATACAGTAATCGAGAAAACGCGGCAGCGCCCACTGCATGTTGGGCTGCGCTTTCAAAGAATCGTGAAAGACCACGACCGAACCGTTCCTCACATAGCGGCAGGCTTTTCTCAAAACCTGTTGGGGAGTCAGTTTGCGGTAGTAGTCGCGGGGAACGACATCCGACTGGATGATGCGGTATTTGTGACGAAGACGGATGTACAGACGGAAGTTGAGGAAACCGTGCGGCGGACGGAACAGATCGGAATCGATCAGTTTCGCGGCCTTTTCCACATTGTCCAGGTAATCCTTGAAACAGACAGACGAGACCTTCATGTGGTTGAACGTGTGGTTGCCCGTGCGGTGTCCGCGTCTAAGAATATCTTCATAGAGCTGTGGAAAACGGCTCACATTCTCACCCACACAAAAGAAGGTCGCTTTGATTCCGTATCGGTCTAGAAGGTCCAATACCCAAGGAGTCAACTCGGGTATCGGACCATCGTCAAAAGTCAGATATATCTTTTTCTCGTGATGGGAAAAACGCCACTTAATGCCTTTGGGAAGGCGGAGGAAGAAAGGCAGCTGTTCGATCAGCATCAGCGGTTGAGATAATTGAACTTGCTCACATAATCCTGAAACATCGGGCCGTAGGTGTCATACACAGATTCGTCGAAACTTCCGGTCATAGTAATCAGGTTCTGCATGGTAACCAATTGGGTGCCCAGCACTTCGATGCCGCTTCCCCAACGGTTCTGCGGCTGACTGTAGACCCAGTCACAAGTCTCGATGCAGGTTTCAAACGCTTTCTCAGTCAGAGCCTTCGCTTCGTCGGCTCGGTCAAGTCGGCGAAGGGCGTCGATGATTTCAGCCATACCGGCCAGACCTCCGCTGACGTAGTTGACCGGGAACAGGTCGGTCGGGAAGACCTCCAGACAACGGTCAATGGCCCGGGATGCCATTTCGGTCTTGCCTTCAGACATCAGCTGACGGACAAGCACGCCGAACATCTGACGCTGAGTGCGGCACATACCAAGAATTTTTTCATCCAAGTACACTGTAGAATCCTGAATATTGCCCCAACGGTACTTGTTGACCATATTGTCAAACATCCGTTCCGAGTTGACATTCTGAGCCACGGGAGCAATTTTGTAGACCATGCCCTCGTGGGTGAAATACCTCTGATAGGTACGCATCAGAGCGGGATCCACCGTGACTGCAAAATACAACGGACGCTTCCATCCGGTCTCTTCAATCAACTTGAGCAACATTATTTCGTGCTTACCCAGATAAGTCTTGCCGCCGAAATTGAACTGCATGACAGGCACAATCTTGTTGTAATACTTTTCATCGACATATTTGTTGGCGATGACCTGGTCGCGGTCGACTTCAAAGTACAGCTTGCTGGCGGGGATGTTGTCGATCAACTCGCTGTAGCCTTGAATCTTCTTGGTGTATTCCTTGTCGCTTTCCATCCAGGCCATGGCCGTCTGTAGAGAGATGGAATCCTGACGGCGCGGAATGATGCGGACCACGTCGCGATGTCCGTTTCTGTACATAGGCTCAGACCAGTCGAGCGGGAAGGCTTCAGATTCGTAATAGGGTCGCATCATCTGGCTATAGTACCAGTCGGTCTGGAGATAGGACATGTTGCAGACACGCACGTCGGTACGGACACCTTCCACCTCCTGGAGATACCAGAGCGGGAATGTGTCGTTGTCGCCGTTGGTGAAAATGATGGCGTTTTCATCGCACCCGACCAGATAGTTGTAGGCGAAATCCGGACAGGTGTAACGGCCGCTGCGGTCGTGGTCGTCCCAGTTCTCACAAGCCATCAGAGCAGGCACGCCCAGACAGAGGACGCTCACCAGAATGGCGGCTGCGCTCTCGGGCATGATTTTGCGCACCAGTTTCACCAGTGCAGGCACGGCCAGACCGATCCAGATGCAGAAAGCGTAGAAGGAACCCGCATAGGCGTAGTCGCGTTCACGGGGCTGGTTGGGCGTCTGGTTCAGGTAAAGGACGATGGCCAGACCGGTCATGAAGAAAAGGAAGAAGGTGATCCAGAATCCCTGATTGCCCTTGCGGCCGCTGTAGAGCTGCCAAAGCAGGCCGATGACGCCCAGCAGAAGCGGCAGGAGATAATAGCGGTTGTAGCCGCGGTTCTCCTTGAGTTCCTGAGGCATGTCATCGAGATCTCCGACCAGCATGCGGTCGATGAAAGGAATGCCGGAAATCCAGTTGCCCTTGTCGATTTCGCCCATGGTGCCCTGAATATCGTTCTGACGGCCGGCGAAATTCCACATGAAGTAACGCCAGTACATGTAGTTGATCTGGTAGGAAAAGAAGAAACGCAGGTTGTCGCCCATGGTCGGCATGACGACGGTTTCCCGCTTGCCCATCTTCTCGTAAGAGACCTTTTTCCCTTGGAAACGGCTCCAACTCTTGTAGGCGGACACATGGTCTTCGCGGCTGCTGTACATACGCGGGAAGAACATGTTGAGTTCGTCCACCATGACGGGGCGCTCGTTGTATCCGACAATGACGTAGCGGTCCTTCTCCTCGGGACTGGCTTTGGCCTTTTTCTCCCAGACGGCTCCACGCTGCTGGTACTGAGGCACGAAAGCTGTCTTGGTCTGCTTCCACTTGATTTCCGAAACGAAAGTCTGACCGTAGATGAGAGGCGTCTCGCCATATTGTTCACGGTTGAGATAACGTTCGAGGGTGAACATATTGTCGGGCGAGTTCTGGTCCATCGGAGGACAGGCGTTGGAACGGATGACGGTCAGACCGTATGAGGCATAGCCGATGAGCATGACCGCCAGACAGATCTGGACGATGTTCATCAGAGAATGCGACAGCTTTTTCCAACGGAACGACACCAATGCGACGATGGCGCAAAGGACAATCCACAGAAGAGCCTTGTGTCCGACGAAAGGAATGCCCACCAGCATGATGTTCAGGCAGAATGCCAGACGGGCACGTTTTTCGTTGTTTTCGAGATAGGTTTCGCGGATGCCCCAGACCAAAGAGGCGGCTACCAGCAGGACATAGATGACTGCTCCGGTGTTGAAGGGACAGCCGAACACATTGACGAAGAGCAGGTCTGCCCAACCGGCGACATTGACGAAACCGGGAACGACGCCGTAAAGGATGATGGCGATGAGGACGAACGAACCCAGCAACGACAGGATGGAGCCTTTCAGCGTGATGTTCTGGCTGCGGCGATAGTAATAGACCAGCACCAGCGCGGGAATGCACAGGAGGTTCAGCAGGTGGACGCCGATGGACAGGCCCATCATGTAGGCGATGAATACGATCCAGCGGTTGGCATGGGGCTCGTCGGCACAGTCTTCCCATTTGAGGATGGCCCAGAACACGACCGCCGTAAACAGAGACGAGAAGGCGTACACTTCGCCTTCAACGGCCGAGAACCAGAACGTGTCGGTGAAGGTGTAGGCCAGCGAACCGACCAGTCCGGCTCCGATGACAGCGACAATCTGGCCCAATCCGGGTTCTTCACCTTCTTTGAAGACGAGTTTTTTGGCCAGATGGGTGATGGTCCAGAACAGGAACAGTATGGTCAGGGCGCTGAACAGGGCCGACATGGAATTGACGCAGCGGGCCACCGTCTCGGGAGACGATGCGAAATGGGCGAACATGCGGCCTGTCAGCATGAAGAAAGGCGCTCCTGGCGGATGGCCCACGTCAAGTTTATAGGCAGCTGAAATGAACTCGCCGCAATCCCAGAAACTGGCTGTCGGCTCAATGGTCATCAGATAGGTGACTGCCGCAATGGCGAAGGCCACCCAACCGAAAATCGTGTTGAATAATCTGAAACGTTTCATACGTGTGTAAGTGCGTGCGTAAGAGTTCGCGAAGTTAATCCTTTTCTTTCGCATTTGAAAGCCTCAAACGTCTTTTAAGCTTACTTCACACGCACTTGCAAGGCCAATTGTGACTGACAATGTCCGTCACTCTGCTCGAGTCCGTTTCCACACAGTTCGCGGTCAGCGTAAAACAAATGTTTCAGACGGAGACCCAACTGAATATGGCTGTTTATGTCCCACTGTGCCAGCAGACACAGACGGCCGCCTTTTCCCGACAGGGTGGCAATGGGGAAACTGCCCGTCAGATCGGGAGAATACAGCGACAGACGACTGTCGTAGGAATCGGTGTCGAACTGTGCGTACTGCACGGCCAGCTGATAAGGCTTTGCCTCTGGTCTGTAGCGGATTTCCTGCGCCAGAAGCCAACCGGAAGATGGTTCTCTTTCCTTGGATTCCCACGAAATCAGCCTGTCTGAAAATCCTGACAGGATACGGAACGAGCGCTGACTGCCGTCGTTTTTCTCATAGGAGCACAAGGAAAGATTCGTTTTGAAACGCCAGTCCTTTTCCGAAACGGTCCATTGCACCCGGCACTGGCTGCGGCTCTCCTGGAGGGTGGAGGCCGCGCCGGTCTCGGCGGGCGAATTGCCCGCCTTTGACCGGCGCGAAAGCCGCACGGAAACCTCCTGACCGCCACCCGGACTGACACGTGCTTCAAGCATCAGGTCTGTGCCCTCAGACGGTGCGCTGACCCCGTACTTGAGCCAGGGGAAGCGGAACACATCGGCATACGCAATCCATTCGACGTGTTTGAAAAGCCGACAATCGGCCCGCATGAAGAAGCCTTGTTCATTGGCGACAAGCGAATTCTCACCGAAAGAGGAAGCGTAAGGGGCTTGATATTCAGGCTGATAATTGCGATAGGAGAAAAAGCAGTCGAACAGCGGATGGAAGGGATGAGACACCGATACCAGAGCGGCCGTATGCCCCGCCGCATCGGCCGCCCACTCGGCGCCAAGCAGCGTTTCTCCCAGCAGGAGACGCCCGTCCAAGGATACGTTCGCGCCTCTTTTCCCTCTGAAGTAGAACAAATTGTAGGGCTTTGGATCTGCTTGTCGATTGGCATTGTAGAAGTAGGCGATTCCGTTGGCAGACAGTTGCAGACACTCCGTTTCGAAACTCAGCCGTCCGCCCGCCAAGGTTTCCGACACCTGACGCCGTCGCGACAGTTCCAAAAAGGTCCGATGAAACCCGTCTGTCTTGAAATTGGTGAAGGTATTCCCTTCTCTGTCCGCATCGAGTTTGCGACAAGAGACAAATTCCAGGCATCGGAAGTGAGGCAGAGGCGTCAGTTCTATGGCCGCACCCCGGAAAAAGCCGCTTTCGGCCGTGGAAGCGTGTGGACGGATGGGGGAAGCGCCTGACGAAAGGACATTGCCTGCTGACGTTTTTCCTCCGAAAGTGCCGGAAGACACCACAAGACCTTGGGCAAGACTGATCTTGTAATCGCCCAAAGCCAATGTCTTCAGGCATCCGTCTGTCTTGAGCAGGGCGTAAGCGCCTGCAAAATCGAGACCATGTTCACCGGCATCCTTTTCCACACCGAAGCCGCATTGAAAGCGTCTTCCACAGGCATACCGATAACGGAGGCTGCCGGCCAAAGGGCTCCCGACGTAGGATTTTCCCAGTTGGAACGCGCTGTCGGTCCGTTCTTTATATCCTTGTTTGACCTGCAGGGAGGCTTCCGTCTTGAAGCGCACTTGCGAGCGGCCGTGAGAGACGGTTTCCAAAAGATTCGCACGCTGACGGCCAGAAGGCTGCTTCAAGCAAACGAAGGGCCGTATCCGAGCCAGCAGACGATCGTCCCAAGCAGGCACCATCAGCAATTGGGAAAGGGTCTGCAGCGGTGCCTGACGGTACAGATACAGAGCCAGCTGTTCGCGTTGGGCCGCCGACAGAAAGGGAATCGACTCCAGTTCCTGCCGGTCGGCGCTGTTCAGGTCGACGGGGTTTTCCCACAGCATCTGAAACTGCTCGTACAAATCGTCCGGATCCAGTCCCGACTCAGATTCCACAGCAGCCTCCGCATATTCTTCCCACAAGCGCACCAGCTCTTCAGACATTTCTCCAACATCCTGAGCTTCAACAAAAAAGCACAGGCAGACAAGTACTGCAAGAATCCCGAGACGACGCAGACAGAAGAATCGGCCAATCATGGATGCAGATTCCATCGGAGCGTCATGAACAAAGAAGGAGGCAGCCCCGGGAACCAGGACGCGGCCAATGCCAACTGCCCCTCTGCCCTGCGGATGTCCATTCCCAAGGAAGGACAGAACGAAGGACAAGAGAAACCCGCGCTGCCCACAACGAGAGTTTCGTCAGACACTTGCCAAATTTCCGATTCCGCACCGCAGCGGCACATCAGAGGATAGCCCAGCGTCTTGTCCAGTTCGAAAGCCAAGCGCAGACCCGGCGGCCATTCGCCGACCGCGCCCAAACGCATTCCGGAAGGCCATCCGATGCCGTCGTGCCGCGACAGGACGACATTCGACACCGCCAGCAGGCAATGCCAGTTTTCAAAGGGACGGTAGAGACACCAGATGTCGGGGAGCAAAGCGCCATAAGAACCCGTGTCAGACCTTATATGGCGGTATGACAGACTTAATCCGACGGCCAGAGGCGGCGCCATGCGGCGGACCAGTTGAAGCCCTGCCTGACGCTCCGGAGCCCCTGCCGAATTCCAGGGATGTCCCGACGACCCCAGAGAGAACTCCCAGCCGAACCAGGGAGATTGTCCGCATACCTGTAACTTTTCCATGGACATTGCCGTCTGAGAAAATGGAAGCGACACCGAGACGTCGGCGAAACCGACGGAAACGCAATGGCAGCATTGAGCTGCAGTATCTGACGCCCAACGGCCGGTCAGAAATGAGACAAGCGTTCCGCCTTTGGCCTGGCAGCCGGCATCGGCCGACCATTCCCCAGAGGCAATGTTTTGCGGCAGGGCCCTCACGGGTGCTGCAATCGCTAGATACACTAATAGATGAGGTGTTTTCATGGTACTTTCAGTGGTACTGGAATTGTCCGACAAAACTATGGACACCGACTGGGATTTGTGCTATCGTTTCAGTTTAAAATAATTCCTTTTTCGACAGATTGAGGGCCTAATTGCAAACTTTTCGCTCTAAACGTATATTTGCACCTGATTTCATAAACGGCAATGGACAAAAAAGCCTTCACACTATGGATTCTGACTTGTGTTCTGAGTGTCTCGAACCTGAAGGCTCAGACACCCCAGAACGCCATTGCCAGCCGTGGCAGGGCTTTCGAGATTCCGGCCTATGTCGATTATCTCGGCGACACCATTCCGCTGGTCACTCTGAAGCCGTTCTACATATTCGCACCGGAGCATTTCGCCAATAAGAAGCAGGAACGTTTCTATTGGAAGACCGTCCGGGATGTCCGCATCTGTCTGCCATTGGCCAAAATCGTTGCGGCAACCCTCATCGAAACCACCGAATATCTGCGCACGCTGCCCGACGACAAGGCACGCGAGAAGCACCTCCATCAGATGGAAAAAGATCTGATAAAGGAATACGAACCCGTGCTGCGGAAAATGACATACAGCCAAGGGAAAGTGCTTCTCAAACTGATTGTAAGAGAATGCGACTCAAATCCTTACGACATTCTGAAAGGATACATCGGCACTTTTGCGGCCGATTTCTGGCAGGGAGTCGCACGGCTCTTCACGGCAGACCTGAAGATGGACTACCGGCCGGACAATCGGGACGCGCTCATCGAACGCATCGCCATCAAGATAGAGCAGGGAGAATTATAATCCGAAAGCCTCTTTCACCTTATCCACATAGTCGAGTTTTTCCCAAGGGAACAGTTCGACCTGGAGCGTCTTTTCACCGGCCTGAGGCGAGTAGAAGGTCTTGGAGACCACTCTCGGATCGCGGCCGAAATGCCCGTAGGCAGCCGTTTCTTCGTAGATGGGATTGCGCAGTTTCAAACGGTTTTCAATAGCTTTCGGCCTCATGTCGAAAATTTCGGACACGCGGGCGGCGATTTCGGCATCGCTCATTTTCACGTGCGATTTGCCGTACGTGTTGACACAAAGGCTTACCGGAGTCGCCACACCGATAGCGTAGGCCACCTGAATGAGAATTTCGTCGGCGACGCCGGCGGCAACCATGTTTTTGGCGATGTGACGGGCAGCGTAAGCGGCCGAACGGTCGACTTTCGAAGGGTCCTTTCCAGAGAAAGCGCCGCCGCCGTGAGCACCCTTGCCGCCATAGGTGTCGACGATGATTTTGCGCCCGGTCAGGCCGCTGTCACCGTGAGGTCCTCCAATGACGAATTTTCCAGTCGGGTTGACCATAAGCACCAGTCGGTCGTCCAAGAGAGAAGCCAGACGTTCATCTGCGGAAAATGTTCTTGGAATCAGATATTTCTGGACATCCGAACGGATGGTTGCAAGCATTTCGGCATCGGCCTCGTCCTGAGTCTTGCCGTTGCCGGCCTGGACGAACTCGTCGTGTTGGGTGGAAATGACGATGGTGTGGATGCGCTGGGGAATGCCCTGTTCGTCGTATTCCACCGTCACCTGCGATTTGGAATCGGGACGGAGATAGGTCATCACCTTCCCTTCGCGGCGGATTTCGGACAGTTCGTAGACCAGACGGTGGGCCAGATCGAGCGGAAGAGGCATGTAGTCTGCCGTGTCGTTGCAGGCATAGCCGAACATCATGCCCTGATCGCCTGCACCCTGGTTCATGGGGTCCGTTTTGGCAGCTCCGTCGACACCGCGGTTGATGTCGGCAGACTGTTCGTGAATCGATGAGAAAATGCCGCAGGATTCGGCTTCGAACTTGTACTCGCCCTTGGTGTATCCGATGCGGCGGATGGTCTTGCGGGCAATGTCCTGGACATCGATGGATGCGGAGGACTTCACCTCGCCGGCTAAAATCACCTGACCGGTGGTTACGAGGGTTTCACACGCGGTTTTCGACTGGGAATCGAAAGCCAGAAAATGATCGACAAGAGCGTCGGAAATCTGATCGGCCACCTTATCGGGATGGCCTTCCGAAACGGATTCGGAAGAAAACAGGTAGTTCATTTTTTTAGCATTTTTTCTTGTGGTTGCAAGCAGTCAAATCTGTCCACAAAAGCGGCGCAAAGATAGTTCTTTTTCCTCAAAAAAAACATTATCTTTGTGCCAATAACAACCAATTGGCTCAGATATGAATATCCTTATGCTCGGCAGCGGTGGCCGCGAACACGCAATGGCTTGGAAAACAGCCCAAAGTAATCAGGTTGACAAACTTTACATCGCTCCGGGAAATGCCGGAACCGCTTCTGTCGGCATCAATGTCGACATCAAGGTGACCGACTTCAAAGCGCTCAAAGAATTTGCCCTCAGCCATCAGATCGACATGGTGGTCGTGGGTCCCGAAGATCCGCTGGTCCGCGGTATCGCCGACGAATTTGCAGCCGATTCCGCCACCGCCGGCATTCCGGTGATCGGACCTTCGAAAAGCGGAGCCCGTCTGGAAGGCAGCAAAGATTTTTCCAAGGCTTTCATGATGCGTCATCATATTCCCACGGCTCGCTATCTGAGCGTTACGGCCGAAAACCTTGAAGAAGGCATCGCCTTCCTCAAACAGCTGAAAGCGCCCTATGTGCTCAAAGCCGACGGTCTGGCTGCCGGCAAGGGCGTACTCATCCTCGACTCTCTCGACGAAGCCGTTTCCGAACTCTCCCACATGTTGGACGGCATGTTCGGCGATGCCAGCAAGACTGTCCTCATCGAAGAATTCCTCTCGGGAATCGAGTGCTCCGTTTTCGTGGTGACCGACGGTGAACATTATCGGATTCTGCCTGAAGCCAAGGATTACAAACGTATCGGCGAGGGAAACACCGGTCTCAACACCGGCGGCATGGGCGCCGTTTCTCCCGTTCCCTTTGCAGACGCCGCCTTTATGAAAAAGGTGGAAGACAAGATCATCCGTCCCACGGTGGAAGGGCTGAAAGCCGAAGGCATCGATTATAAGGGTTTCATCTTCTTCGGCCTCATCAAAATCGATCCCGAACACGAAACCGACCCGAGACCTTCAGCCACTGCAGAGCCTTACGTCATCGAATACAATGCCCGCATGGGCGATCCCGAGACCGAAGTGGTGATGCTGCGTCTCAAGAGTGACATCGTAGACCTCTATAAAGGAATCGCACAGGGGACGCTGGACAAGTGCCAGGTGGAGTTCGACGACCGCTCGGCCGTCACGGTGATGCTGGTTTCCGGCGGTTATCCCGAAGCCTACGAAAAGGGCAAAATCATCAGCGGACTGGACGAAGTGTCCGACAGCATCGTTTTCCACGCAGGCACCAAACTGCAGGACGGACAGGTGCTCACCAACGGCGGACGTGTCATTGCCGTCAGCTCTTACGGAAAAGACAAACAGGAAGCGCTGTCCACCTCTTTCGCCAACGCTCAGAAAATCCGATTCGACAAACGCCATTTCCGCTCCGACATCGGTTTCGACCTATAAACCGTCTTTGGAATGAGCCTGAATGACGTTTCCAAAAGCCGCTATCCGTGGATGGTCTGCCTGCTGCTGTTTGCAGTCGGCACCTGTCTGCAGTGGCAGTGGCATCCCATCGATTTTCAGGAATTTTCCATCAACACCATCTACGGTCCCACCAGTTTTTCGCCTTTCTGCGACTGGTTCGACCATCTGGCTCCCAACACCTGGACTTTCGGACTGTTGTACGCCCTGCTGATAGCGCTCAATCTTTTGATGCTCAATCACCTGGTGACCAGATTCGAGCTGATCGGATCGCTCAGCCTGTTTCCGCTGGGCTTTTATCTGGTGTTCATGACGGCCAGACTGCCGCAAAACAGTCCGAGTCTGCTCCTCACCTCTTTCCTGCTGATGGTGTCCACGGAAAAGTTGCTTTCCTGCCACCGGGAAAACGACTGCAACAGACAAGTGTTCGGCGGATTCTTCTGCTATGCCTGCGCCTGTCTGCTCCTGCCGGCGCTTCTTTGGGTCCTTCCGGTCATCTGGATTCTTTTCAATCAGATAAACAGTCTGACACTGCCACGCTTCTTCAGTTCCCTGCTGGCCTTTCTGTGCCTGGCTTGGCTGGTCGGCGGGAGTCTGTTCCTCTTCGACAGTCTGCCGGTTCTCAACATCTGGCTGATGGGCTTGGTCGACCAAGTTTCCGTGGGCATTCAAGCCAAGCTTGCCGAATGGGTGTTCCTGGGAATGACAGCCGTCCTGTTCCTCGTGTCGGCCATCCATTTTCTTCAGCACCGGAATCAGGACAGAAACCACGTGCGCGTCTTCCTTTATTTTCTCATCAGCTTATGGATTTGCGACGTGGTGATGGGTGTCGTTTTCTCGTCGATGAGCGAATGGTTTCTCGGCCTGTCATTCGTGCCGCTGTCCGTCTTCTGCGGCAAAATGTATGACCGCTGCGACAACCTTATGACGCGGCTTCTGTTGTTCCTGACTCTGCTCAGCAGTGTCTGGTGCTTCCTCTCCTGACGGCAATCTTCAGGAAATCTTCTTCTTTGAGGGGTAGTCGATGGTGTAATGCAGACCGCGGCTTTCCTTGCGTTCCATTGCCTGACGGCAAATCAGATAGCCGACATTGATCATGTTGCGCAACTCGCAAAGTTCGCGGGTGGCCTTGCTGCGTTTGAACAAGGCTTCCGTCTCTTCATACAAAATGTCCAAACGGTTCCAGGCACGGGTCAGACGCACATTGCTGCGCACGATGCCCACATACGATTCCATGATCTGATTGACCTCTCTCATACTTTGGGTAATCAGCACACGTTCCTCATTGCTGATGGTGCCTTCGTCGTTCCATTCCGGCACATCCTCGTTAAACTCATAACGGTCAAGTTCCGCCATCGAATGCTTGGCTGCGGCGTCGGCATAGACGACCGCTTCGATAAGCGAGTTGCTGGCCAGACGATTGCCGCCGTGAAGACCTGTGCAGGAGCACTCGCCGATGGCGTAGAGACGCCGGATGCTGCTCTGTCCGTCCAAGTCGACTTTGATGCCGCCGCAAAGGTAATGGGCCGCAGGCGCCACAGGAATGTAATCCTTGGTGATGTCGATGCCGATGGACAGGCATTTCTTGTAGATGTTCGGGAAATGCTTTTTGGTTTCTTCCGGATTCTTATGGGTGACATCCAGATATACGTGGTCTTCACCCCTGAGTTTCATTTCATTGTCAATGGCACGAGCCACAATGTCGCGAGGAGCCAGCGACAGACGGGAATCATATTTTTGCATGAATTCCTGACCGTCCAGGGTACGCAGCACGCCGCCGTATCCGCGCATGGCTTCGGTAATGAGGAAGGCGGGACGGTCGCCCGGATGGTACAGAGCCGTGGGATGGAACTGGATGAACTCCATGTCCTTGACCAGGCCTTTGGCGCGATAGACCATGGCAATGCCGTCGCCGGTGGCCACCAGCGGATTGGTGGTGGTGCGATAGACAGCCTCACAGCCGCCGGTAGCCATCACCGTAATCTTGGAAAGGAAGGTGTCGACCTCGCCGGTTTCCTCGTTGAGGACATAGGCTCCGTAGCATTTGATACCCGGAGTGTGGCGGGTGATGATGATGCCCAGATGGTGCTGAGTGATGATTTCGACCGCGTAGAAGTTCTTGAATATGGTGATGTTCGGGTGTTGCTGAACCGCACGGATGAGACTGGTCTGAATTTCGGCGCCCGTGTTGTCGGCGTGATGGAGGATGCGGAATTCGCTGTGACCGCCTTCCCTGTGAAGGTCGAATTCGCCGTTTTCGTTTTTGTCGAAACTGACGCCCCAGTCAATGAGCGACTGAATCTGCTCCGGCGCGTTGCGCACCACTTTTTCGACGGCGGCGCGGTCGGAAATCCAGTCTCCGGCAATCATCGTGTCTTCGATGTGCTTTTCGAAATTGTCCACTTTCAGATTGGTGACTGAAGCGATGCCGCCTTGGGCGAAATAAGTGTTCGCCTCTTCCAAACCAGCTTTACAGATGAGCGCCACACTGCCCTTTTGAGCCACTTTCAGGGCAAAGCTCATTCCGGCGATGCCGGAACCGATGACAAGATAATCGAACTTGCGTACCATACCTTTGATATTTGTCGCAAAAATAGCGCATGGCATAGAAACAAACAACTTGCGACTCTCATTTCTTAAACGTACTTTTGGCTTCATGAAGACAATTGAGAAAGACGAGCTGTTCCTCCTTGCCGAAAAGTACATCAACGAAACCGGAGTCAGTCTGTTTCTGACCGGCAAAGCAGGGACAGGCAAGACCACATTCTTGAAATACATCGAGGAAAACACCCAGAAACGCTGCGTGGTGCTGGCCCCGACAGGAGTGGCCGCCATCAACGCCGGCGGCAGCACCATCCACTCCTTCTTCCAGCTGCCCTTATGCCCCTATCTACCTGATGTCAAAGAACTTCTGACCGAATATCAGATGCCTCAGCAAGGGATGCACCTGCGCAAAGATCGCTTGCGGCTGATCCGTTCGCTCGACCTGCTCATCATCGACGAAATCTCGATGGTGAGAGCCGATTTGCTGGATGCCATCGACATGAGCCTCCGGCGTATCCGGCATTCCGGCCTGCCTTTCGGCGGGGTTCAGCTGCTGATGATCGGCGACGCCCAACAGCTTTCGCCCGTAGTCACACAACAAGAGCGGCCCTACATCGAACAGGTCTATCCGTCTCCCTATTTTTTCGAATCGAAAGCGCTCAAGAAGATTCCGTATGTGGTTCTCCAGCTGGAGCACATCTACCGCCAGCAGGATCCCGTTTTCGTGGATTTGCTCAACCGCATCCGCAACGGACACCTGACAGCCGCCGACCGGGAACTGCTCAACAGCCGGCTGGATCCGTCCTTCCAACCGCCGAAAAAGGAAAACTGGATACGCCTGACCACCCACAACCAACAGGCAGACCGTGTGAACCAGGCCCAGTTGGACGCGCTCAAAGGCAGGAGTTTCAAATTCTTGGCCGAGATCGAAGGCACATTTCCGCAGTCTGCATATCCTGCGCCCTCGGAAATCGGTCTCAAAAAAGGCGAGCAAGTGATGTTCATCCGCAACGACGCCTCGGGCATGAACCGTTTCTACAACGGCAAAATCGGCACCATCAGAGGCTTCGACCCATATGCGGAAAGCGTCATCGTCGAGGACGAGAACGGCGGACTGATTGAAGTGAAAACCGAGACTTGGGAGAATATCCGGTACGAACTCGACTCCGAAAGCGGTGAGATAAAGCAGCAGGTGGAAGGCACTTTCACGCAGATTCCCCTGCGGCCGGCCTGGGCCGTCACCATCCACAAGAGCCAGGGGCTGACCTTTGACCGGGTCATCATTGACGCGGCCGACGCCTTCGCTTTCGGGCAAGTCTATGTGGCGCTGTCGCGCTGCCGCTCGCTGGAGGGCATCGTGCTGAGCAGTCCGATCACGGCTTCCTGCCTGAAGGAAGACAAGGATGTCGAAGCCTTCAGCCAATGCTATTCGACCAAAAGCCAGTTGGAAGAACATCTGGAAGGGTTTCAGAAAGATTATTTTCTCTCTCAGGCGCTCGAATGTTTCCGTTTCGATTTTCTAAGCCGTCAACTGGCGGCTATGGAACGCCTGTTTCAGGAGCATCTGTCGAAACGATACGCCGGACAGACGGCCAAAACCGCCGAAGCCGCCCGCCTGGGGGAAGAGATGAAAGATGTCGGAAACCGCTTCGGCAATCAATTGCGCAGACTCTGTCTGTCGGACAGCCTGGAAGCTCTGCAGAACGGCACAGGCGACACCGACGGACGTGTCCGTAAGGCGGCCGATTATTTTCTGACACAGCTCTGTTCGCTGACAAACGACATCGTGCCACTGATGGACGTCGACATCGACAACGCGGCCGTCAAAAAGCCTTACAACGAAATCTGCCACGACCTTTTGGAAGAAGTGAGGCTGAAAATCAGCTGTATGGAACTCATATGCCAAGAGGGTTTCAATCCACGTTCCTACCAGGAGACCAAACTGCAACTCGTTTTGGGCAAGCGGGCGACCAAAGCCGCCGTCAAGAAAAAATCCGCCCGTATCAAAAGCACGGGCAAAGCTGCGAAGAAGCGCTGAGGTTTCTGCCAAATATTTGCTACCTTTGCGACCGATTCATCAAAAACGATTATGGAATACAATTTCAGAGCCATCGAGCAGAAATGGCAGGAAGAATGGAAAAAGCGCGGCACCTATCAGGTGAAAGAAGACGCTTCCAAACCCAAGTATTATGTTCTGGACATGTTCCCCTACCCTTCGGGAGCAGGCCTGCATGTGGGCCATCCGCTTGGCTACATCGCCTCTGACATTGTTTCCCGCTACAAACGCCTGCAGGGCTTCAACGTGCTGCCTCCCATAGGCTACGACTCTTACGGCCTGCCGGCCGAGCAGTATGCCATCCAAACCGGACAGCATCCTGCCGTGACGACCGCCCGCAACATCGCCCGCTATCGCGAACAGCTCGACAAGATCGGTTTCTGCTACGATTGGGACCGCGAAGTCCGCACCTGCGAACCGGGCTATTACCACTGGACCCAGTGGGCCTTCCAGAAAATGTTCGACAGCTTCTACAGCTACAAGTTCGACAAGGTGCTGCCTATCGAAAAACTGATCGCCCATTTCGAACTGAAGGGTACGAAAGACCTCCATGTGCCCCAAAATGAAGAGCTCAGTTTCACGGCTGAAGAATGGAAGGCCATGAGCGAAAAAGAGCAGCAGCAGGTGCTGATGAACTACCGTATGGCTTATCTGGGCGACATGATGGTCAACTGGTGTCCGAAATTGGGCACCGTGCTGGCCAATGACGAAGTCAGCGAAGGCCTGAGCATCCGCGGCGGTTTTCCCGTTGAACAGAAGGTGATGCGCCAATGGTGCTTGCGCGTTTCGGCCTATGCCCAGCGTCTGCTGGATGGCCTCGACCGCATCGATTGGAGCGATTCGCTCAAAGAGACCCAGCGCAACTGGATCGGCCGCAGCGAAGGCACTGAAATGCAGTTCAAGGTAAAGGACTCCGACGTCGAGTTCACCATCTTCACCACACGTGCCGACACGGTCTTCGGCGTCACCTTCATGGTGCTGGCCCCCGAAAGCGAACTGACCGCCAAACTGACGACCGACGCCCAAAAGGCCGAAGTGGAAGCTTATCTGGCGGCCGTCAAGAAACGCACCGAACGCGAGCGCATCTCCGACCGGCGCGTCACGGGTGTCTTCTCGGGCAGCTATGCCGTCAACCCGCTCACCGGGGAAGCCATTCCCATCTGGATCAGCGACTATGTGCTGGCCGGATACGGCACGGGCGCCATTATGGCCGTCCCTGCCCATGACAGCCGCGACTACGCGTTTGCCAAACACTTCCATCTGCCCATCATTCCGCTTATCGAAGGCTGCGACGTCTCCGAAGAAAGTTTCGACGCCAAGGAAGGCATCGTCACCAACAGCCCGGTTGCCGGAAAGCAAGGATACAAAGGTTTTTCTCTCAATGGTTTGACCGTCAAGGAGGCCATCGCAGCCACCAAAAAGTTTGTCACCGAAGAGGGTTTGGGAAAAGTCAAGGTCAACTACCGCCTCCGCGACGCCATCTTCAGCCGTCAGCGCTATTGGGGCGAGCCCTTCCCCGTCTACTATAAGGACGGAATGCCCTATATGTTGCCCGAAGAATGTCTTCCGCTGGAACTTCCCGAAATCACCAATTTCAAGCCCACTGAAACGGGCGAGCCTCCGCTCGGACACGCCACCGTCTGGGCTTGGGACACCGTCAAGCGTCAGGTGGTCGAAAACAGTCTGATCGACCATAAGACCGTTTTTCCCTTGGAACTCAACACCATGCCGGGCTTTGCCGGTTCAAGCGCCTACTATCTGCGCTATATGGATCCTCACAACGTCAAGGCTCTGGTTTCCAAAGAGGCCGACGACTATTGGCAAGATGTCGATCTGTATGTGGGCGGCACCGAGCACGCCACTGGCCACCTCATCTACAGCCGTTTCTGGAACAAGTTCCTGTTCGACTGCGGATATGTCTGCCAGGACGAGCCTTTCAAGAAACTGGTCAACCAGGGCATGATTCAGGGACGCAGCAATTTCGTCTACCGTATCAAGGACACCAACACCTTCGTTTCTTTGGGTCTGAAAGACCAGTACGAGACTACGCCCATCCACGTGGATGTCAACATCGTATCGAACGACGTGCTCGATCTGGAGGCATTCCGCGCTTGGAATCCCGAATACCGCACGACCGAATTCATTCTCGAAGACGGCAAGTACGTCTGTGGCTGGGCCGTCGAAAAAATGTCAAAGTCGATGTTCAATGTGGTGAACCCCGACAATGTGGTTGAGAAGTTCGGAGCCGACACCCTGCGCCTTTATGAAATGTTCCTCGGACCTCTCGAAGCGTCCAAACCTTGGGACACCAACGGCATTGACGGCGTCCACCGTTTCCTGAAACGTTTCTGGGGCCTGACCGCTTCGGGCGACAGTTTCAGCATCAGCGAGGAAGCGGCCACTCCCGCCGAACTGAAAAGCCTGCACAAGCTTATCAAAAAATTGAGCTACGACATCGAGCACTTCTCATTCAACACGGCTGTCAGCGCCTTTATGATTTGTCTCAACGAATTGGGCAAATGCAACAAACGCGCCGTCATCGAACCGCTCACCATACTGCTGACGCCTTTCGCACCTCATCTCTGTGAGGAAATCTGGCAGGCTCTCGGTCAGGAGGGCAGTGTCTGCGATGCCAAATGGCCTGTCTGCAACGAAGCTTATCTGGTGGAAAGCGCCATCACCTACAGCATCTCGTTCAACGGAAAGATGCGTTTCACGATGGACTTCCCCGTCGATGCCAGCAATGAGGAGATTCAGACTCAAGTCCTGGCCAACGAAAAGGCTCAGTCTTACATCGAAGGCAAGCCCATCCGCAAAGTGATCATCGTTCCCAAGAAAATTGTCAACATCGTTCTCTGATGCCCGAGAAACCGTATATATACGAGCTTACGCTGAAGGTCCGCGACTACGAATGCGACCTTCAGGGCATCGTCAACAATGCCAACTACCAACATTATCTCGAACATGCCCGGCACGAGTTCCTGTTGAGCATAGGGCTCAGTTTCTCGGATTTCCATCAGAGAGGCGTCGATTTGGTGGTCAGCCATGTGGAAATCGATTACAAGTTTCCCTTACGCAGCCGTGACACCTTCAAGGTGATGCTGTTTGTTCGCAAGGTGGGCATCCGATGGGTCTTCTTCCAAGACATTTACCGGATTGACTTCCACGAAAAGCAGAACAACGGGCAACCCTTCGGCACCTTGTGCCTGCGTTCGAAAGTCGTCTCCGTAGCTGTGGCAAACGGAATGCCGAAAGATTGCAAGGAACTGGAAGAAATCTTCGTTTCCGCACTGCCGGATGCCGACCTGTACAGCCCTGTTCCAAACGGAATCTTCCCCAAGCGGTCATTCTGAATCCGCTTTGTTTTTCTATAGTCCGGTCAGTTTTCCGCTGTACCGGACTTTTTTTGTCCGAATTCGAAACATTTTAAACTCAGAGTGTTTGGAGGCCGTTCAGGCGAGGGCTAATTTCGTGGAGCCTAATACCTGTAAAAATGGACAAAATAACACCTATCACCCCCGAGCAGTTGCGCTGCCGGCTGGCCCTCAGCATGGTCACGAAAATCGGACCCTGCGCAATGCGTCAATTGCTCGACGAGTTCGACAATGACGAACTGGCTATTTTCGACAAGCGAATCTGGAAAGAAAAAAATCAATTGGACATCAGACTGTTGGAGAGTATTCTGCTCGACCCTGAAGTCTGGCGAATGGCCGACAAGGAATTGGAATTCATGGAGAAGGAAAGCGTCAAAGCCATCTGGTACACGGACGAGGACTATCCTTACCGGCTGAAAGAATGCGGAGACAGACCATTGCTGCTCTACCAGAAAGGCCATTGCCAATTGAATGCGCGGAAAGTCCTTTCCATCGTGGGCACACGTCGGATGACCTCCTACGGGCGGGGACAGACCGAGGCGCTGGTGGCAGCACTGGCCGGGGCCTATTCTCATCTGCTGATTGTCAGCGGGCTGGCTTGCGGAGTAGATGTCTGTTCGCACCAGAACGCACTGAAATACGGTCTTCCGACCGTAGGCGTGATGGGCACGGGAATGGACCAGATCTATCCGAGGATGAACCGTTCTACGGCTCTGCAGATGATTGAGAAAGGCGCTCTTCTGACTGAACTTCCCCATGGGACACCAGGCGAAGGCTGGCGCTTTGTGCAGCGCAATCGGATTGTAGCCGGGATGTGCGATGCCTGCATCGTCATAGAATCGGCCAAGAAAGGCGGTTCGCTCATCACCGCAAAAATGGCCAGAGATTATGACCGTGAAGTCTTTGCGCTTCCCGGACGGGCCATCGACCCCTACTCTGCCGGCTGCAACCAGTTGATTTCGGACCAGACAGCCTGCATTCTGACCGATGTGGAAAATCTGTCGGAATGTCTCAACTGGTCCTATGCTCCGAAAATTGCCACAAAGGTGGATGAAGGGAATCTTTTCGAAAACGGGATGTCGCCAGAAGAGAAGTATCCTCAACTGTCGTCCGAACTGGCCCGCACGGCCGACCTGTTCGAAAGCCGCGACGAACTCTGCTGCGAGGAACTCTGCCGTAAAAGGCAGGAACTGTATCCGGACGACGGCAACAGCATCAGCCAAATGCTGAGCCATCTGTTGGAATTGGAAGTGAAAGGGATTTTGGTTTCACTGCCCGGTGGCAGATATCGGCTCCGATAGGAGCGGTGTCAAAGGGCGGAATGCCTCATTCGACCGAGCGGACCAGTTTGAAGAGCAGGTCGTTGGGACGGATTTTATCGGAAATGGGGATGGAAATCCGCTGTCCTTTGACCGCCTCCTCGACCGGCTCTCCGTCCAAACGTATCTCGGATACGGTCGTTTCGATGACGCCGGTCGTCGGGCCAGTCACCAGAATGCGTTCCCCCACTTTCAAGCTGTAGCTTTCCAATTGGAATTCGGCCACTCCAAGTTTGGAGAAATAATTGATTCCGCGACCGATCTTCAGTTTGCGCATGGTGGCGGCCGAACCGTAGCGGTGAGACCATTCGCCCAAACGTTGTCCCAGATAATAGCCGTCCCAGAAACCGCGGTTGAAAACGCGGCTCAAACGTTCGTTCCAGTCTTCAATCTTGGGCATGATGATATCATCGTCGGCATATTCGCCGGCCAGACAGGATTTGGCTGCCTCGTGATAGCATTTGGTCACCGCATAGACGTATTCCGGTCCGCGTGCGCGGCCTTCAATTTTGAAGACTTCCACGCCGGCATCGACCATTTTGTTGAGAAAATGGATGGTTTTCAAATCTTTCGGTGAGAGAATGTATTGGTTGTCGACATTGAGCTCGATCTTGCTGTCGGTTTCGTTGTCGATGACCGTGTAGCCGCGACGGCAGATTTGCATACAGGCGCCCCGATTGGCCGACTGGTTCATTTCGTGGAGACTCAGGTAGCATTTGCCTGAAATGGACATGCAGAGAGCTCCGTGGCAGAACATTTCCAAACGGATCATCTTGCCGGAAGGGCCGCAGATTCTCTCTTCTTCAATCTGTTGACGTATCTGTCTGACCTGCGTCAGATTCAGCTCACGCGCCAGAACGACGACATCTGCGAATTGGGCGTAGAAGCGGAGGGCCTCAATATTGGCGATATTGAGCTGGGTCGAGAGATGCACTTCGACGCCTTTCGAAAAAGCGTATTGCATGACGGCCACATCCGAAGCGATGATGGCGTTCACCTGTGCGGCGGATGCGGCATCCACAATGCGGCGCATCAGGTCGAGGTCGTTGTCGTAAATGACCGTGTTGAGCGTCAGGTAGCACTTGACTTCGTGTTCACGGCAGAGGTTGGCGATATTCTCCAGGTCGGCCAAAGTGAAATTTGCCGAAGAATGGGAACGCATATTGAGCGCTTCCACTCCGAAATAGACAGAGTCCGCACCGGCTTGAAAAGCGGCGGACAAAGCTTCGTACGACCCAACAGGGGCCATTATTTCCAAATTTTGCAGCATAGGACGATTCGTTGGGCAAATATAGCCACTCTCTCCGAAAAAAGGAGCCAATTCTGTTCAAAAGCTTCTTACTTCTGAACGAAATTCTTGATCAGGTCCGGATCGAACTCCATCTGTCTGGCTTCCACCTTGACATTCTCAAAAACGACGTCACGCACCAGGTATTGTTCGTCAAGGGCTTTTCCACCGATAAACCGGTCACAGCGGAAATCTATGTCTTTCAGCGTGATGTCATGACCGTAAGACATAGGAATGTCCTCTCTTCCCTGCAGGTCGAAGAACTGGGTCCAGCGGTTGACGTCGAAAAGGGAACGGCATTCGCCTTTCACGTTTTCAATGCGGATGAAGCCATAGTCCTGTGGAGTGTCTGGACGCATCTTGAGCAAAAGCAGATGGGCGCCTCCCGTGACCTCGCAATCCCGCATCAGAATGTTTCGGGCATAAATGCATTCGCTGCCGAACGTCATGCAACTGCCGGTGGTATAATCGAACACACATTTCTCTACCAGCACATTGGTGCAGCCTCCGTTGGTGGTGTCACGGTCAGCATAAGGGCCTTTGCCTCCTTTGAAACAGACGGCATCGTCGTTGACGGTGAAACGGCAGTCATTTACCAGCACCTGGTCGCAGACATCCAAGTCGAGACCGTCCGCACTGGCCGAAGCCACCGGACTGCGAGGTGAAAAGAAGCGCACACCCAACACCTTGACTTGATTGCACTTGTATAGGTGACAGGTCCAAAAAGGAGAGTTCTGCAGATTGACACCGGCAATGGTGAGATGCTGGCAATATTCGAAATGGACCAGCCTCGGACGCTGCTCGTCTTTATTGGTGCATTTGGGGTTCCATTGACGGCGCAGACGGAAGGCTTTCCAGTACTCAGTACCATTTCCGTCCAGAATCCCCTCTCCGGAAATGGTAAAATCGTCCAGACGACAGCCGTTGATCATAGCCGGAAAATACGGACATGTCTGTCCTTCGATGCGGGTCATCTCAATCGGAAAGTCGAAAATGCTTTCGCTTCCGAGCAAGACTGCCCCTTTACAGAGATACAAAGCGGTACCCTGCTTGAAATGCAGGGCTCCGGTCTTGTATATGCCCTCGGGGATGTATACCACTCCGCCTTTTTCGGCGGCTTTGTCAATGACAGACTGGATGAGCTCCGTCTGGACAATCTGGATGCTGCTGACAGCGCCTGCGGCAGCAATACTGTAGACTGGACCGTAATGGGCTTCCATTTCATCCAAAGTGGGTTTGTCGCTGTTCAGATACCATTCGCCGACAGGTGTGCCGTCGGGAAAAGACAGAACGGTTTTCTTTTTAGCTGCCGACAGGGGGCTCATCATTCCTGCCACGAGCAGGCATACCAAACAGAACTTCACTTTCATAACTGTTATCTCAATACTTTATAAAATCGATTTGAAGAGCCCTTGCGCATCTCGACCAGATACAGCCCGGAAGACAGTTCTTCGGCCGAAACGCTTCCTTCGCCTGAATCGAGCGATTGGCTCAGACAAATCCGTCCGTCCATATGGTAGACATGCATAGACACTTGACCGGAAAGGCCAGAACCAAAGTGGTAATGGATCCGCCCCTGATTCATCCAAACGGCAGTTCCCGCCCAATCGATTTGGGGAAGCGCCGTCTCCACAAAAGAAACATGTATGCTGTCTTCGAACACGAATCCCCTATAGGTCATCTGCAGACGGATACATTGGGTCTGGCCGTAGCCGAGCGTCGAAGCGTCCAGATGCAAGGTGCGCGTCGTATCGCCGTTCGACCAGCGGAACGCGGAAGCGTGTTCAAAACAGGGAGTCAGTTCGAAAACGTCTCCTTTAACTTCATATTCACCTCGTTGGAAAATGTCTTCCAGATCGGATCCCATATAGAAGCCAGGCTGTGTGGGCTGATTGTAGGCCACATTCTGAGTCGCCACACTGATACGGTAGACCGGTTCCTGCATAAAACTGTGGAAACGGTATTTCGTCACGTCACTGGACACATAAATGCGTATGTTCTTGTTGTCGCTGGTGCGCCAGATGACTTCTTCACGCCAGTCACCGAGGATGTCGGCCTGAAGGCAGGGATTGCTCTTGGTGCCGTTGTTGCTGGCGCATTTTTCAGCCGTCAGCAGCGTTTCGGTACCGGAAAGGTTCCAGCGCGTGATGGAAGTTCCGTCAAGCAGATTGCGGTTGAGACGTCCGTCCCACCAACAGGCCATATTCATGGAAACGCCGCTCGTCGAACTGCTCACGATGGTCCCTTTGGCACTGCGGATGCCTCCGCTTCGGGACGACCACATTTCGCAACCTCTGGTATTCGGATCGATGTCGGCCATCATGCAGCGACCGACATCATCGCCGGAGTCAATACCGAAAATTTCCGTGTCGTCGGCAGCCCTTCTCAATCGGGAGCCGTGTTTCTTATCCTCGTGACAGGTCCATATTTCCAAACCGGGTAGTTCCGGATCGATGTCGCTCATGTGCATTGCATCGCCGTGCCCCCACTGTGTGGAATGATAAGGTTTTCCGTTGTCGTCGATGGTGCAGGCACCGTAAACGATTTCATCTTTTCCGTCACCATCGATATCGCCCACACGCAGATTATGGAAACCTTGTCCGCAATAGGCGTTCAGTTCGGAGTGCTGATAGGTATCGAAAAACCAGCGTTGTGTCAGTGTGCTGTCTCGCCAGTCGAGAGCCCACAAAGTCGTACGGCCCATATTGCCCGATTTGCCGGTATAATAGCCTCTGCACATCACCAAACTCGGATGTTCTCCATCCAGATAAGCCACAGCGGCCAGATATCGGTCGCAACGGTTGCCATAGTTGTCGCCCCAAATAGAATTGAGCAAAGAGGGATTGGAAGACGTTCCCGAAGTCAGTCGAGGCGGATTGTAATTGACGGTTTTGAGAGCCCTGCCTGTGCGGCCATCGAAAATGGTCAGATATTCCGGACCAGAAAGAATGTAGCCATCGCTGCCGACATACTTCTTATCGGTACCTATACGGGTGCCCTTTCCGTCAATGGTACCGTCGGCAGTTTTGCAAACCACTTCGGCTATTCCGTCATTGTCAAGATCGTACACCATGAACTGAGTATAATGAGCACCGCTACGGATGTTCGGACCTAAATTGATGCGCCATAAAAAAGTTCCGTCTATTTTGTAGGCATCCAGATAGGTGACACCTGTCACACCGTCCTGAGAGTTGTCCTTTCCGTTGTTGGGTTCGCGTTTGATGACAATTTCGTATTCGCCGTCACCATTCAAATCGCCCACAGAAGCATCACTGGGCGAATAGGTCCAGCCAGTGTCTCCATCAATCTGCACCATCGGTATCTCCAGATAGTTCTTTCCTTTATATCGGAAAGGGATGCTCCAAGGGCCTTCCCTGCCATCGCTGTAAACAGGCCTGACAAACAAATCGACATAGTATTTGGGCAAAGACGGTGCCTTTGTCTGAAACTGGCAAACATCAGCAATAGGAGTCTCATTGAGACGGATGAATGCAGAAGAATCCGTCACACCCGGATTGGCCTGATAGACATTGAAAGCCACGTTGATGCTGTCTGATTCCAGATAGCGCCACAAGACTGTCATGACGCGGTCAGTTCGGATAGCCACAAGACCCCGTCCCAAGCGCTCGCGCTCGAGTTTGGAATAGTCATATGCGGGTGCCGCCAGAATAGCTATTCTGGCGGCACACAAGATACATATCAGAAATAAGAGACGAACTTTCAATGTCCAGATGTATTACTCAATTGACAAGAACCACTTCGACTCGGTACTCAGATCGGCACCGCTTATCGTCGATTTGGCGAACTTTTTCGACAGGTTGTCCTGCCAAAAGAAGGCATCGCCGTCTCCGGGTGCATAAAGAGGAGTCGAAACAGTTTCATAAGAAGCGCCAAAATCGACCGGTTTCACATAACCGGGATCATTGTTCATACGATGACCGATACGGACCAAATCTTCCCAACGGTGACCTTCAAAACCAAATTCACGAGCAGCTTCGCTGACAATCAACTTTTCCATAAAACGAATGGAGTCTTCCAAAGAAGTACAGCCGGAGAAATTCACATTTGGAAGATTGGCACGTCCGCGTACACCGCCGCTCTGACGCCAGGGAGCACGCATATACGGACGTGGAGGATCCGACTGACGGGCATCGAAATAGAAAGGTGCCGGATACGGATGCTTGGCATCCCATCCCGAATAGCGGACCGAGTCGTTCGTCAGCTGGTTGCCTGCAGCATCCTTAAAATAATAGTTGTTGCAAAGACCGTTGTTCACCAATACCCAGGCCAGTTGGGGATATCCGCAGCGGTTGGCGGCTTCGGCAAATCTAAGGTGCAGCATAGAGGCTCTGTAAAGGAACCAATCGCCGACCGTCCCGGTAGTCTCGGTGGGGAAGAGAGAATATTTCGTGATGACGGCATCAGCCCCGATTTCCTCATACGAGCCCGTCTTTCCTCTGGCATCGAAAGGAACACCATTTGACTGGATTTCAGAGCCCCAAATGTCATCAATGGCATATTTCGACGGCATCAGCAGGTATTGGCCTCCATTTTCTCCAACCGGATTGAACAGTTCGAAGAAAGGATAAGTCGGCTGGAATTTTTTATCATAGGAACAGAGCCAGATGAGCTCGGTCGTGGTGTACTTGTCAGCTGGAGTGGCCAAGAAGATTTTGGCCCAGTCATTCTCCAGCGCATTGGCATCATTGGCACGTCCGCGGTCGTACAGCACTTGGAAGTTGTAATCCTGCGCGTAGACCCAAGTGTACAGACGGTAGGCATACTGATTGGCCGTAGCTTCAGCGTCTTCATTAGTAGCCAGGACCTTGCGGTATTCGTTTGCAGCATTGAGGAATTGGTTGTCCATCAGATAGAGGTCGCCCAACAAGCAGTGCTTGTTGACGAAATAAGGCTTCAGCGAATAGCCGTCGAGGTTGTTCTGCACCAGCTTGCTCACTTTGTAGTCTTCCAAAGAAGGAAGCGATTCCATACAAAGAATCAACTGTTTGACGAGATCGGTCAGACCCAGTTCGTCACCGATGGCATCTTCAGGGACAACTACGGACTGGGTGATGTAGCGCACTTTGTCGAAATGGAGACCCAACTGGTAATAGAGCCAGCAACGGAGAGCGGCTACATCCGAATAGCGCTCGGCATATTCGTCTTCGGTCATCACCTTGTTTGCAAGCATCTTGTCGAAGTTGTCAAGAATATCGTTGCACGAACCGATGACTTTGTAGAAAGGAGCCACGTTGGTCCATGGATTATCCTTGGAAGGCTTGCTCACACTGACTTCTTCGAGAAACGAATTGGCGTTCGGGGTAACGTCCATCATATCTGCACGAAGCTCATTGAGGACCACCACGCGGTCTGCCAATGTCATAAATTCGCCATAAAGGCCAAGAATAGCAGCATCAGCGTCATCGGTACTGGTATAGAAATCGTTGTAGTCGAGAACTTCTTCGGGAGCCGTATCCACACAGGACTGCAGGCCGAAAGCCAAGGCAAGCGACATACAAAGAACCGTTTTTGACAGAAAGGATGTTTTCATATCTTTTTCGCATTAAAGATTTTACAAACCGAGTTTCAGACCGATATAAACCGTACTGGGATGAGGAGTCACACACGGATCGATGCCGTTGTAGAGAGGATTCTGACCCATCGCAAATTCGGGATCCAAGCCCTTATATGCAGTGAACGTGAAGAGATTCTCCCCTGTAAGGAAAATCGTGCTGTTCTTTATCAAGTCGATACCCAAATCCAGATCGTATGACAGGGTAAGGCTTTTCAGACGAAGGTACGAACCGTCTTCAATCCATCGGTCAGAGAAACGGGCATTTCCCATCGGATCGCCATAGACGGCCCTCGGCATGGTGGTCACGTCGCCTTCACTGCGCCAGCGGTTAACAGTCGTGGCCAGCTGGTTGTTAAAGGTACTGAGACTTTCCAATTGAGAGCGCGTGTAATTGTACACATCATTGCCCAAAGAATAGGTCATGAAGGCATTGAGTTTCCATTTGCCATACTGAAACGTATTGCTGATGGAACCGTAGAGATCGGGATTCGGATCGCCGATAACAACCATATCCTTTTCATCGATGTACTTGTCGGGGTTCTGATTGACAAACTGAATGTCACCGGCGGAGAAAGGCACATCCACAAGTCCCTGTCTGATGTACAGGCCGTCAGCATCGGCTTCTGCCTGAGTGGCATATACGGCGCCGTCCTTTGTCTGATAGCCATAGAACAGACCGATTGGATCGCCCACCTTGGTACGGATGGTAGCACCCAGCACTTCGTTATAGAGCGTTTCACCGGAAAGGTCAAGCACCTCGTTTTTGTATTTCGAAACGTTCAGACCCAAATCCCACTTGAAGGCTCCGTTTACAATACGCGTATTCAGGCCCAAATCGAAACCGATGTTGCGCATGGATCCGGCGTTGTCGATGAAAGTTGTGAAACCGGTAACAGGATCGGGCGTGGTAGCCAGAATCATGTCGTAGGTAGTATTTGAGAAGAGCTCGGCCGTCAGATTCAGACGCTCGTTCAGCGTCGAAAAATCGAGACCCAGGTTGATGCGTTCGACGGTTTCGGGTTTAAGAGCCGTATTGACCAGATTGCCGCGGACCAGTCCGTAGGTGCCCAACATGTTCTGAGGCTTGTAGTAGCGGACACCGTTGAAGTTGCCGATATCGTCATTGCCCGAGAGGCCGTAGCTGGCACGGAGTTTCAGCATGTCGAGCCAATCGGCGCCCGAGGCGAATTCTTCACCGCTGATAAGCCAGGCGGCGGCGACAGACGGATAAAGGAACATGAAGGAGGCGTCCTCACCGCTGCGGGAGGTGGCGTCACCCGAAAGGGTCGCGTTGAAGAAATACTTGCTGTTGAGCGAATAGTTGGCTGTCGCATAGACCGACATCCAGTTCCAGGTGCCCAGACTGCCGCCGATCTGACGGAGAATGGACTCGCCGTATTGGATGGATTTGAAGCTGTCGGAGCTGGAGTTGTAGCCCTCACCGAAGTCATTTTCGGCAGTGTTGTTCTGATAGCGCAGACCGGCACGGGCGCTGAGACCGTTGTCGGCAGACTCGCCCAAGCGGTATTGGAAATAGAAATCGTTGTAGACCGAGAAAAGACGGTCGACACGGTGCTGCGCTTCGTTGTTCACCAGATAACCGAACATTTCGTCAAAAGCGATACCCGTGCTGGGATAGAAGGTCTTTTCACGTTCCTTGTTGAAATTCAGGCCCACCATTTCCGTTGCGGTCAGGTTTTTGCCCAAACGCCAGTCGAGACGGAAAGAGCCCATGAAACGATAGTTGATGTTGAGCATCGTCACTTGGTTGGCAAGCACATAGGGATTGCTGTATCCGAAATAGTCGACACCTTCGACATTGGGCGATACGACACCCTGCTCGTCATAGATGTGGCTGGCCATGAAAGGAGACTTGACGAAGGAAGCCATCATCGGGTTCTTCTGGATGTCGGCGCCTTCGTTGGCCAGATGTTTCGTTCCGTAGAGGAAGCTCATGTTGGCCGAGAAGTCGACGTTCTTGCTCATGTGGACGACTGAATTGAAACGCGTGTTGAAACGCTGGAAATCGGTGTTGCTCACAATGCCCTTCTGGTTGAGATAACCGATGGAAAGCATATAGGTGGCCACATCGTCACCGCCCGACACATTCATATAGTAGTCCTGACTCCAGCGCGAATCGTAGACATAATCCTGCCAGTTGGTTTCATTGTTGTAGCGGTAATAGTCGACATTGCCTTCCCAACCCCATTTCTCCTTGTATGGGACCGTCATGTCGAAAATCGGCAGCGAAGCGATCTCTTCCGAAGAAGAATTCATGGTCTGATAAATGTTCGACACCAAGTTTTTGTGCTCTGCAGCCGTCAGAAGCGGAAGCTGCTCAGGCTCGAAAGACAGGCCTGTGTGGATGTGAGCGTTAATCTTGGTTTCGGGCTGAGCAGCCTTCTTCGTATTGATTAGAATGACGCCGTTGGCACCCTTTAGACCGTAGAGAGAAGTTCCGTCCTTCATCACCGTGATGCTCTCGATATCCTTCACATCGATGGAAGCCAGCGGATTTGCCTGATAGTTTCCAATCAAAGAAGAAGCGTAGGCGGTGTTCTCGTAGGGCAGTCCGTCAACCACATATAGGGGCTGGCTGCCGGCAGTGAGCGTGTTGAAACCGTGAAGATAGACATTGGCTCCGTTGCCGGGCATACCGGAACGGAAAATGGTGTTCAGACCCGTGGCGTAACCCTGAAGAAGAGCGTCGGGAGTCGTAGCTACGCTCATGTCCGTATTCTCACGGATGACACTCACCGAGTTGGCGGTGGTAACGGCCGACTGGAATCCGAGCGGCATGTAAACCTGTTGATTGGCACCCTTGTAGCCTTCTTCATAAAGGTCGATGACCATATTGTCTTTAGAAAGGGTCAGCGTGCGGGAGGCGTATCCGACAGCGGTCACCTCCAGAAGCGCAGACTGATGCGGAACCTTGACGGTGAAGGATCCGTCCTCGCCTGTGAACGCTGACGAAAAACCGGCAATCCGGACACTTGCACCGACGATGGCTTCTTGAGTGGCAGCATCTCTGACAATACCACTCAAGCTGGCCGTCTGCTGTGCGCTTACGGGAAGAATAAACAATACCGTAAGCAGCAGGGTCTGAATAAGATGAATCAGATTTTTTTTCATTGCGTTCATATTTTTAATCGTTGACATCTACAAGAGGAACAAGTCGGATGTAATCAAGGAACACCTGACCGGCATTCTTGTCGGTCGTGCGGGTGGTGTTCGACACGAAGAAAGTCGCCGTTCCGTAAGTGGGGCTCACCAGAGTCTTGGCGTCACCGTAGGTATCGGCCTTTCCGGAGAACGGCACATCGAACAGATAGAACAGATAAGTGTTCGAACTGCTCGTATTGTTGGTGTCAATCAGACGGTAACGAACCACCTGGACTTCTTCCTTGTTGCCGGCAAAAGTGGCTGCGCCAAAGCATGCGAAGGGCGAGAAATTGTTGACAATCTTGCCCGAGCTGTATTTCAACACTGGCTGACCCGGGAAGCTGACCAGCAGTTTCTGCTCGATGGTAAGCGGGATATTGCGATTGTCGTCGGTGATTTCAATGGAATCGCCGTTGAAAAGCATTTTTTGAGTGGTACCTTCGACCGCGGGGATTTTGTAATAATGGCCGGCAATGTCATCGTTGCAGACCCAGTAGATGTTGTACCCACAGGAATACAGCGTCGGATTGAACTGTGCGTAGGCATTGTTGGTCTTGCTGATGAGATAGCTGGTCTGATCGCCATCGTTGTAGGTCTGAGTCTTGCTGATGGTGGCGGTGGAATCTTCAGCCACATAGTATTCGTCCCAAGAGAAAGTCCAACTGGTCGTACCCTTAAGCATCAGATCCTTGCCTCCGCTCGCCCAGTCACGGCAACGGACGAACCAAGCATTGCCGGCACTTGACTCGTCGTAAGTGGCCGTATAGTCCTCACCTTCTATAATGATGGTCTTAATCTTGTTTTCGTAAATTTTGATAGTTGCTTCGGTCATCACGTAAATGCGGCCGTTCGACGCTTCATATGTATCGATGATGTTGGCCGGATCCAAATCGACCAGCACACCATTCAGATTTTCGTACTTGCCGGCTACAGCAATCTCCATTTCGGGGAAAATCAGGTCGGCGGTCACTTCCCTGCGGATGTCATTGACCATTTGGAGAGAATCCGACTGCACCATATATTTGGCATAGCGGGCTTTGATCGTATCCAAAGAAGACTGACCGATGAGCACGACCGTGAAGGACTGCTGTTCATCACCTAGAGGATATTCCTCCAAAAATACGTTCTGCTCTTTCCAGACACTGTCGTAAATGGGCTGGCTGGTGGCCAGATCGACACCGGTCTGAACGCTGCGATCCATATCCATCACATTTTCCGAATACGACTTGATGCATTCGATCTGTTCGAAAGATCCGGTCATGGACATCAGATAATCGAGGATATTCTCGCGGTAGGCCAGCGTAGTGCTGATGATGTGGACCACACCGTTGGCGGCAGGCAGGTTGCTTTCAACGATTTCGGAGGGGCTGACAGCTACGTTCTTGCCGTTGAGCATGGTCACACTTTTCAGTTCCTGCCCGTTGACTGAAAGGACACCCTGATTGTCCACATAGATGCTCATATTGGCGATATAGTTGTCCAACCAGGCGGCCAGTGCCGTCTTGTCATTCATATCGAGTTGGGGCATCTTGTCATTGGTCGGAGCGAAAACCGTCAGTGAAGATGCGTTCTTCAGCATATCGGCATAGCCGGCGGCCATTATCACCTCGTTGAATCGGGAAATCTGCGACTGGGCAGACACCACTTCGTCAAGGGCCTGACCGTAACGGTTATCCTTCAACTTGAGATCCTCCTTCCAGGGGTCGCAGGCAGCCAGACCCAAAAGCAAAGCGGCCAGGCAAACACTCAAGCACATTGACTTTCTTTTATTCATATCCTATTGTATTTAAGTCCGTTGATAGTTATTCTTCACCTCCTTCACCTTCTTCAGGTTCCTCTGGCGGATCGCCATAGGGGAAGATTTCCCATTTCTCCTTATCGTCATAAATCCAGTTGCCCAACACATCCACACGTGGCCAGGTCTGGTCTTCATCCTTAGGAATGAACTGAATGAGATCCCAGTTTCCATACTGTCCCTGACGGTTGGAGTAGATAGGTTCGATATAAAGCGAATGACGTCCCTCGTATTCCACATTGATGGTTCCGAGCAAATGGCTGCAGACAACCGAGTTAATCTGCTTGGCATTGTACTGTTTCCAACCCTGAACAACCATTTCTTCGGGAGTGAGGTTAGTCGGCATATAGTCGGCCATATTGAAGATGTATGGCATCACCTGGTCATCACGACCTTCTTGCTTGAAGATGATCTTCGGCTGAATATTCAGTTCGCGGCGGTAGCAGACCCACATCTTGTATTCACCGGGCATCAGAACGGGCAGTTTGAATTCAATCCATTTGACGGTGCCGGGATTCAGATTGAAACGGAGTGCATCTTCGTGAACATATTGTTCTTTCCAGTCAGTGGCTTCCATAGCCGCCTGAGTCATCGGCATACGGAATGTCTGATAATCGATGGTCGCCAGATAGGTACCGCCCCACGACACTTCAGAAAGTTCACCGTTGTTGAACGTCTTGGTCACGCCGGCCTTGCGGAAGTTGGACATGGCCATGATTTCGGGCTGTTCGGCAATATCCCAATAAACACGGTAGGCCGAGCGGTTTTTGACCTGAATGTTGCCCTTAATCTTCTGAATAACACCATTTGCACAACTCAAATCGGTGTAATAACTGTCCCTGTCAAGCAGCACACCTTCATCGTTGATGGATTCGGTAATCAGACGGTCAAGATAAATCATATCCCCGTTGCGCTGGAACATGATAGGCTTCTGCTCCGGAGTCAAGGTTGAGAGAGATGAAGAAACCAGCAAATCAACGACATATTTGGGAGCGATGTTTCTCAACGAATGATAACCGATGTAGTCGCGGATGAGCTCTGCATCATTCTTGGTCGAATTCTTCTGATTCTCATGCAATTGTGCCAACAAAGTCGAATCATCGGTGATGCCGGCATCCTGGAAGGCCTTGTCGTCTTGAATGAAGAATGTGTACCAAATCGAATCGGAAACGATGGATAGCGTGTCGGACAGACCCGATCTTTCGAAATAGGATTTCAGAATGGAGTACTCGTCATCGGGCAGACTGCGGACAACGTCTGTGATTGTCTGTACCGGTGGAATCAGGACAGCGTCGATGAAATGGACGATACCGTTGGCAGCGTGCATTTCGTTGTATTCGCCGCCCGTCAGTGATTTGGTTACAATCTTCGCCTGACGGTCGACCATGACAATACCGTCGCTTTGGGTTTTGGTGGTGAGATATCTGTTCTGGAAATTGCGGCTATTCAGACGACCGTCCACAAAGTCCTCCACCTTGATGGTGTCGTTGCCAACCAGGTGATATCGCACGATGTCTTCGGCTTCGGCTTCGGTCAGATCGGAGATATCTTTTCCCAAGTTTCTGAGATAGGACGATACGGCTTCATTGGTCGGAGCGAAAAGCGTGTAGTAACCATAGGCATGAACCGTGCCTCGAAGTTCGGCCTTGTCGATGATGGCAAGAAACTCGGTGAATTCTTCTTCCTCAAGCACCTCATCCATCATTTTGTCATCATAGACCTTGTATATGGAATCTTCCATAGCCTTGTGACAGCCGGAGAAGAGCAGAAGCGCTGCTCCCATCAGAGTCAGTGTTATCTTTTTCATACTGCCTTATTTATAAAATTCATTCTGTTCCAGATTCTTGTTGATCTTGACTTCCGAGAGAGGAAGCGGCAGATAATGGCTGCCCGGATAGTTGGCCCATTTGGTCTGCAACACCGTCACCTTTTCGGGATTGGTCGCCAATACGGCCAGATTCACCAGATAGTCCAGATTGCGGTAGTTGTCACGCTTGACGTAGCGGAGAATGTCAAACCAACGCTTACCTTCGAAGACCAGTTCGCGGCCGCGCTCTGAAAGGATGAATTTTTCAAGAGCGATAGACGAAAGCTCATCATTCTGATATTCATAGGCACTGGTTTCGGTTCCGTTGGCACGTACACGCACCTGATTGACCAAGGCGTAAGCGTCGGCCAGCATCGTCGAATCGTTGTCAGCAGCTTTCGCCAACTGAGTCAGAGCATCTGCCTTCATGAGCATGATGTCGGGCAGACGGTAGAAAATCCAGTTGCTGAACGAAGCATCGTCGGCACGGTAGTTATTTTCGTCGAGTCCGATCCATTTCCAGATGGAATTCTGTTTGATGGAAAACTCGTAGCGAACATCACGCCATCCGTTGTCGAGTTCGGAGGAGGGGAATATCATGGAAATGCCGTCCGCATTCGTTGTCAGTGTTCCGGAAACAGGTTTGAACAGGCCCACAAAAGGATTGCCTTTGTCTCCGCTGAACTGAAGTTCCAAAATGCTTTCGCTACTGTTTCCCTGAACGTAAACCTGATCAAACAGCGAGTTCATATCGGACTGATTCGGCGTCCAAACATCCACCATATCACCTTGAAGATTCAGCACTTGAGAGGAAGTGCGTCTTACAGGAATCAGCGAGAACTGACCGGACTCGATAATCTGCGTGCACAGGTCGGCGCAAGCCTGATAATTTTCCTGCCACAGATAGATGTCGGCCAGCAGAGCCTTCAGACTCCATCCGGTGAATCTGCCTTTGGTCGCTGCCACGCTCTCATAGGAGAAAGGCAGGTCGGCCTGAACGGCTAGCAAATCTCTGACTAGGAACGAAAGGATTTCGTCCTGAGTATTCTTCTCGACACTGAAGGTTTGATCGTCGTAAATGCTGGCATCCGTCACGTATGGAACATCGCGGAACGTACGGAGCAGATAGAAGTAGCAGAGCGAACGGATGCAGGTAGCTTCAGCCTGATACTGTTTGAGCATCTTGTCGTCGAATGAGCGGTCACGGTCTTTGACGGTAGGAGCCAGTTCTATCACCGTGTTGCACTGGTTGATGGCACGATAGAACGATGCGAAAGAGCAATACCGGTTCTCGGCCGTGATTTCTCCGTTGCGGATGGCCAGCAAATCGGCATTGGCACGCGATGTGGGCGTTACCAGATCGGCTCTCATTTCTCCCCAAATGAAATAGTCGGTCATCATATCGTCGCTCATCAGCTGTGCATAACAGCCCATCAGCGCCGACTCAGCCTCTTCCTTGGTCTGCCAGAATTCCTGACGGATGACACCGTCCTCCGGCTGGAGATTCAGCCATTCGCCGCAGGAGACGAGACCTCCCAGGCTGATGACACAGAAAAGCATTGAAAATAATCGTTTCATATCTGATGTTGTTTTATGCGTTTAGAAAGAGACATTCAGACCAAGTGTGTAGGACTTGGCAACCGGAGCGCGTGACGTATCTTTACCGGTACTGCTGCTGCACTCAGGATCCTGACCGGTATAATTGGTCCAGACATGAATGTTGTTGAGTGTCGTATAAATATAGGCAGATGAAAGGCCGAGCGGCTTGATCAGTTCACGTGCGAAGTTGTAACGCAGGGTTAGCGACTTCCAGCGCAGGAACGATCCGTCTTCCACATAGCGATCGGAAGCCAGCCAATTGTAACCCGTACCGTAAAGGGCTCTCGGAAGCAGTCCTTCAGGAGCATCCTCTTCGCTTTCGTAGGAATGACGCCAGCGTTTCAGGACCGAACGGCTCTGGTTGTTGTAGTTGTACATGCTTTCCAGATTCATTCGGGTCTGGTTAATGACACTGTTGCCGTAGCGGAAGAAGAACACTGTGTTCAAAGACCACTGTTTCCATTTGACAGAAGGAGTCAGACCGCCGAAGAACAGGGGGTTGATATCACCCAGCCAGACGATGTCCTGATAGTTGATGTTGCCATCGTTGTTCAAATCTTTGTATCTGGCATCACCAGGCTGGAACTGGTAGGAAATGGAAGGATAGCCGAAAGTCATATAGACCGGAACCTTCTGACCGTCAGCATCCATCGTATAGACCTTATTGCCATGCTTGTCTCTAGCAATCGTCTGGTCCTCGTTCAGATAGACACCGTCGTAAAGATAACCGTAGATGGAACCGGTCGGTTGGTTCAGTTCGACGCGTGAGAGATACGAACCGTTGGAACTCCAGTTGCCGCTGTAAAGTTCGGCATATTCAGAAATCTTGGTTACCGAGTTCTCGCTGCGAGCGATGTTGAATGCAAATTTCACCAGAAGGTCTTTCGTACGGACGGCAGTGTAGTTGACGTTCAACTCAAAACCTTTATTCAGAATGGTACCATAGTTGGTCGTCATCGAGGTAAAACCCGAAGTCGAAGGAATCGACAGACTGTTCATGAACTGGTCATCAACCTTTCGGGTGTACAGTTCTCCTTCGACATTCAGTTTGTTTTGGAAAGCTACAAAGTTGAAACCGATGTTGCTTACATAGTTGTGTTCCCATCGGAGATCCTTCAATTCCAGACTGGAAGGATAGGCGGCAGACTTGCCGAGGTATCCGTAGTCATAGGTGCTGTAGTTGTTGAAATAAAGGTAATCGCGGCTTGGAGCGTTTCCGGACATACCGTAAGAGGCACGAAGCGAAAGGTCGTCCAACCAGCCGATGCCCTGCATGAAGGGTTCGCCAGATATTCTGTAACGTCCGGAAATAGAAGGAAATACACCAAAACGATAGTTCTGTCCGAAACGAGAGTTGCCCTCCATATTGACATTACCGTAAATAGTGTAACGGTCGAGGAAAGTATAGTTCAAGTTCATGTAAGCCTGAACGGAACGTTGACCGCCCGAACTCGAATTGAGATTGCCGGACTGATACAGACGGGAAGGAATCGATGGATCCTGCAGTTCGGTCGAAGCCAGATTGGTGGTCGAACCCGAATAGGAGTAACTCGAACGTTCGTAGGTGTTCAAACCCAACAGACCGATCAGACGATGTTTTTCGGAATCTTCAAATGTAGGCGTATAATACAGTTTGTTGAAAGTCTGGATGGTGAACGACTCGTTATCGGAATCGTTGGCCGTGTTGGTACGGCTGTCCGACCAGACCAAACCAGTGGCCGACTGCGGCAGGAAGGATTTGTTCTTATTGGTGGAAACCTGGAAGCCCACATCGACCGTATAGCGCCAAGTATCGTTGGGACGATACTGCAGCGACAGTTTCGGGATGATGCTCTCCGAAAGCGTGCGGTCCAAACCATCGTAGGCCATAGCTACCGGATTATATACTTTGGGATAGGTACCCTGCGGGTTGTCCATCGGCATGTAATACTGCGATGTCTGCTGACCGTACTCATCTATATAATATATGGTCTGGTTAGGCATCTTGTTGTATGCCTGAGAGCGCACATTGTTGCCCGACAGTTCGTAGTTGGCCAGTTTGTTGGAATGCGTATAGGAGATGTCGGCGCGGAATTTCAGATGCTGCGACACATTGTAGTCCAGATTCAGACGTGTCGTCAGACGCTGGAATTCTGTTTCGACCGTATTGCCGATATCGTCATAATAGCCCAAAGAGAACGAATACTGAGTCTTGGCGCTGCCGCCGCGGACCGACATGTTGTATTCCTGGGCCCATGCATTTTGGGAAACGGCGTCAATCCAGTCGGTGTTGGCCGAATAGTTGTAATAGTACTCAGGGTTGTTGGGGTCGTAGGAGAACTGCGGATAAAGCAACGGATCCAAAATGGTACCTGCATTGAAGTGCGCTTCCAAAATCATCGATGTGTACTCGTCACCCGTCAGAGTCGGAAGATTCTCGGTCTTGGGCTTGTAGGTCGTAGTGGCACGGACCGTAATCTGCGGATCGGAAATGGAACCGCGCTGAGTGGTGATCTGCAAAACACCGTTGGCGGCCTTGGCACCCCAGATGGCGTTGGCCGCGGCATCTTTCAAGACCACGATGTCCTTGATGTCTGCCGGAGCGATGTTCAACAGCTGGGAAAACTCTTCTTCAGAAGCTGTGCTGAAATCGAAATCGGCACCGATTTCCGTTTCAAGAGGCATACCGTCCACAACGATAAGTGGCTGATTGTTGCCATTGATAGAGGTGGTACCGCGAATCTGGATGGACATGCCGCTGCCGGGGTCGCCCGATGTGGCCACAACGTCCACACCAGCCATACGGCCCTGGATGGCTTCGTCAATGGACGCGACATGCATGTCTTCGATGTCGGCGGCGTCCAGATGGCTCACAGCCATCGACACGTCACGCTCGGCAATCGACAGACTGCCCACTTGGCGGTTGGTGGCGGTCACGACGGCTTCGGAAAGCTCAGTCACATTTTCTTCCATGACGATTTTGAGGTCAGTGTTGCCCTCCTGCAGTTGGACAGACAACTTTTTGAAACCCATATATGTGAAAACCAGACGGTTTTCCATACTCGTCACCTTGATACTGAATTCACCGTCGTAATTGGTGATGGCACTTGCCGTGATACGATCATCCTTGTTGTATTCCACAATGGCCACGCCGATAAGCGTTTCATTGTCAACAGCGGAATAGACCTTACCCCTGACGAGAGTCTGCTCAGCACGCACCGAAATCACCGATGCCAGAAGCAACAACGCCAGAAAGCTTGTTTTTTTCAGCAATTGTTTCATTGTCATATCTTGTTATTGTTATTGTTCAGAATCATTTCACATCGTAGTGGATGAAGTTGGAAACTTCATGCAGAACGGCTCTGCTGGCAATGCGATTGCTTCGGAAGTTGTCGGTGGCACCCTTGTAGGAAACACCTCTGTTCACGCCCGAAATGGCAGTCAGACTGGTGCTGGTGCCCACACGGCCATCAATGAGGATTTCATTGCCTCTGGTAATGTCAAGAGGCTCAAACGACAGAACGTTGTTTTTGCCTTTGAACACACGGATCTGAGTGGCCTTGCTGGTGAGATCGTACTTCTCTTCTGTCACCTTGTGCAGAGTCTGGACGACAGCCTCCAGCGGAGACATGTCGTTGACCGGATAGATGAATGGATAGCCGTCGTCGGCAAATACCTGACCAACCAGAATGTGAGAATTCACAAACTGAATACCCTTGGCTAGGGCTGCGGCCTTGGCGGCTGCGCCTTCAGGATCGGAGTCGCCGTTCACTTCCACAGTGATCTTGTCGATTTCGGGGAGATAACCACCCTTGATAGCGTTGTTGATAGCCGTATTGTTGGGCATCAGAATCGTATAGAACTGTCCGGACTTGATACCGTCAAGACCACCGTCGGCATTCAGCAGGCAAGCACGGACATACTTCACGAAACTGCTCACATTGTTGTTGTCTTTGGCGGCAAGATCGAGATAGTCCAGCAGTGGAATGTCGGTATATTGGTAAGAGTCGCTCGTCTTTACGGGCGAATACTGCAGCAGGCCGTCGATGTTGAACACCTGACCGTTGTTGAACACGTTGTCCACTTTGGTGACGGTGACGAAGGTGTTGTCCATAATATTGCCCGATGCCTGCAACTTGCCGTCCTTGTAGCGGATCATATCGCCGCTGTTGGTGACGAGATAGGCCCAACCGCCGTACACGCTGGCGCCCAGAGGCGTTGCGGTGAAATCCTTGATCTCGGAATCGAGTTCGTCGTTTTTGAGACCGGGGAACGTATGAAGACCGATAAGACGCTGCAGACGGACATCGGCATCGGCGCTTTCCAAATCGGCGTGGATAATGTCGGCGTTGATGTCATCGTAGCCGATTCCGTCATCGATCAGCAGACTGTCCTTCAAGTTGAGCACAGTCCAACGTTCAGACACATAGCCGTTCAGCGGACTCTTCATAAGAGATTCCGAAGTGCTGGCCGACATGCCGAGTTTGAGCAGACGGTTGTCCGGATTGAGATATATGTCGGAAAAGACGGTCTCGAAATAACGGCTCTTGATGACGTGGTCGATGTGGTAGACCATACCGTTGCTGGCCAATTCCTGACCTAGGACTCCGGCATCGGCGAACTGGTCGCCCGACTGTCCAAGACCGTTGAGGAACTCGCCGGTGGAATTGAACGAATTGCTGTAGACGCTGGGCCAGACAAGACCGGGAGCCATGTGGGTGTTGATAAGAGTCAGAAGAATTTCGGAGGGAAGGTCTTCACGGTTGTAATACCGGCAGAGACGGTTGTTGATATAATTTTCAAGCGTATCATTGTTGGGTACGAACACCGTATTGCCGGAACGTTCCGTCACGTCGTTGCCATCTGAATCGAAAATGTGCTCTAGAACGGGAGAAAAGCCCAGGTCTGTGGGGTATTCCTTCACATACAGTTCGGTGAAACTGTCGGGCATGATGGTCTGGTAGGTCTCCAGAAGTTTGAAATTGATTTCTTCGATGTTCTGATATGTGCGAAATCTGTAGTCGCCTGTTTCATCCTTCGCGGTCAGCAGGTTGTAGTATCCCTGATATTCCGGTTTCTTCAAAACGGTTTCGATATTGTCCATCGGCTCGTTCAAGGTCGTTACGACATGAATCAGACCGTTTTCAGCGTAGATATCCTTACGACTGGCCGTACCCGACTGGACAGCCAGGCCTGAGAAAGACGAGTTCGGGAAAAACGTCTGATAATCGACGGCAGAAAGGGCAGGACTGTACGAATCGAAGAATTCCTGTGTAAAGATGGGCAGATACTTGTAGTTTTGCTGCGTCAGATTCAACACATAGTCGCTCTGTGAGTAGGATATGCCTCCATTCTTGGTTTCATCGACCACCCACTTGCCACCGAATTCAGAATCGCGATAAGGCAACGAATAGCAAGCCGTCTGACGTTTGAAAGAACCGACTTCGTAAACTTTCTTCACGAAACTGTAGGCAAACTTGTCCGAAGGCCACTTGCTATAAACGACAGAATAGGCTATCAGATCCTTCACTTCCTGAAGAGGGATGTCATCCACCGACTTGTAACCTTTTGCGGAGAGCCAAGCCGAGAAAGCCTCGTCGGTCGGGGCAAACACCGTGTAGAGTCCGGCACCCTGAAGCACTTTCGCATAGGCCGTACGGTCAATACACTGAAGAAACATTCCAAAACTGCCATCTTCCTCGAGAATGCCGTAAATCGGTTTTTCGAGCCAGTCGGGGCGTTCATAATACTCGTCGGTCGCTGCATTGCGGCAAGAACAGAATGCCAGGCAACTGACGGCGAAAATCAACAGATAACGATACGCTTTTGTCATATGGTTAAAAATTTTAAGCAAAGAAAGTCTAAAGCGCGTAAATGCGGCAGGTGAAATCATTCAACTATATGGAGAATATTTCACAAGTCATCGGGAAAAACGTTAAAAATGCAAGACACGACGCATCAGAGGCTCTTGCGGTACTCAGATGGGGATTTACCGAACTGGGACTTGAAACTCTTGCTGAAGTACAGCGGGTCGTTCATGCCGATTTTGTAAGCGATTTCCGAAATGTTGAAATCGGTGGTCGAAAGCAGTTCGGCCGCACGTTTCAGACGGACGGTACGCAGATAGTCATTGGGGGTGTAGCCGCTGATTCCCTTAAGTTTCTTGTAGAAAGACGTACGTCCCATCTGAGAAGTCTGGGTAAACATGTCGTACACTGAAAAGTCCGGATTGTCCATGTTCTTTTCAATGAGAGCGTCGATTTTGGCCATGAAGTCCTTGTCGCGGTCGGTGCTGGTCACCACGGTTTCGGTAGTGCCCGGAGCCTGCGCGAAGCGCTGGCGGAGAGCTTCTCGTTGTTTGATGAGGCCAATGATGCGGGCGGCCAGGAACTTTGTGCTGAAAGGCTTGGTAATATAGGCATCCGCACCCGAAGTCACACCTTCGAGATGGTGTTCGTCGGAATTATAAGCCGTAAGCAGGACCACCGGAATGTGACTGGTCGAGAAATTGTCCTTCAGACGGCGGGTCACTTCGAAACCGTTGAGGCCGGGCATCATCACATCGCAGACAATCAGGTCGGGCTGGGCGTCCAAAGCCAGCTGGAGGCCTTCGTTGCCATCCCTGGCCACTTGAATCTGGAAATACTTCTGTAGCTGTGCGGCAACAAAATCGCGCACTTCTTCCTCGTCTTCAACCACCAGCACACGGTAGTCGGAGTACAGTCCCTCGTATTCGTCTAGGGAAACGGCCTCCTCTTTTTCGGCAATTTCCTGAACGTGACTTTTTCTGATCAGATCGGTCTGATAATTGCTGTCGGCCAATGGAACAGTCACCACAAAGCTGGCACCGCCATAGGGCGATTCGGCATATTCGATACGTCCCTTGTGGACGGTAGCCATTTCAGCCGTCAAATGAAGGCCGACGCCAGTCCCACTCGGCAAATCGCCCAACTGGGCAAAGCGGACAAAAAGTTGGCCACGTTTTTCCTTTGGGACGCCGGGGCCGCTATCTGACACCGTCAGGCGGAAGATATCATCGGCCGACGAAAAATGGAGGTGCACGGCAATCTGCCCGTTTTCCGGTGTGAATTTCATCGCATTCGACAAGAGGTTGTACAGAATCTTGTCGAACTTGCTTCGGTCGAGATACATCTCCTGCTCGTCGCAATCGGATTCGAAGGATAGCATCACATGTTTTCGCCGAGCCATTTCGCGGAAATTGTCAAAGACATCGCGGAGAAATCCGACCACTTCGGTGCGTTCCACCCTTAGGTCGAGACCTTTGTTCTGCAATTTGCGGAAATCCAGCAATTGGTCCACCAGACGCAACAGGCGGGCAGAATTCTGATTGATCTGCTTCACCAGGGAGACGGCCTGACCGGGCAGGCTGTCAATATCCGACAGACTGTCCAAAGCACCTTGAATGATGGTTAGAGGAGTACGAAACTCGTGTGAGATGTTTGTGAAGAAACGCAACTTGTACTCTGTCAGTTGGCGTTCGACTTCAACGGCCGTATTGAGCCGCTGTATGTGGTATAGCATTCGCGATATCCAGAAAAGAGCCAGACCGGCAACGAGCAGATATAAGAAGACAGCCTGCCACGATCGCCAGAACGGCGGTGCGACCAATATTTTCAACGAAGTGTCCGACGAAGTCCATACACCGTTGCAGTTGCAGGCTTTCACACGGAAGGTATAGTCTCCCGGAGGCAGGTTTCGGTATGTGACTTCGTTGTGTCGGGTCGCCTGATTCCAGTCTTTTTCGTATCCTTCTAACTGATACATGTACATGTTCAGATTGGGCGACTGGTAATCCAGCAGGGCGAACTCGAGCATCAGCGTGTTCTGTGAATACCTGAGACTGATCCTGTCGGTAAGGAAGATATTCTTCTTCAAAAGCGAGACGTCTGTCTCCGGCCGCACTTCGCTACCGTTAATCTTCAGGCCGGTAATGACAAGATCGGACACATGAGTGTCGTTCTTCACCTTTGAAAGGTCGAAAACGAGCATGCCGTGACTGCCGCCGAACAGAAGCCGACCGTCGGCCGTGCGATAGGACGAAGTCTCCAGAAGCAGGCAATTGTCGTCGGCCATCAGATTGAAACTGTCGAAGCGGCCTTCGGGAAATACCAGTTTGGAAATGGAACCGTTTTCCAAGCCTACCCAGATATTGCCTTGCCCATCCTCTTCGATACTTTGGACAACGCCGTTGGTCAAACCGTTTCGGGCCGTGTAATGCACAAAAGCCGACTGTGAGATATCGGTCTCACGCTGAAGAAGATTGAGACCACCGCCCATGGTGCCGAACCACAGACGACCCCGACTGTCTTCGAAAATAGTTTTGATTCCCAAAGCGCCTATCGAACGGCTGTTTTCGGCATCGTGACGGAAGATACACAAGGATTGAGGATTTTCCAGAATCGAATCGGGACAGAAACAGGCGACGCCGTCGTCCGATCCTGCCCATATCAGACCTTGCCTATCCAAAGCCATCGCGCGAATGCGGGAATTCATTTCCACAGTCAAAGACTCAAAAGTCAAATGGTTCAGATTCCGGGAACTGATGTCCGCCCAAAGGATTCCGCCTCCGAAAGTGCCCACCCAAAGCCGTTGTTGTCCGTCAAACACGAAATCGTAGACATTTTGCGCTCCTATGCCAGGATCGAGATTTTCCAAAGGATAATGAGCCAGTTGCTCCATGGTCTTCCCGTCAAACACGTAAAAGCCGCTGCCTTTCGTTCCCATCCAGATGCGCCCGGCCGCATCTTCACGTATGCGAAAGATGCGGCGGTCTGTGACCACATGCTTCAGACACTTCTTCATCTGCGAATCGTAGACGAAAAGTTCGCTACTCTGAGTGCCGAACCACCAGCGTCCGCGGCTGTCCTCAAATATCGATTTCACACCGTTCGCATTGCCCGGACGCTCGGGATCGACCAAAAAGACCTCAAGTGGATAATCGTTTACGGAAATCTTGCAGATACCCGAAAATTCGGTCCCGATCCAGATTTCACCACCGCGGTCTTCTGTAAGACAAAGCAGATAGTCTGAAGGAATCTGACTGTTCGACACCTTCAAATGGTTCACCTTCTGGCCGTCGGGGGAAATGATGAACAGGCCGTTGCCGTAGGTCGTAATCCACAGACAATTGCGAGAATCGCGCCAGACGTTGTAGCGTTCGCTATCGACGGTAGATAGAATCTTGGGCGGAATGACCGACATAGGCTGGAAATAGCCCTGCGGCATCCAGATCCAAAGATTGCCCGATCCGTTGTACAAATAGCTGTCGCCTCTGTTGTCTGTGATAAAACTGGCATTTCTGACCTCTTTTCCGTCTTTGAAATAAGGAGCGGCTGAAACGAATGACTCCCGTCGGGCATCATACACCAACAAGCCGTCGCGATAAGTTATCATGACATTTCCATCGGGCAGCAGCAACGATTGGACCACATTCAGACTTTGTCCTCCGGGAAAAGTGACTTTCCGAAGCCCGGTATTGCGGTCATACACCAAAATGCCGTCATTTCCCGGAAAAACGTTGAGACCGCCCGTCTGAAAAGCGAAACGGCTGAAATTATCTTCCGTCAGGCAGACGGCCGGCACATCCTGCTCCGAAAACCCGGCATCGAGATACCAGATACCCCTGTTGGTAACGAACCACAAGCGATGTCGGTTGTCTTCCATGACACTGTAGACACGCGCCGACTCCAGTTTTTCGTCCAAATGAAAAACCGTCAGTCCGTCATCCTTGTGGATGATGCCCAAACATCCGCTGCGACCGTAGAGAATCAGCGTTCCGTCGGATGTTTCATACTGCCCGTAATAGTCTTTTCTAACATTTTCGGGATAATAGTCGATGAGAGCATCCACTGAAGGTGAATAACAACCGATAGTTCCACCCTGAGTCTTGATCCAGAGATATCCGTCGGAATCCTCGTATAGGGTGCGGATGCGATTGTCAGACAGGACACGAGGCGCTTCCGGACCTTTGCAGATGACGGAGAAGCCCTTGCCGTTGTATCGGTTGAGACCGTCCAGCGTTCCGAACCACATAAAACCGTAACGGTCTTGGATGATGGTTCTGACCGTATTCTGCGACAAGCCATCCTGTTCGGTAATCCGTTCGAAACGGAGATTGTTCATGTCTTGGGCAAACGCGGAAACAAGGAGGAAAAGGGCTGCCAGTATCAGTGTAAGGATTCGGAATATGCGCTGTTTCATATCATTGCGATTTATCGCAAAGATAGTTAAATAATGCCAATCCGAAAGTCCTATAATGGGAAATAATGAAAACGGGGCCTGCAGTTTCCTGCAGACCCCGCCTCTATCGGGTTTCAATCAATTTATCTGTTGATGACTTTGGATACGACGACGGTTCCGTCGTTGTAATAAGTCTTAGTTACGAGAATACCTTCGGCATCCATCTTGGCAGCCTTGCCAAGGAGATCGAACGATTCGATGCGGACGATTTCCTTACCGACAGTGTTGATGGCAACCGTACCGGCATTGATGGTGAGTTCACCGGTGGTGAAGTCGAAGCTGAAGCCACCCTGTCCGGCAGTTTCAGGAGTGTTCTCGGTGATGTCCTTTCCGTTGACGAATACCAGGCAACTGTCGGGACCTTCCGGCATGTCAATATTGCCGTCAAACAGTTTGATAACTTTGTCTTCAGCAGTGGAAGGAACTACGGTGATGTTGAGTTTCGTACGGATGACGGTAATGTCGGAACCGCAGATCAGAGCATCATACTGGCCTTCTTCAAAACCATTGACGGTCATGTTCAAGGTGGCGTCTACGAGACCCATACTGTAAGAGTTGGCACCGCCGAACCATGCGCCGCCGATCTGAATGTCGCCGGGGAACACGGTGTTGTTGGAATATACGGTACTGCCGGACTTCGAAGAGAAGATTTCGATAGGCAGTTCGGCACCCAGAATCAGAGTGGCGGCTGAGTCAACCTGTACGGAGGTGATGACAGTAGCGAAGGTAGAGTCGGGTTTGGAAGCGCAAGGAGAAGCTACAGAACTGAGGATGGTTGCCTTGGAGATGTCGAGGCTACCGCCGGCGACTTCGATCGAACCGTTGAAAGCAAGCTTACCGGCAAGAATCTGAGCGCCCGTACCTTCCTTGATAAGGTCAATCTTACTGGTGGTATAAGTGGAGTCGTTCTTCTTGAAAGGAACGATGTCGCCATTGAAAGCAGCGTCGGTGTTCAGACCGCCGATGCGATAGTATGCGCCACGGCCGTCAACCCAACCGGATTCGAGAGTAGCACCTTCCAGACCGTTCAAAGCGCCAATGTAGTCGGTTTCCTGCGTGCCGCCTTCGTTGTAGTAGCGGACCAAACGGACATTCTTGTCAAGATTGACGTCGACATATCTCAGACCAGTGGTGGTGATGGCACCGAAACCGGCCATCGTGTCGGTCTTGTTGATGACGGTAACCGTTACAGGAGTGGAGTCGGTGGCAGCGCTGTATGTGGCATTGGTGGTACCTTCGAAACGGACACCGTTCAACTTGCCAGCGTTGTTGAGTTCCCACTTGGCTTCCTGTATGCCGGTGATGGCCATGTTGTATTCCAAATCCTTGGCGCAGTTCAGAGGAACGATGGTGATGGATTCTTCACCTTCTACGGGAATGGAGAAAGTACCTTCGGGATTGATGTTTAGGACAGCATCCTTACCGGCCTTGATGGAAGCGGCGGCAGTGGTGATGTTGAGGTTGACGGACTTTCCAGCGGCAACTTCCAGCGGAAGCTTGCTAGTTACGGCGAAAGTGGCCTCTTCGTTGGCAATCATCTTGCCGGTACCTTGAATCATTCCGTAACCGGAAAGGGTGTAACCCGGAGCGGCGATGACGAGGTTGCCTTCGCCCATTTCGATGGTTTCGTTGACGAGGATGGTGTCGGCCTTGCTGGCATCGGACAGTTCGACGCTGTTGCCATTCTGATAACCCAGAGCCACGTCAGCCACTTTGAAGTTGGCGTCGAGCTGGTTCCAAATCTTGCTTTCGGCACCCGTCCAAGCGTATGAACCGGCAGTCTTCGGATATTTTTTGAAAATCAGATTGAATTCGGTGCTGCCTGCTTCAACCGGCATGGTCTTGTAGGAAGTGGCCGTGGCGTTGGCGGCTAAAGTAGCTTCGGCATCGAAAGCATAGTAAGCGGCCTCGGTAGAGAAGGAAACCAATTCTTCAGCGGCAATGATGAGTTCTTCACCGACTTCCTGCTGAGCATAAACGATAGAGGCCTTAGCCTGGTCACCGTTCTGATCCTTGAAGTTGAGGGAAATGTCGCGACGGCCGATGGACTCTTTCAGATAATAAACCTGGAAGTTGTCGGTGCGGATGTCAAAGTTGGAGTTGACGCCGTTGCCCAGACCATTGGCATTGCTTCTGGTACCTACCGAAGCAAGACGGGAAAGGTCCTTGACGATACGATCCTCCTTAGCTACGACGGTGGTGTCGGCACCAATCATATAAGGAGCAAGGAAAGGCATGTTCTCGATGGTGACGGTGTTGGCTGCACTGTCGGCCTGAGTCAGCGTGAGGCTGACGACCTTCTGGGCAGTGAAGTCAAGAGCGGCCTTAACATGAACGGTCGTGTTGGTGAGAGCGGGCAGCACCAGTGCGCGGGTCGAAGCGTTGTAAGCGTTGACAGAGTCGACGTTGGCATTGGAGGAAGCCGGACCTACGCGGTTGTTGGTATTGACCGTAGCGGAACCGAGGTACACCGGGCCCATGTGACCGTACCACTGGGGATTGGCGGCCAACGTAGTGGTATCTTCGGGTCCCAGGGGGTCCATATTCCAATAGTGGATGGCGTTGTCATCGCCAATCATGTACAAACCGAAGATAGCGGGAGTGTACCAGTTGGCCGAATTGGTGATGATGTCGGAACCGGTGAAAGCGAAACCGTAAGTGTTTTTGTTGCCGATAGTCAAAGCCAGAGCCGTCCAGTCGAATTCAACGTACAGAACGGGCTGTTCCTTCACCACAGTGGTGTCAACGCCGGAGAAGGTCACGTCGACACCGCGGTTACCCGAACCGGAACCATTGGTCTTGAGAGCCTTGTCGGCGATGGAAGCACCGCCGTTACCGTTGAAGACGGCCTTCTTGGCGTCAGTAATAATGCTCCAACCTGCAGGAACAGCCTGGAGTTCATCGAAATTTTCGTTGATGATGTACTTCGGATAGTAATCCGCAGCGTTCACCACCAAACTGCCGGCCAGCAAAGAGGCGGCGAGAGTCAATGAGTAAAGCTTTTTCATAAAAAGGGTTGTTAAAAAGTAAAAAGAAGTTATGCAAATTATCCGATATTTCAAAGTGTGCGGAAAAACACGTGACAAAAATATCTATTGATAATGCTTGCCATCTTATAGTTTTGTCCGTAAATATGGAAAATTGTCCACTCATTCCCGTTCAATTCCAACTCAATTTGTTCAAACCGACAAATAATCACGCAAATCGATACGATTTTAGACATTTTGCCATTGTTTGAAAGGGTGATTTTTCGTTAATTTGCAAAAAACAAAAAAACGCAATACACAACATTCAAATATTAAATAGACCTATGAGAAAGTCCATTTGTCTGTCCTTGGCACTGATGTGTTTCATTTCACTGTCTTTGGCCCAAACGGAAACGGCCAACCAGCGCTTCCGTTACAATTTCAATTCCGATTGGAAGATGTATGTAGGAGACCATGAAAAAGGTAAATTCTCAAAAGCTTCTTTTCATGACAAAGACTGGGAAGAAGTCACCCTGCCGCACGCCTTCAACGAAGACGAAGCCTACAAGGTAGCCATCAATGAACTCACCGACACCATCGTCTGGTACCGCAAACATTTCCGCCTGCCAGAAACCGATCAGAATAAAAAAGTCTTCGTCGAATTCGAAGGCGTCCGTTTCGGCGGCGAATTCTGGATCAACGACCAATACGTCGGTCTGCATGAAAACGGTGTCATGGCCAGCGGTTTCGATTTGACTCCTTTTATCAATTATAAGGGTGAAAACGTCATCGCCGTCCGCATCGACAATGACTGGCGCTATCACGAGAAAGAAACCGGTTCGACCTACCAATGGAACGACCGCAACTTCAACGCCAATTACGGAGGAATACCCAAGAATGTCTGGCTTCACGTGACACCCCGACTCTACCAGACACTGCCTCTCTATAGCAACCTGAAAACCACAGGCACCTACATCTATGCACGTGAAATCGACATCACCCGCAAGCGTGCCCGCATCTATGCCGAATCGGAAGTCTGCAACGAAACCGATTCCACCCAGTCCTTTTTCTACGAAATGAAGATTGAGGACATGGACGGCAACGTGGTCGCCACCTTCACTTCTCCCGAAATTTTCATGGAGCCCGGACGCACCGGAACCGTAAAGACGGGTGGTATGGTCGAGGGCCTGCATTTCTGGAGCTGGGGCTACGGATACCTCTACAATGTGTACACCAGTTTGGTTGTCAACGGTCAGGCTCTTGACTGCGTCAAGACGCGTACCGGTTTCCGCAAGACCGCATTCCGCAACGGCATGGTCTACCTCAACGACCGCGTTCTGCAAATGAAGGGATATGCCCAGCGCACCTCCAACGAATGGCCGGCCGTCGGCATGAGTGTTCCCGCCTGGCTGAGCGACTTCAGCAACCGTATGATCGTCGAAGGCAACGGCAACCTGGTGCGCTGGATGCACGTCACTCCTTGGAAGCAGGACATTGAGTCGTGCGACCGAGTGGGTCTGATTCAGGCCATGCCTGCAGGCGATTCCGAAAAAGACGTCGAAGGCCGTCGTTGGGAACACCGCACTTTCCTCATGCGCGACGCCATCATCTACAACCGCAACAATCCGTCCATTATTTTCTACGAATGCGGAAACGAATCCATTTCGGAAGAGCACATGGCCGAAATGAAAACCATCCGCGACATGTATGACCCTTACGGCGGACGCGCCATCGGCAGCCGCGAAATGCTTGACAGCGAAGTGGCCGAATACGGCGGCGAAATGCTCTACATCAACAAGAGCAGCGACATCCCCATGTGGGCCACCGAATATTGCCGCGACGAGGCTCTTCGCAAATATTGGGACAACTGGTCCTATCCTTACCACCAAAACGGCGACGGCAACCAAACCTACCAGTCGACCGTCACCAACACGATGGTCGGCAAAGATGCATCGCCCTACAACCGCAATCAGGACACCTTCTTCCGCGAACTGATTGCCCGCTGGAACGACTATTACCGCGTGCGTCCCGGCACCGGCACCCGTGTCAGCTCGGGAGGCGCCAAAATCGTCTTCTCCGACACCAACACCCACTATCGGGGCACTGAGAACTACCGTCGCAGCGGTGTCACCGACGCCATGCGCATTCCCAAAGACGTTTACTATGCCCATAAAGTCATGTGGGACGGTTGGGTCGATCTCGAAAAGCATTCTTCCTACATCTGCGGCCATTGGAACTACGCTCCGGCTGTGGAGAAATTCGGTTCTGATTTCCGCAAGGATGTGCTGGTCGTTTCGACAGGCGAGAAGGTCGAGTTGCTGGTCAACGGCAAATCTGTCGGCTATGGCGAGCGCTCCGACCATTTCCTATTCACGTTCAAGGATGTAAAATGGGCTTCGGGCCGCATCGAAGCCGTCAGCTATGACGCCAGAGGCAAGAAAGTGAGCCAGTGTTCGAAAGAAACGGCCGGCGAACCGGTGGCCCTGAAGATGAAATTCTGGGAAGCTCCCGACGGATTCAAAGCCGACGGCCAGGATTTGGTACTGGTCGAGATTGAAGTGGTCGACAAGAAAGGTCGCCGCTGTCCTCTGGCCAACGATATGGTCCATTTCGAGCTGGACGGACCTGCCGAATGGCGCGGAGGCATTGCCCAAGGCAAAGACGGCAACTATATTCTCGACAAGGATCTTCCAGTCGAGTGCGGTGTCAACCGGGTATTGGTCCGTTCCACGCGCAAGGCGGGCAAAATCACGCTCAAGGCCTCCGCTCCCGGACTGAAATCGGAAAAGATTAGCTTCAAGACCCAGAAATTCCAGACTGAAGAAGGGCTGAGCCTGTATTGCGCCGGCGAACACCTGCCCTCCTACCTCAACCGGGGCGAAACGCCTTCCTCTCCTTCCTATAAGGTCAGCCGCAAAGCTGTGGAAATCGTCAGCGCCGTGGCCGGCAGCAACGAGCAGGATGCCCGGTTGAGTTTCGACGACAACGAGCTTTCCAAATGGAACAATGACGGCATTCTCGCTTCTGCGTGGATCCGCTACGAACTGGCACACGACGCCACCGTCAACGAAGTGGAACTGAAAATGGACGGATGGCGCAACCGCAGTTACAAAATCAATGTGATGGTCGACGACCTGTCCGTTTTCGAAGGAGAAACTCCCAAAACGCTGGGTTACTTCTCTATTCCGGTCACTCCCACCCGCGGAAGGTTCGTCACTGTCCGCCTGACGGGCGCCGGAAGCGAAAGTGACGCTTTCGGAGCCATCGTCGAACTCGCCGGCCACATGGAAAGTGTGGGACAGACGGGAGGCGCCGGCAGCATCGGCATTGTCGAAGCCGAAGTGTACGAAACAATGGAATGAAACAAAGACAAGTATATATCACTATGAAATATACCGCTCATTTTCTGATTGCCTTGAGCGCTCTGCTCCTGGCCTCCCCTCTGATGGCCGACGAGCGCCAAATCATCGATTTCAACCAAGATTGGACCATCAAGCCCATCACCCAAACCAAAAAGAGCTTTGTCGGCGACCCCGTCACGCTGCCCCATACCTGGAATCCTTGGTATCTGGAAGGCACGCTCAAGTACAATCGGGAAATGATGGTTTACCAACGCTTCCTAGAGTATACGCCCGACATGGAAGGCAAACGTCTGTTCCTTTATTTCGAAGGAGCTAACTCTGTCTGCGACCTGTTCGTCAACCATGCGTCGGTCGGTTCTCACGAAGGCGGCTACACGGCCTGCTGTTTCGAAATCAGCGATTATCTGAAAAAAGGCCACAACCTCATCGAGGTCTGGGTCAGCAACGCCTATCGCAGCGACGTGCTGCCCATCAGCGGCGATTTCAATGTCTGCGGAGGTCTGCACCGTCCCTGCCATCTGATTGTCACCGACAAGGACTGCATCACTCCCCTTTTCTTCGCTTCGTCCGGTGTGCTCATCCATCAGGACGAAGTGACTGCCGAAAAAGCCAGTTTGCGCATCGAGAGCATCCTTTCCGTCGCCCAGAAGAAAGATATGGCCATCGAAACCCTTGTGAAAGACGCACAGGGCAAGACGGTCGCCAGCCGTCGGGCAGCTCTCTCGGAACTGGAAAGTTTTGAGGACGAGATGGGCAATGTCCATGCCAGCCTCAAGCTCGAAGTGGCCAAACCGCATCTATGGAACGGCCGGAAAGACCCCTATCTCTACACGGTCACTTCCAGTCTGCTGCGTCAGGGCGAGACGGTCGACCAAGTGTCGCAACAGACAGGTTTCCGTTATTTCAAAGTCGATGCCGAAAAAGGTTTCTTCCTCAACGGACAGTATCTCAATCTGGTGGGCTGCTGCCGTCACGAAGATGTCGAAGGCAAAGGCAGCGCTTTGACAGCCGAAGACTATGAACGCGACTTTGAACTGATCCGCGAGCTCGGCGCCACGGCCATGCGTTTGGCCCACTATCCTCATGCCGAACCTATGTACAATCTGGCCGACCGTGACGGCATCATCCTCATGACAGAAATTCCCCTTTGCGGCCCCGGCGGTTACGGCTATACCGGTTATCTGGACAAAGTCAAGGACAATGCCCGCCAGCAGTTACAGGAACTGGTCTATCAGAAATTCAACCACCCCTCCATCGTGTTCTGGGGCATTTTCAACGAGATTCTGACCAACGACGGCAGTTTCTACCAGTACGACGACCCCATTCCTTTCATCAAAGAGCTCGACACCTTGTATCACCAGTGCGACCCTTCCCGTCTGACGACCTTTGCCACTTGTGTCAACCAGGACAACTATAAGGGTTGCGCAGATCTCATCGCCTGGAACAAATACTTCGGATGGTACAGCGACGGCGCCTCCGGCGCCGCCCGCTTTTTCGACCAAGCCAAGGCCGGTGCCGACGGCAAACCCGTGGGCGTTTCCGAATACGGCGCAGGAGCCAGCATCATCCACCATCAGTGGCCGCTCAACAAAGCCACCCGTCCCGACGGCCGTTTCCATCCGGAAGAGGCTCAGGCAGTCTGCCACGAAGGCAACTGGGAGGCTTTCAGCCAGCGTCCCTGGCTTTGGAGCAAATTCGTTTGGGTATTCGCCGATTTTCCCTCCTCCATCCGTTACGAGGGTGACCGCGACGGCATCAACGACAAAGGTCTGGTGACCCGCGACCGCAGCACCAAAAAGGACGCTTTCTATTTCTACAAGGCCAACTGGAACGATGAACCGATGGTTTACATCGCTTCCCGCCGTTTCACCCAGCGCACCGAAGCCTTGACCGATGTACGTGTCTACAGCAATCTGGCCTCCGCCACCCTTTATGTAAACGGGCAGAACAAGGGCGCCGTCAAGAAAGACAATCTCAACCGGATGGTCTGGAACGGCATTCAGCTGAACCCCGGAAAAAACGAAATCATCGTCAAAGGAAAATCCGGCAAGAAGATTCTGAGCGACACTTGCGTGTGGTCCTTGGAAGGCCCGCAGGCCGATCCCGTGGCCACAGCCGAACGCGAAGGCAAGCAGACGGTCATCAAGGCCAACCCGGACAATTTCAAAAAGGCGCTGGCACAAGCCCGCACGGCTGTTCGCAAAGCGCAGAACGTCACGGTTGAACTGACCGACGGCACCTACTGTCTCGACGAGCCGCTCACTCTCGATGCCAGTTACAGCGCCAAGCCCGGCTATGAACTGACATTCAAGGCCGCAGAAGGTGCCAAGCCTGTTATCAGCGGCGGACAGACCATCACGAACTGGACCAAAGTCGAAGGCAATCTCTACAAGGCTCCCCTTTCCTGTGACCACAAAATACGTACGCTCATCGTCAACGGGCATCGCGCCCTGATTGCCCAGGCCAGCGTCCGCACCGACGGCATGGGCGTGTCAGAGCGCTTCGAAATCACCGGTGAAGAGCCTTGGGCATTCGGCAGCGGCTGGGGTGTGGAAGCCATCCGCATGCGCCCCAATGAGCAGCTTTTCTGTTTTGCGAATCCCGAAGATGTCGAAATCGTCCAGAATAAAACTTGGACGGAAAAGATCCTCTGCCTGAAAGAAATGGTCAAAAATGACGACGGTAGCTATTCCGCACATCTTCAGCAGCCTCTCGGTGCCATTCTCAATTCGATGGCTTGGGCCGGCAAAATCGACTATTGGGGCAAATTCCATTTCCGCAATGCCAAGGAACTGCTCGACGAGCCCAACGAATTCTACTTCGACCGAAGCGAGCAGATGATTTATTACATCACCGACGGAGCCGATGCCAATATGCTCGACATCGTGGCACCCCGCAGTGAAGGCCTCATCCGTCTGCACGGTTCCTCCACTTCCGACCGCGTCAGCCGCGTGGCTTTCGAAGGCATCACCTTTGCCTTCGACGCCTGGAATCTGATGCAGCTCGACGAGTCGCGAGGATTCGGCGGCATCCAAAGCTTGGGTCTGGCCAGCAAGTACATTCCCGACGGGAACTGGCATCCCACCAAATACAACAGTTGCGATGTGCCTCTCGGCTGCATCGATGTGCAGAATGCCAGCGACATCCGCATCGAACGCTGTCGCTTCGAGCATTTAGGCTGCGCCTCGGCCATCTGTATGACCAATGACGTGAAGGACGCCCGCATCGTGGGCAACGTCTTCATGGACATCTTGGGCAACTCGCTCACACTGGGCCATCCCCAGCACTATGAAATCGGCGACGGCGAAGGCCGTTTCGCGCCCGATGTCGAAGGCCTTTGCCAGGACATTCTGGTCAGCAACAACTATGTACGCAATGTCTGCCTCGATTTCCGTCAGGTTGAGACGATGGTCGCCTTCTTTGTTAAAGACGTCCGTTTCCTCCACAACGACATCCAGTATTGTCCTTACGGAGCCATCTCCTTAGGTTGGTGGTGGGGCAATGCCAATATTCCCGAATCGACCGTGGCCGGCAACAACGCCGTCAGTTTCAACCGTATCGGCAACACACACCAGTTGCTTTCCGACGGCGGCCCCATCTATCTGCTGGGACGTCAGCCCAACTCGGTCATCGAAGGCAACTACATCTTCAAATCGCCGCGCTGCATCTATCCCGACGACGGTTCCTCGGGCTGGGACATCCATCACAATGTGGTCAACAGCACTTATCAATACTGGTTGCACATCGCCTCTGACCGCGACTACGACATCCGCGTCTGGGACAATCTGGTCAAAGACAACGCGCTGATCAACGACGGTCTAGGTGTGGAAGTCGTCAATACCGTCAACTTCCGCAACCGCGATTTCAATGACGAAGCCAAGGCCATTATGGAAAAGGCGGGCATCGAAGCCTGTTACCAGGACATCGTGCCCGCCAGAGAGCCTGAAATCATGCGCATCGCGCCTGATTTTCAGATAAGCAAATGGTGATCAGCCGTTGATGACTTCCATCTTGGGATGAGCGAAATTGAATCCCTTCTGCGGCAGTTGTGCGCAGAGAGCGCGGTTCAGATCGAATCTGACAGGCCAATAATCGGATCCGTCCACCCAAACACGCACCTGAAGCGCGATTGAGCCCACTTCGATAGCTGTCAGAGCGACGAAAGGAGCTTCACCGCCCTTACTCATATCTTTCATGATACGGCTGTCGGCAGAAGCCAGTTCGATGATGGTGGCGATGCACTTTTCCACATCGCAGTCAAGCGTCATATGAAGATCAATGTCCAGACGGCGGGCTGCCAGTGTGGAGTAGTTGTCGATGTTGCCGTTCGAAAGGGCACCATTGGGGATGACGACTGTGCGATTGTCGGGAGTGACAATCTTGGTGCTGACGATGCTGACTTCCTTGACCACGCCTGCGTAGCCTTGAGCGTCGATGAAATCACCGGCCTTGAAGGGTTTGAAAATTAGCAGCATGATACCGCCTGCGAAATTCTGAACGGTTCCGCTCAATGCCATGCCGATAGCCATGCCGCCGGCAGCCAGCAGAGCGGCTAGAGAAGTGGTGTTGACACCCAGAGCACCTACTACCAGGATGACCAGCAGCACTGTCAGAGTGATCGTAACCAGAGAACTGACAAATGATGCCAAGGTCCCCTCAGTCTGACGGCGCTTGAACATCGACTTCAGCAGTTTCTTCACCCATTTAATCAGGAAAGCGCCGACAATGTAGATAGCCAGCGCGGCCAGCACCTTGAGACCGAATTCCAAGGCACTCTTACCCAGTTGTTCCAAAAAAGCGTTGGGATCGTCCTTGACGCTTTCAATCAGATTTTCAGTGACCATCTTCAGGGAATCGGGTACACTGATTGCCTCCGTAGAGGCAGCAACTTGTAAAAGAATAGTTTTCATATTTAAATTAAATTAGGGGTTGTCGGGAAATACGGTATCCATGATGGCAAACAGTTCTTCCAGCGTTTCAGCCCGAAGCATGGCGATACGGGTCTGTCGGAAATCGGGAATGCCCTTGAAAATAGGTGTGGCGGCCAAATGGCGCCTGATATGCAGAATGCCGCGCTTCTCAGCCGTCTCGGGCGGGTATTTTCCTTGGGCGGCATCCTGTTGACGAATCATTTCCACGCCCTCCAGCACTTCCTGTTTGAGCACACGCAACTTCCAACTGTCTGATTCGGTCCAGTGCTCGCCTGTCTCCAGATAGTGCTTCACTTCTTTAAAAAACCAAGGGCGTCCGAAAGTGGCGCGTCCAATCATGACGGCATCCACACCCGTTTCGTTAAAGCGCTGACGGCAGATTTCAGGGCTAGTGATATCGCCGTTTCCAATGATGGGAATATGCATTCGCGGATTGTTCTTGACAGCTCCGATAAGACTCCAGTCGGCTTCTCCGGTATACATCTGGCAACGGGTGCGACCGTGGACGGTCAAGGCAGAAATGCCACAATCCTGCAGAGCCTCGGCCACATCGACAATGGTCTTGTTTTCGGCATCCCAACCCAGACGGGTCTTGACAGTCACGGGCACCGACACGGCGTCCACCACAGCACGAGTGATTTCCAGCATGCGGGGAATGTCTTTCAACAGACCTGCACCGGCACCCTTTCCGGCCACTTTCTTGACCGGACAGCCGAAATTGATGTCGAGAATGTCCGGATGGGCTTCCTCGCACAAGCGTGCGGCATCGGCCATCACCTGAGGGTCCTTTCCGTATATTTGTATGGCGACCGGGCGCTCCTCATCGGAGATTTTCAATTTGCGGCAAGTGGAATTGACCAGACGGACCAGCGCGTCGGACGACACGAACTCAGTATAGACCATATCCGCTCCGAAGCGTTTGCACATCATTCGGAAAGCCGGATCTGTGACGTCTTCCATAGGAGCCAGAAAAACGGCCTCTTTAGGAAACTGAATCGTACCTATCTGCATGGTCATGAGCACTTACTGAAGGCCGTATTGGGCACGGAGCTTGCGGTCGCCCAAAACGCGGAGAGCCTCCGACAGCGAATCGTTTTCGCCGGCCATCACTTTGTAGTAATCGGCCGTCTTGTATAGGTCGCGGGCTATATAAGCCTTCGTCTGAAGACGGATGAGCTGCGTGTCGGACTGCCTCATTTCGTCCGTTATCTCACATTTCTCCGACTCGGCCAACGCAAGCATTTCAGCCATCATCTCATCGCTTACGGCAAACGATTCGACGAACTTGTCATCGGTAGGATACTGCGATTTGAGTTCCTCCCGGTGTTCGTCCACGTAAGTCAGCGTGTAACGGTTGAGCACGCCACGGTTGATGAGCAGAGAATGCAATCTGCTCACACGGGTGGTGTCGACAGGCACGAACACATCGGGCATGATGCCACCGCCGCCATACACGGTGCGCTGTTTCAGCAAAGTGGCATATTTGAGAGAATCAGGGAAATGAATGCTGTCGGCACTCAGCATTTCGCCCCGATTGTAACGTTCGATTAGGTCTCGGCTGTAGTTTTCCGAACCGCCTTCGTAGGGTTTCTGTATGCAACGGCCCGAAGGCGTGTGATAACGTGAAACCGTCAGTTTCAGAGCCGAACCGTCGCCCAAAGGCAGCACGCGTTGCACCAGTCCCTTGCCGAAACTGCGGCGGCCGATGACCAGCGCGCGGTCCCAATCTTGCAGGGCGCCCGTGACAATCTCGCTCGAAGAAGCGGAATACTCGTCGATGAGGACCACCACATTGCCTTTTTCAAACCCGCCTTCAGCGGCGGCGTTGAACTGAGTGCGCTGACTGTGCAGGCCCTCCGTATAGACGATGCACCTGCCAGCCTCGAGAAATTCGTCAGCCAACTGGATGGCCGATTCCATGTAGCCACCGCCGTTGCTCTGCAAGTCCAGCACCAATTGCGTCATCCCTTCTTTCTTGAGTTGGGCCATCGCCTGCTTGAACTCGTCCAAGGTGGTGGCGCCGAAACGGCTCACTTTGATGTAACCGATGTTTTTGCCGACCATAAAGGAGGCCTCGACCGTGTAAAGAGGTATTTTGTCGCGGACAATGTCGAATTCGATTTCCCGATCCATATGCCGGCGGACAACGCTCACCCGCACGGTGGTGCCCTTCGGGCCCTTCAGGCGCTTCATCACCTCGTTGCTGCTCATCTTCACGCCGGCGATGTTCTCTCCATCGACTTTCAAAATGCGGTCACCGGGCTGAAGGCCGACCTTTTCGGACGGGCCTCCGCTGATGACCTCCACCACGAACAGCGTGTCGTTCATCATATTGAAAGAAATGCCGATACCGTCGAATCCGCCCTGAAGCGGTTCGTTCAAAGCGCGCATTTCTTCCATCGTCATATATTCGCTGTGCGGATCGAGCTTTTCGACCATGGCATCGATGGCCGATTCCACCATCTCGTCATAGTCCACCTCATCCACATACAGCGAGCCCATGGCAAAAAGCGCCGTCTGCAACTTGCGTGCCGGAGCCACATAGTCTTGAGCCGTCAGACCGGTTGGGAGCCACAGGCACAAAGCCGCCAAAAAGACAGTCAGATGAATTCGTTTCATAGCATTTTGCAAATGGTCTCCGGGACAAAGTCCGAAACATCCTTTCCATACGACAGCAACTCGCGCACATATGACGACTGAACGGCCTCCAATTCGGGCTTGCCGGGCAGTATGACCGTTTCCACATCAGGCGCCAGACGGCCATTGACAGAGGCCAGCGTGCGTTCGTATTCGAAATCGGTCGAGGTGCGGGCGCTGCGCAGCATCGCACGATAGCCCATCTTCCGGGCCAAGTCCACCGTAAGGCCTTCGTAAACAATCACTTCTACCCTATCATTCCCCTCATAGAGAGCCTCAATCTGAGCCTTTCTTTGGTCTACCGAATAGCGGGCTGTCTTGGCCGCATTGACACCGATGGCGATGACCACCTTGTCAAACAGATACAATCCTCTGGCCACCACATCGGCGTGGCCCTTGGTGAAAGGATCGAAAGAACCGGGAAAAACCGCTGTCCTCATATCAGTAATTCGTTTGCAAATCGATATCTTCCTCCACAACCAGATTTTCAATCATGAAATTCTGGCGTTCATTGGTATTCTTGCCCATATAGAACTCCAACAATTCGCTCACGGCGTCTTCCTTGCGCAGTGACACCTGGTCCAGCCGGATATCCTTGCCGATGAAACCTCTGAACTCATCGGCGTTGATTTCTCCAAGACCTTTGAATCGGGTGATTTCGGGATTGGGGCCCAACTGCTTGATGGCTCTCAAACGTTCTTCCTCAGTGTAGCAATAGCGCTGCTCCTTCTTGTTGCGCACACGGAAAAGAGGCGTCTGCAGGATGTAAACGTGACCCTTCTTGATGAGGTCAGGGAAAAACTGCAGGAAAAACGTCAGCAGCAACAGGCGGATGTGCATGCCGTCCACATCGGCATCGGTCGCAATGATGACCTTGTTGTAGCGGAGGTCGTCCAATCCGTCTTCAATGTTCAAAGCCGCCTGCAGCAGATTGAATTCCTCATTCTCATACACCACCCTCTTGGTCTTTCCGAAAGTGTTCAGCGGTTTGCCGCGAAGACTGAAAACAGCCTGATAGTTGACATCGCGGCTTAGGGTAAGCGAGCCGCTGGCCGAATCGCCCTCGGTGATGAAAATGCAGGTATCCTCCAGATTCTCGCCTTTCGAATCGTTGTAATGGAAGCGGCAGTCGCGCAACTTGCGGTTGTTCAGATTGGCCTTCTTCGTCACTTCACGGGCCTTCTTGGTGACCACGTCGATGGCCTTGCGTTCCTTCTCGCTCTGATTGACCTTTTTCAGCATGATGTCGGCCGTCTCGGGATTGCGGTACATGTAGTTGTCCAATTCCTTCTTGAGGAAGTCATTGATGAACTTGTTTATCGTAGGACCGTCTTTGCCCATGTCTCGGCTGCCCAGTTTGGTTTTGGTCTGAGATTCGAAAACGGGTTCTTCCACCTTGATGCTGATGGCGGCCACCATGCCGTTGCGTATGTCGGCATAGTCATGGTTCTTGTTGAAGAAATCCTTCAGAATATGCGAAACCGATTCGCGGAACACCGTCTGATGGGTGCCGCCGGCCGTCGTATGCTGACCGTTGACGAAAGAGTAGCACTCTTCGCCATACTGGTTGGTGTGCGTGAAAGCCACTTCGATGTCGTCACCGCTCAGATGGATGATGGGATACAGGCCGTTGGCCGTCATCTTGTCGTTGAGCAAGTCTTCCAGACCGTTCTTCGAGGTATATTTCTGACCGTTGTAGATGATGGTCAGTCCCGTATTCAGATAGACATAGTTTTTGAGCAGTGTCTCGACAAAAGCGTCATTGTAGGCATAATTGACAAACAGTTCGTTGTCAGGGACGAACTCCACCAAGGTGCCGTTGCCTTCGGTGCTGGTCTCATATGTGAGGTCTTTCGTCAGATTGCCACGTTCGAATTCGGCGTATGCCGTCTCGTTGTCGCGAAAACTCTGCACATGGAAGAAGGAAGACAGGGCATTGACCGCCTTGATGCCGACACCGTTCAGACCGACCGATTTGTGGAAGGTTTTGGAGTCGTACTTGGCACCTGTATTCATGCGGGAAGATGCATCGACCAATTTGTTGAGGGGAATGCCGCGGCCAAAGTCGCGAACCGTCACGCGACCGTCGACGATGTCCACCCGAATCTGCTTGCCGCAACCCATCATGAATTCGTCAATACTGTTGTCTATCACCTCCTTGAGCAAAACGTAGATACCGTCTTCAGGGGCAGTGCCGTCTCCCAGCCGACCGATGTACATACCCGGACGAAGTCGGATATGTTCGTTCCAAGGCAAGGTCCTGATACTGTCGTCGTCGTAGTTTGTCGGGGCGCTCTGAGGCTTCATTTCCAATTCTTCCATACCAAGTGCAATTTGAAACAAAGATAATCATTTTCGGATGAAAACGGGAGGATAATCGGCAAGAAAAAAAGGGCCGGCTAACGTTAGCCGGCCCTTCGTGACAAATGTCGGAAATTCTTATTTCAGAATCATCTTGCTGACATTGACGGAACCGTCGCTCATGACGTTTCTGACAATGTAGAGACCGCGGTTGCCGGCCTGAGGAGCGGCAACTTCCTGACCGCTGGGCAGGAAATAACGGCTTGAAACGACTTCAGCACTGCTGTTGACAGTGTTGATGGCAGCAGCCTGGAAGAGGTTGGCCTGAATACCGTCACCCTTGAGGACGATGGAAGAAACAGCACTGGGGGCAAAGAAGAAACCACCGGCCATCATCTTGGAACCGGCAGCGCCGACCAGATACTTGCAACCAGCGAAAGCGGGGAAACAGATAACGCCCGTACCGCTCTGTTTGTAGCTGTCTTCTTCAGCACCGGCAATGACCTCAACCTTCTTGATGGATTCGGATACATAGTTGTATTCGCCTTCACCCTTCACTTCGACGGTGATGACGCCCAAGTCGCCGTTGGTCTGCATGGAAGCCTTATAACCGATGGGCGAGCCTTCTTCGAATACGAAATACTGCTTGTTGGAAGTCATCTTGTTGATGACATAGAGATAACCGTCTACGCTCACTTCAAGCTGGTACGCGGCTCCGCTGACGGGAGCTACCAAAGTGTTGCAAGGATTGCCGCCATCACCGTCCTTCGGATTGGTAGCACCCTGAGCACCGGAGGTAAGAGCGATTTCGGTTTCACCGAAAGAGATGGAGACGAAGTCGTTGGCAGCGGCAGAGTTGGCCTTGTAGGTGTCGTCAAAGGCAGCCTTCATGACCACATTGGTGGACTGAGCCATAACGGTACCGGCAGTCAATGCAGTTCCAGCAGAAGTAATACCGGCAGCAGTCGTGTCAATCAGTGCATATTCCTGTGCGGAAACAGCAGCGCAGACCATAACAGCAGAAGCAAAAAGTAAAATTTTCTTCATAAGTAATTGGTTTTAAAAGGTTAATATAAAGGTTAATAAAAAAAGTCCTTATTCTTTGACAACGAGTTCAGCACCTACAAAGGAGAACTGGTATTCGTATGCTTTGCGGCCGACCTTTTGGGTCATCTTGAACTTCATGTCGGCTGAGCCGTCTTCCTCGATACGTCCTTTGAAACCGGCACCAAGGCCGCTCATCGAACCGCAGGTGAAGATGTAACCGTGATTCGAATACGACAGATTGCAGATGCTGTTGTTGACGGTTCCGAAATCAAGTTTGCTCTTGTCATCGGAGGCCAATGTCACGACAGCCACATAGCCGCGTGTCGTGTTGGCCGAATCCAACGAGTTGTAGTACTCGTCGCCGGCGGCAGCAAAAGAAATGCTGCCGCTGACGACGGTGGTATCTGCATCCAGGATTCTCGTCCATGTGCCGGCGTAGACTTTTCCGTCGATAGCTTCGGCGGGCGTCTTGTCGAACTTGATGGGATTGTCTTCATTCTGGTCTTCGCACGAAGCGAAGGTCAGTCCCAGCAAAGCGAGGAACATCAGGGAATATACTGATTTTTTCATATCTGTAGCTGTTTAATAGTCAATTAATAACCTTTATTCTGATCGGCAGACGAAATGGCCGTGTTGGAGCTGATTTCGTTTTGGGGAATCGGACGGTACCACTTGGCTTCACCCAAACTGTTGCACAGAAGAGCATAGTTGCCGCCGATCTGCTCGTTGAAAGCCACATTGTAGCGAAGCAGCTGGCGCGTGCGGCGAAGGTCCATCCAACGCTGGTTCTCGGCGAAGAGTTCGCGGGCTCTCTCGTCGAGCACCAAATCCAACGGAGTGAGAGCGCCCAGCGAAGTACCGCTGTAGTCAGGGTCGTAAGCGGCGAAGGAAGCCAGCGCACCGGCATTCGAACGGTTACGCACGGCGTTAATCTTATCCAAAGACTTGTCGTCCTCACCAGCCATCAGGTAGGCTTCCGCAGCCACCAGATAAATGTCGCTCAGATGCAGAACCACCACATCGCGGTAGCACTGGCTGGTATTGCCGTCTTCCTGGACCGAGGTGGGATCGTCCCACTTCTTCACGCACATGGTCGAGTTCACATTGGCCAGTTCACCGGTCGACGAATACAGCAAACCGGTAGTCTTGGTGTAAGAGCCGTCGGCTTTGAACACATACTTGACCATAGGATCGGACAGGATGTAGGCGATAGCCTCGTTGATATTGCTTCCCTTGGCGAAGGTGGCCTTGTTGGCAGCCAGATAAGCCTCATAGGTGGCAGGAGTGGTGTAGTAAGGCATATACTGGTTGGCGATGGACAGGGTGCTCTTGTCGCCCAAATAGTAGCCCCAATAGCCAGTAGTGCCCCAAGTGCCGTCGTAGTTGTATATGGTGGTCATGAAGGTGGCGTCGTAACGTTCGTCTCCAGGGCCGAAGAGGTAGATGGCTTTTTTCGAAGGAGCGCGCACCGAACCGACATTCTTCATACCGGTCGAGGTGGGCTGTCCGTAATAGCCGCCGAAGTCGTTCTGGAGGCCATGGCCGCCGGCGTTGGCTTCACCGGGGTCACCGGCGCGGTCATACTGGATGGAGAAGATGGTTTCGCCGTTGCCTTCCTTGCTGGGAGACCACTTGTCTTCGAAAGACATCGTGGTGAGATCCTTCACGGCGCCTTCGGCGATGGCTCTTTCAGCCATGGCGGCAGCCTTTTTGAAGTAGTCGGTCCCATCAATCGTATACAGGCCCTTGGCTTCGTCGGTGACGGTGGTTTCCAAATCCCAACCGGCTGCAAGGTAGACCTTGGCCAGCAGGGCCTTGGCGGCACGTTGGCTGATGGCACCGTCGGCAGGACTTTCCAGAGGCAACGTGGCATCGTCGACTATGGCAAGCAGGTCGTCAATAATCTTGTTGTAGACCTCCTGCAGCGGTTTGCGCGGATAGGAACGGTTGGCATCGTTCACGTAGCCTTCCGTGATGGGCACGCTGCCGAAATGCTGGCTCAGCAGGTAGTAACCGTAGGCACGGATGAACTTGGCCTCAGCCGCATACGCGCTGCTTTCGCCGCCATAATGGAGAATGGCATTGGCACGGTTGATAAGCGTATAGCAGGATGTGTAGAAACTGCTCACCGTACCGTTTTCAGGAGTGACCGTAAAAGTGTGGAACTGCGAAGGGCTTTTGCCGCGGGTCGGAATGTACAGGTCGGTACCGTCTTCATAGATGTCGATCTGGGTGACCAGCGAACGGAAATCGTAATAGGCTCTTACACGGAGAGATGCAAGGCCATCGGCTGTCGAGAAGAATTCGTCGGCAGTCTGAGAGGAACTCTTGTTCTCAGCGTCCAGGAAACCTTCACAACTGGTGAACATCGCAATGCTCAAAAGAGCGAGAGCGGAAATATGGAATAATTTTTTCATTGCTTAGGGATTTTACCGGTTGACGACGAATCTTAGAACTTGAGGCTGGCACCCAGCTGATAAGTGATGGTGCTCGGACCCTGGTCGTTTCCAGATGCACCGGCCCATTCGGGATCGAAACCTTTATAGTAGGGTGAATACACGAACGGGTTGTTGATGTTGCAATACAGACGGAGGTAACTGATACCGGCCTTACCGATGATGTTCTTCGGAAGCGTGTAACCCAATGTGATGTTCTTTACCTTTACATAGGTGGCATCCACATAAGTGTTGGCTGCACCTTGGTAGAGGCTGGAACCGACACCGCCGTTCAGACCGCCGTTGTTGGGGAAAGGATAATTGCCGTAGTGGGTATATTCCTGATAGACTGGGTTGATGTAGGAACCGTCAGGATTCAGGCCGTCGCAATCGAGCAGCGTTCCTGCCGGGATGTAGTAGTCGACCTGCAGACGCTCACGTCCACGGTCAGACCAGTCGAGGTAGGAACCGTAGAAAGAAGAGGAAACCATGTAACCGACCTTGGCATAGACATTGGCCGAGAAATCCCAGTTCTTCCATGTCAGTCTGGTGGAGAAGCTTCCCGTCCACTTCGGATCGCGGCTGAAGATTTTCTTATCGCCGATGTTGTGTTCCTTGCCGTCGGGACCTTCTTCCCAACCGTCGGTGAACTGGCCGTCGCCGTTGACATCGTCGATGATGACCTGACCTTCGGTCCATCCGTAGCAGGTGTAGTAATACTCGTATTCCTTGACCGTTTCGCCGGGAGTGAAGCCCTTCAAGACGGCAATCTGATTGTCGGGAACGACCATATCCTTGTCAGATACGATACCGACCCATTCGTAACCGTAGATGTTGTTGACAGGCTCACCGATGAACAGGCCGTCATTGGGCAGATTCTTGCCGGTACCGTTGATTTCAATGACGCGGTTGTCATTCTTGGCGAAGGAGAAGGTGGTCTCCCAACGGAGATCCTTACGGGCCACATTGACCGTGGTCAACGAAAGTTCAACGCCCTTGTTGCTGACGCTTCCCACATTGGTGGTCAGAGAGTTGCCGGCAGCTTCGAGCGGCAGGCGGACATTGTAGAGCAGTCCGTCGGAGAGTTTCTTGTACACATCCAAGGTTCCGATGATGCGGTTGCCCAGGAACCCGTAATCCAAACCGATGTTGGTTTCCGTGGAAGACTCCCATGAGAGGCTCTTGTCGACGATTCCATTAGGAATGTAACCCTGATAATAGGTGCTTCCGAACGGATAGTAGATGGGCGACGAAACGGTCTGCTGAGTAGCGTAGTTGCCGATACCGGCATTGTTACCAGTAAGACCATAACTCAGTCGGAACTTCAGATTAGACAACCATTCGGCCGAGGCCATGAAGTCTTCATCGGAAATACGCCAAGCTGCAGCCACAGAAGGGAAGGTGCCCCATTGGTGACCCTGTGCAAACTTGGACGATCCATCACGGCGGACCGTGGCAGTGAGCATATATTTGCCGTCATAGGTGTAGTTGGCACGGGCGGCATAGGACATCAGACTGTTCTCGTTGTAGGAGTTGTTGGAGTCGGTCACATAGGTACCGGTGGCCAGATTGTACCACAGGGTGCCGTTCATGACCTCACCATATTTTAGATAGACTTTTTCTGCATTGTAGGATTCCATACTGAACAGACCCATCAGGTTGATGGCATGCTTGCCGAAGTCTTTATTATAATTGATGGTATTGTCCCATTTCCAACCCAAAGACTCCTGCCCCGTCAACTGAGCGGTGTTGGTCTCGTTGTCGACGATGGTGTCGTCGAACTGACCGGTGCGCCAATAGGTGAAGTTGGGCGAGAAGACCGTCTTCACTTCAAGTCCTTCCATCGGAGTAGCTTTCAAGTAGAAGTTGCCGAGCAGACGGTACATCTCTCTTTCCTTCGTACGGTTATAATTGTAGAGGAGAGGATTCGTCTGGTCGGAGAATTGATAGGCTGCAGAAGAACCCATGGCCTCGAAGTTTCCGGGCTTGGGATTCAAATCGCCATCAGCATTGTAGGGCTGCATGAAGGGATTCATTCTGTACGCGATCTTGACACCTTCATCGTTGGCGTATGAACTGCTCATCTGGGCCATATTGAAACTGAAGCCAGCGGCAAATACCTTGTTGATTTTGGCATCGACACTACCCTTCAGATTGAAGCGGCGTTCGCTGTCGCCAACATACACGCCCGTAGTTTCCGTATAACCGGCACCCATATGGTAGTTGACGTTGGCAGACTTGCCGCTGGCCGAAATGTAGTGGTTTTGGGTGCGGCCGTCCTGAGTGACCAGCGAAGGCCAATCCCAGGTTTCACCAGAATTGAGCAAAGTCTTCAAGCGGTATTCGTCGTTGTCGCTGTTGTACAGGGCCATTTGTTCATAAGTACCCATCTGATAATCGGGCTGGCCGCTCGAAGCAGAAGCTTCGCCAGCATACGTGAGGAACTTGAGAAAACGGTATTCATAGAATTGCGCACCATCCATCAACTCGGGCATACGAGCGATTTTGGAAACGCCATAATAGCCGTCATAGGAAACGGTGGGTTTGGGATCTGCCTTTCCGCTGACCGTCACACCGCTTTTGGTGGTAACCAAAATGACACCAGCCGTAGCGCGTGAACCATAAATGGCAGTCGAAGAAGCGTCCTTCAGCACATCGATACGTTCAATATCCTGTGGATTGAGAAAATCAATATCGCCGCAGATGACACCGTCAACAACATATACAGGCGTGGTGCCCGAGTTTGTCGACGATCTGCCTCGGATCTCGATGTCGAACCCACCCCCCGTACGGGAAGAATTCTGAGTGATGTTGACACCAGGAGCCGTACCCTGCAGGGCTTCCAGAACCGAAGGAACGCCTTTGGCAGCAATCTTGTCGGTGCTGATGCTCGCCACAGAACCCGTCAAGTCGTTTTTCTTCATGGTACCATAACCTACCATGACCACTTCTTCAAGGTCCTTAGAATCTTCCTGAAGGATGACACGGATGTTGGTCTGGTTACCCACCGTCACCTCCTGCGTAGCATAACCGAGGAAAGAGATTTGAAGCACATCGGAAGAACTCACGTTAGACATTGTGAAATTACCTCCCGCATCTGTAATGACACCCTTGGTGGTGCCCTTCAGTTTGACCGTTGCACCGATAATCGACTCGCCGGTAGGATCGCTTACATTACCGGTGATGCGTGTCTGTGCGAACGACAAAAAGCAGCAAAGGCACAAGATAGACAGGGCCACCGCTTTCCGAAACACGTTGTTCATGTTGTTGTCTGTTATTAGGTTGATAAAAGTCTATTTAAGGGAATCTGGCTTTTCACCAAAAATTTCCGCGTCCAAATATAAGGATTAATTGTTCAAAAACGAGGGCAAAATGTCTTTTTTTTACGCTTTCTGGCCATTTTTCTTCGATATTGTGACAAAAAAAGGGAGAAATCCGAAGATTTCTCCCTTTACAACCGATAGCTTCAAACGTTTAGCGTCTGATACCAAGTTCTTTGATCAGAGCACGATATTTCTCAATATCTTTCTCTTTCAGGTAGTCGAGCAGACGACGACGCTTGCCGACCAGCATCTTCAAAGAACGAGATGTGCTATAATCTTTACGATTTGACTTGAGGTGTTCAGTCAAATGAGCGATACGGTAGGAGAACAAGGCGATCTGTGCTTCGGGCGAACCAGTATCCGTGTTGGACTTTCCGTACTTCTCAAAGATTTCTTGCTTTTTTTCTTTGGTTAAATACATCTTGTTGTTTGTTAATAGGTTTTGCAAAATTTGCGGCGCAAAGGTAGTGCTTTTTTTCTCACTGCCAAAATTCATGCTCTAAAAATCTTTTGAGCCCATCATTCCGCCGGATTGTGTGACTTGTGCCCACCGCCGGAAACGACGCCCGATCCACTCACATCAAAGGAAAGAGTGGACTGGTTCCACGTCAGGCTCACACCACTGGATGATGAGGAAGAATAGGCATACTTCCATGAGAAAAGATGATAATTCGATTCTCCTATCGTTCCGTGAACGGTCTCAACAGCTGCGGCACAGCTCCAATCGAGTGACGTATTGGCCCATGCATATGCATAGTCTTCTATATCGGTCAATATATTGTTGTCATCAAAATATGAATCAACTCTGATTTCATATTTCCAAAGAGTTGCATAAAACAAATTTCGGCCACAATCTTCAAATTTCGATGTCATCTGCTTCCCGGAGGATATGGTCTCTGATTTCGTTTTTCTAATTGGGGGAAAAGCCGAACGGCCGAAACGGCCCGACACAGAACTCGACACCACGCACATCGATCCAACGGGATCATAAATTACACCCAATTCATCATCCACCAAAGCCCGTGTCTGAAAATACGAATCACCACATTTCCAATTCATGTCATAGATGTACATCCCTTCTTTTGCCAAACGGGGGACATCAAACCGAGATCCAAAATTAAGGATATATTGTTGATATTCCTGAATATCAGATACATTCGTTATGATTTTCTCCACCTTGTAAGACTCCAGAACGATGGCCGTATCAATCCTGGCAAAGGCCTTGCCTTTGGAAGCATTCTCCAATTGCTGCTGCAAATCAGGTTGGCTGGCAGATATCTTTTGAGCAAAAGACTTCTCATCAGAAAAGGAGCACGAACACAATTGCAAAAAAAAGCTTGCCGCAATCAAGCACAAAAAACAGTTCTTCATATAGAAATCAAATTTGTTAGACAGCTGCAAATGTAAAAAAAAATTAATCATCAAGATGCTTGTCGTTGTTTTTTCGCCAGGGAGCGTCTCGGAATGATTTTTCTCGAGAAGCCCGACGTTCGCTACGATACGTATTATCCTCTCGACGGGACTTCTTTTCACGGTAATCACGATAGCCTTCCCCATCGTTTCGAGGGCCGTCGTTTCGGAAACCATCGCTGCGGCGACGGTATTTCTTCTCCTCGTGCTCAGCTTTGGCCTTCGCACCGCGATTTATCTGCTCCTCTGTGGCGAAATCCACCCTCACCTTGCGACCCAGCACCTTGAGCGAATTCAGTTCGCGCACCACATCCTTCGCCTGCTTGTCTATCACATCGAAGAGCGTGTAACGCGTGAAAAGGTCGATGCGACCCACATTGACATGATTCTCCACACAGTCGTTAAGCAGTCCAAGCAGCGATTTGGGCGTGACTCCGTCCATTTTACCAAGTCCGATGAAGAGTTTTGTGTAGCCCTGTTCGGTTCCCACTTCCGTAAAACGTTCGCGCTTGGGTTTCTCCGGACGCTCCTCGATGGTCTCGATATCCTCATTGTCCTGATAATAGGAAATGATGCGGTTGAACTCCATCGACACCACGCGCTTGATAAGGTCTTCCTTGTCCAGCCACTCCAGTTTGCGATAGACTGACGGAAGCAGATCGGCGATTTCGCTCTCGTTCACTTCCACCTTCTCCAGCCGGTCTATCAGATTGAACACCTGCTTGGAACAGATTTCCTGACCGGTCGGCATCTTGGCCGCCTCGAAAGTCTTGTTGATGATTTTTTCGATGGCGCGGATACGATGCTTCTCCTTCATGTTGATGATGGCGATGGAGATGCCCGTCTTGCCGGCGCGTCCTGTACGGCCACTGCGATGCGTATAGGCCTCTATCTCGTCGGGAAGCGTGTAGTTGATGATATGGGTAAGATCGTCCACATCCAGACCGCGGGCCGCCACATCGGTCGCCACCAGTATCTGAATGTTGCGCAGGCGGAAACGTTGCATCACATAGTCGCGCTGGGCCTGCGAAAGGTCGCCATGGAGCGAATCGGCGTTGTAGCCGTCCTTGATCAGCTGGTCGGCGATTTCCTGAGTGTCGGCCTTGGTACGGCAGAAGACAATGCCGTAGATATTGGGATAATAGTCGATGATGCGCTTCAGCGTCTGGTACTTGTCTTTGGCGTGGACCATATAATAAAGGTGTCGCACGCTGGCGGTGCTTTCGTTGCGGTTGCCGATGACAATTTCCTTGGGCTCGTGCATGTACTGCGAAGCGATTTTGGCGATTTCATCGGGCATGGTGGCCGAAAACAGCAGGGTGTGACGCTGTTCGGGCACCTGTTCCAGGATGGCGTTGATATCTTCCGAAAAGCCCATGTCAAGCATTTCATCGGCCTCATCCATCACCACATTGCGCACCTCGTCGAGTTCGATGCATCCGCGGCGCATCAGGTCGAGCAGACGGCCGGGAGTGGCCACCACCACATGAACACCTCTTTTAAGCCCCCTGATCTGGCTTTCGATGCTCGAACCGCCATAGACCGGCAGCACGTAGAGCCCAGTGAGATACTTGGCATAATCGCGCAAATCGTCGGCAATCTGCAGACAGAGCTCGCGCGTCGGACACATGATCAGCACCTGAGGCACAGCCTTTTCAACTTGAATGTTATGGAGAAGCGGCAGTCCGAAAGCGGCCGTCTTGCCGGTACCCGTCTGAGCTAGAGCCACCACATCCGTATTGCCCTCGAGCAGATAGGGAATCACTTCTTCCTGTACGGGCATGGGCGTTTCATAACCAAGTTCGGCAATGGCCTTGAGCAGTTCGGGCTTCAGGCCCAATTCTTCGAAAGTTTTCATAATCAAGTTGAAATTGGCTGCAAAAGTAGGTCAAAATATCGGTAAAACCTTAACTTTGCAGCTATCAATCTGCATCTTATGAGAAAAATCATCGGCATAGGAGAAACCATTCTCGACATCATTTTCAAAAACGACCGGCCCACCGGCGCCACCCCGGGAGGCAGTGTCTTCAACGGACTTATCACCCTCGGACGGCTCAAAGAAGCCCAGCCGTGTCCCGATTACGAAGTGCTGTTCATCAGCGACATAGGCAATGACCGAGTGGGCAGTCTGATTGCCGGATTCATGGAGAAAAACGGCGTGTCGAGCAGAGGCGTCAACCGTCATCCGACCGCGAAAACCGCTGTTTCATTGGCTTTTCTGGACGAAAACAACGATGCCGACTACACCTTTTTCAAGGATTATTCCTTCGAAGGCTTGCAAGGGGATTTTCCCGAAATCCACCGCGACGACATCGTCATTTTCGGTTCCTACTATGCCCTGAATCCGCTGCTCCGAAAACGGATGAAAGTCTTCCTTCAGCAGGCGCACGAAGCGGGCGCGCTCATCTACTATGATGTCAATTTCCGCAAATCGCACACCTACGAAGCCGGTTATCTCGAGCCCACATTGGAGGAGAATTTCCGATACGCCGACATTCTGAGAGGCAGCGAAGACGACTTCGAGGCCCTCTACGGAACCGGAAGAGAGTCCGACAAAATCGCCAGTTCTGAAAAAGTGTATGACCGGCACATCGCCCCGTTCTGCCGGTTCTTCGTGTTCACCTCCGGAGCCGGAGAAGTGGTGCTGCACACGCCGAAAGGCCGTTTCAGCTATCGAGTCAGTCCCATCGAGCCGCTGAGCACCGTAGGCGCCGGCGACAACTTCAATGCCGGCATCCTCTACGGACTGGCCCGAAAAGGTGTCAGAAAAGACAGACTGGATGAACTGAAGAAAAAAGACTGGGACGACATCATCGCCTACGCTTTGGAATTTTCAAAACGGGCCTGTCTGTCATACGACAACTACATTTCAAGCGAGGACGCTCTTGAGATTGTCCGCCATCAACGGTAAATCAAGCAGGACATCCGATCTTCATCGAAGATTTCATTGGCCACTTCCAACAATTGGGGAGCGGTGATTTCCTCAATTTTCCGGAAAGTCTGCTCGATGCCTTCAAAGCAATTGTAGTAGAGCATGCTTTTGCCCATGCTCAAGGCCTGCGATTCCTTGCTCTCGGCAGAGATGCTCATCTGACCGTAAATCTGTTTTTTTGCCGCGTGCAATTGGCTTGTGCTCAACGCATTCTCCCGAAGTTTTTTCAATTCGCGTCTGACAATGGCCATGCAGCGGTCCACATCTTTTTCGTCCGAACCGAAATAGATGGAGAACACGCCCGTGTCGCTGTAATTGGAAGCTGAAGATTCCACCGTATACACCAAACCGTTGTGCTCGCGCAAAACGTTGTTCAGGCGGCTGTTCATACCCGGACCACCCAATATGTTGTTGAGCAGATACAGTCCGATGCGCCTGTCGTCGTAGAGATGATAGGCCGCATTGCCGTAGAGCACATGAGCCTGATGGGTGTTGCGTTCTGAAACCGTTTTCACGCCTTCCACCGCTTTGGGTACGGTCCGAAGAGACAGACGCGAGCGGGACGAGGTGTCGGGGACTGCCTGAAGATACTTCGACACAATGCGGTCTGACTGACGGAAATCCAAGGGCGAGTGCGAAAAGAACACGATTCTGTCGGTCGTGAACTGTTCTTGCGTGAAACGGAGAAAATCGGCCGTACGGATGCGGTTCAGGCAATCGGGCTGTCCCAGGATGTTGCGTCCGAACGGATGCTCGGCAAACAACAGTTTTTCGAAATCGTCGAAAATCAGGTCTGAAGGCGAATCCTCGTAGACATTGATTTCATCAAGTACGACATCGCGCTCATTTTCAATTTCTTCCTGCAGATAAACCGAATGGAAGAGCATGTCGCACATCAGTTCCACGGCCCGTTCGTAATCCTGTTTGAGACAAATGGAATAAAGCACGATCTCTTCTTTGGTGGTATAGGCGTTCGCTTCGCCGCCGACACTGCCCATCCGGTCCAGGATGCGGAAGGCCGAACGCTTCTGCGTGCCTTTGAAAAGCATATGCTCGGTGAAATGGGCTATTCCCTGCAGCGAATCGTCTTCGTCGCGGGTGCCGGTGCCGATGACAAAGCCCAAGACGCAGACGTCGCCACAGCCATTCTGTTCAATCACTCTCAAAGAGTTGGGAAGCGTATAGAATTTCTGTTCCATCATTTCATACTGTCGCGTAAAACCAACACAGACTCAGGGCCCATATTGAACAGCAGATCCAAGATGCTCATTTCTGCCCGAAACCCCCAACGTTCGGCAAAGACCTGCGTGTAGGGACGGACATGGTACAGCTTGCCGGAGACCGGCCGTTTCGGACTGATGGCATCGCGCAGATCCAGCACATCGGAAAGGTCTTTCCGATAATCCTCCGTCAGCTCCAGAGGGGTGCGGATGTCCAGCAATTGAACGATGCGTTCGTGCAAAGCCATATTCCAGTCGAAAAGGAAATCCGGATGGAAATCGCGGTACAGGGGCAGGAAATCGTCTTGATAATAATCGAAAAACGGTGTGGACTGATAGGCCGACTCCAAGCTGTTCCAATGCTGACGCCGCCAGTCGTGACACCAGTCGATGCGCACCTCGCGCACTGGCTGGTCGTTGACGTGGACCACAGGCACACTCAGAGCCATCGGGCCATTGGCCGCCATGATCATACAGCGGTTCCGGTAGGTCTGCTTGCGGTAATGCTCGTGCTGCTCCAACCACGCCTTACCGGCATTCTGCAAAAAGGCATAGTAGGAAACAGGGCCGCAACAAGCCGTCGAAAAACAGACCTCCATAAGCGAGCGGGCAAGAATTATTCGGCCTTTTTCATGAAGCGGTTCCAGCGGACTTTTCCATGGAACCAAGCCTTGTCTTTGTTGAGAGAAAGCCAGACCCTCAGAGGTTTGCCCACGATATGGTCTTCGGGCACGAAACCCCAGTAGCGGGAGTCTGCCGAATTGTGCCGGTTGTCGCCCATCATCCAGTAGTAATCCATTTCGAAGGTGTAGGAATCGGCCGGCTCGCCGTCGATCAGATAGCCCTGAGCTGTCTTTTCCAAGCGATGGCCTTCGTATACCGTGATGGCGCGGCCATAGTATTTGAGGTTTTCCTCAGTCAGCGCGATGACGGCACCCTTGCAGGGGACCCACAGCGGTCCGAAATCATCTCTGGTCCAAGAGCTCGCATCGTCCAAAGGATAGACAAGTCCCGACAGGTCGAAAGGACCTGCGACGGCCGGTTCGATGCAGACGGCATTGACATTGGAAGCTGTGCGGACTTTCTCAATCACCTCAGCCGTCGCCGGGAAATGATACACCGGCTGCGCCTGGCCGTTTTCGTTGCGCGAAAAGCCCAGAAGGTCGATCAGACGGTTGTTGGAAGCAAGCATCAGACGGTCGTCCCGGCTGATGCCCCACTGCTCGAACTGACGGTCAGAAATGAATCCGCCCTTAGTCTGGACAAAATAATTGTACTGCACCCCAGGCCGGTCCTGCAACATTTCGCCGTCGACATACAGTTGGTTGCCTATGATCTGAATCGTGTCACCGGGCAATCCGACGCAGCGTTTCACATAGTTCTCGCGGCGGTCGACCGGACGCCAGACGATTTCTCCATAGATCTGGGGATGAGACCTCATCCATTCGTCGGCTTTCTGTTGGGAAAAACGTTTTTCCAGCATCAAGTCGTGCCGCAAAGTGTAGTAGTCGGGGTTCTGCTGCTTCAGAGCTACCGTGTCGCCCGTCGGAAAATTGAAGACCACGATATCGTTGCGTTCGATCTGGCCATGTCCGCCCAAGCGGCGGTATTTCCACTGAGGATTCTCGATATACGATTTGTGTTTGGTCAGGGGCATGGTGTGCTGGGCCAGAGGAAACGACAGCGGCGTGATGGGCATGCGCGGGCCGTAATAGGCCTTGTCGACCACCAGAAAGTCGCCCACCAGCAGGCTCTTTTCCAAAGAAGACGAAGGAATCTGATAGTTCTGGAAGAAATACAGGAAAACGAAATAGACGGCCACCAGAGCGAAAACGATGGCGTCAATCCAGTCCATCAGCGTGCGGAGCGTATGGTTTTTCCATTTTTTCCAAAAGCCCCAAGGCAGGAAACGGGTGACATCGGCATCGAAAAGAAAGGGCACCGGCAACAACCACCACAAGGTGCGCGACCACCAGCCCATGAGGATGAAAATCAGGGTCCAGATGCCGAAATGGATCCAGCGGCCACGAGTGGTTTTGAAGCGCGAACGGATATCGGTCATGGCGTCTGCATTTAAAAACCGAGCAGATCGCTCATTCCCAAGAAACCGCTGTGATGCTGCACATACTCGGCCGCCAGTACGGCGCCCAAAGCCAGACCGGCACGGCTTTTGGCATCATGCGAAATGACCAGTGTGTCGTCGGCCGATTCCCAAACGACCTCGTGGTATCCCGGCGTCATGCCGATGCGTTCAGAAACGATGCCGATGCGGTCGCCGTCCGTGGCAGGTTCGTTGACCCACGAATGCTTGCGGTCCACACAGGCGATGACGTCCTGAGCCAGACTGATGGCCGTCCCGCTGGGAGAATCCAACTTTTGAGTATGATGTATCTCCTTCATTTTCACATCGTACTGGGGAAAAGCATTCATCTTTTCAGCCAGGAAACGGTTGAGGGCGAAGAGCAGATTCACACCGAGGCTGAAATTGGAGGCATAGAAGAAGGTTCGTTTCTCCCGCTCGCAAATAGCCTTGATTTCGGGCATCCGGGCAATCCAGCCCGTGCTTCCGGAGACTACCGGCAAACCGGCTTTGAAGCATTTCAAATAGTTGTCGAAAGCCGTCTGGGGTCCGGTGAATTCGATGGCGACATCCGCCGAACGGAACGCATCCGACTCGAACTTGTCTTCTTCGTTGATGTCGACAGTGCATACCACCTCGTGTCCGCGACTGAGCGCGACCTTCTCAATTTCATGGCCCATTTTGCCGTAGCCAACCAATGCAATCTTCATTATTCTTCGAATTTTGTAGGGCAAAGGTACGGATTCTTACCTAATAAATAAAATAATCCCTATCTTTGTGGGACAGCAAAATATCGACAGCCCGATGACTATCCGTTCAAGAGTTCTGACCCTGATTGCATTGGCTCTGACAGCAGCCGGATGCGCCAGCATCGGCAGTCCGCAAGGCGGTCCGAAGGACGAAACTCCGCCCGTGCTCTTGAGCAGCCGTCCGGCCCAAGGCGCCGTCAATTGGAAAAAGAAGAAAATCGAAATCGTATTCGATGAAAACGTCCAGGTGAAGAACGCTTCGGAAAAGGTCGTCGTATCGCCGCCTCAGAAACGTCCTCCCGTGGTCAGCGCCGTACTCAAGAAAGTGGTCGTCGAACTGGCCGACAGCCTCAGAGAAAACGAGACCTACACCATCGATTTCAGCGACGCCATTGTCGACAACAACGAGGGAAATCCCTTCGGACTGTTTTCTTTCGCATTTTCAACCGGCGACAGCATCGACAGCCTCTGCGTCTCGGGCCATGTGCTGGACGCCAACACGCTTTCACCTGTCAAGGGAATCGTCGTCGGCGTCCATTCCGACATGGACGACAGCGCTTTCATCCGCGATCCTTTCCTTCGCGTAGCCAAGACCGACGAAAAAGGATTTTTCTGCATCAGGGGTCTGAAAGACATTCCTTACAAGGTCTATGCGCTGAATGACCAAAACCGCGACTACCGGTTCGACCAGCGCGGCGAGGGGCTGGCGTTTCCCGATTCGGCCGTCCATCTCTGGACCGACATATGCGTGCGCTATGACACGACCTGGAACGCCGACAGCACAGCCATCGACACCATCATCCCCATCGACTACACCTGTTTCAAACCCGACGACCTCATTCTGCTCAGTTTCAAGGAAGATTACGGCCGTCAATATCTGACCAAGTCCGAACGGACCGAGCGCAACCGATTCAGCATTTACTTCGGATTCAAGAGCGACACCCTACCCCGCATCGAGCCTCTGCTGCCCGACACCATCCGTCCGGCCGAACCTTGGTACGTGCTGGAGAGCAGTCCCACGCTCGACAGTCTCACCTACTGGATTTGCGATTCGGCCATCATCAGGCTCGACACGCTGATGCTGCAAATCGATTATCTGAAGACCGATTCCAACGATGCGCTGTCTCCCGTCAGAGACACGCTGCGTCTGATTGCCAAACCGATGAAGGAAGCCAAAGTCATGAAAGGCGACAAGAAACCCGGCCGGAGCGCCCGGAAACGCGATGGAGAGACAGCCGACAGCACAGCCGCCAAAGTTCCGCCGGTCCAACACTTCAAATTCAGCAGTTCATTTCAGTCGAATCTGCAGATATACAGAGTTCCCACCCTCACATGGGAAGCCCCGGTCGACAGCATCTCGGGCATTCCCTGGCACTACTATCAGAAAGTCGATACCCTTTGGAAGGAACTGCCTGCCAGCACTTTCGAGTTCGAACAAGACGCCTTCAACCCGCGCATGTTCCGATTCTACGGCGACTGGGGCTATGAAAGCGAAATGAAAATAGCGCTGGATTCGGGCATGGTGCGCAGCATCTATGGGCTCACCAACGACGCCTATTCTCAAGAATTCAAGATTGCCGCAGAAAACGAATATGCCAGACTTACACTGAATATAAGCGGTCTGGATGGGAAGAAAGCCTTTGTCGAACTGCTCGACAAGAATGAGAACGTCTGGCGTCGCGACGAAGTGGCCAATGGCGTGGCCGACTGCATCGACCTGAAACCGGGAGAATGCTATGTGCGTCTGATTGTCGACGACAACGACAATTTCCGTTGGGATACGGGATGCTACGGCGAAAAACGTCAGCCCGAACAGGTGTTCTATTTCAACAAGAAACTCACCCTGAAAGCCAACTGGGAATTCAACGAAAACTGGGACATTTGGGCACTGCCTCTGGACAAGCAGAAGCCCGAAGACCTCAAGCCCAAAGACAGCAAATCGGGCAACAGCCGCGGCAGCCGCCGCTGAGAAATTTCCGGCCGCTCAAATTTTCCACTCGAATCCATCCTTACGGTCCTTGATCTCAAAACCAAGTTCCGTCAGGCGGTTGCGTATCTGGTCCGCTTTGGCCCAATCCTTGTTGGCTTTGGCTTCCATACGCAATTCCAGCAACATGTCGACGGCGCCCTTATAGGCAGCCTCCGCCTTATCGTTGCCCGACTGCGAAGCAGAGCTCATGCGCAAGCCCATGATGTCTTCCACAAAGAGATGGAACACTTCCTTGAGTTCATCCAAATCGGCTTGAGAGATGGTGGCCTTTCCGTCATATACGCTATTGATGGCACGTCCGGCATCGAACAGATGCGAAATGACGACAGGCGTGTTCAAATCGTCGTTCATCGCATCGTAGCAGCGCTGGCGCAGCCCGTCCAGACCGGCTGCCGTCGTCGAATCGGAAGCCTTGAGCAGCTGCAGACGGTTGAATGAATCCGTCAGACGTTCCAGACCCTTCTCGGAAGCCTGAAGCGCCTCGTTGCTGAAATCCACCGTGCTGCGGTAATGCGCCTGCAGGATGAAGAACCTGATGACCATAGCCGAATAGGGTTGAGCCAACATCTCATTGCCGTCCTTGTCCTTGTGACTGCCTTTGAAGAATTCGTCCAAAGTGATGAAATTGCCCAAACTCTTGCCCATCTTCTGGCCGTTGATGGTGATCATGTTGTTATGCATCCAGTAGCGGACCATATCGTTCCCCTGCGAAGCCACCGCCTGGGCGATTTCACATTCGTGATGCGGGAAAACGAGATCCATTCCGCCACCATGGATGTCAAAATGCTCGCCCAAGTATTTTTTCCCCATGGCCGTGCATTCGCAGTGCCAGCCCGGGAAACCGTCACTCCATGGTGAAGGCCAGCGCATTATATGCTCGGGCTGGGCTTTCTTCCAGAGCGCGAAATCGGCCGGATTGCGTTTCTCTTCCTGACCGTCCAGTTCACGTGTGGTGTTGAGCACATCGTCAAGGTTACGGCCCGAAAGCTTTCCATAGTTGTATTTCTGATTGTACTTGTTGACATCGAAATAGATTGAGCCCTGGCTTTCGTATGCGTAGCCGTTGTCCAGGATTTCCTTGACCAGGGCTATCTGCTCGATGATATGGCCCGATGCGTGCGGCTCGATGCTTGGGGGCAGTACGTTGGGCGCCTCCATTGCCTTGTGGTAGCGCTGGGTGTAGTACTGGACGACCTCCATAGGCTCCAGCTGCTCCAGACGTGCTTTCTTTGCAATCTTGTCCTCGCCCGAGTCTGCATCGTGCTCAAGATGGCCTACATCGGTGATATTGCGCACGTAGCGTACCTTGTAGCCAAGGTGCTTCAGATAGCGGAACAGTATGTCAAAGGTAATGGCCGGACGGGCATGGCCCAGATGGGCGTCACCATATACGGTGGGACCGCAGACATACATTCCTACATGGGGAGCGTTTAGAGGCTTGAAGATTTCTTTCCTTCTTGAAAGGGTGTTGTATACCGATAGATTGTGCTCTGTCATATCTTTTATTCCGTTATTTCGTTTTATGCGGCAAAGTTACGTACATTATCTGGAATTGTCAATCAGGGCCAGCAGATGCTCCACCGCCTGTTCTTCCGGGATATTCTTCTCAATGCATTCCTTGCCGCGGTAAAGGCTGATGCGTCCGCGTCCGGCTCCCACATAGCCGAAGTCGGCATCGGCCATCTCGCCCGGACCGTTCACTATGCAGCCCATGATGGCTATCCTGACGCCTTTCAGGTGCTTCGTGGCGGCTTTGACGCGTGCTATTGTCTCTTCAAGGTTATACAATGTCCTGCCGCATCCGGGACAGGATATGTATTCCGGTCTGGTGAAGCGTATGCGGGCGGCCTGAAGGATGGCATCGGCAGTATTGTCAATGTCTTCCTGTGATATGCCGTTTCCGCTGTTGCTGATTGCAAGGTCCCTGGCCTTGCCGTCAATCAGCAGGGCTCCGGCATCCATGGCGGCTTTCAGCTGCAGGTCTTCAAGACTGGTCTCACAGTATGAAAGGTGCAGGGTTCCGTCCTTGTCAGTCAGTTCAGCTGCACGCGCCCGGACAGCCGCACTCTGTGCTGCGTATGCCACAAGCTTGCGTGCAACGGGAATCTCACGCTCAGGGGCTTCGGACAGCGATACGCGTATGGTGTCACCGATTCCCTCGGCCAGCAGTGCGCCTATTCCGACAGCGCTCTTGATGCGTCCTTCCATGTCGCTTCCGGCCTCGGTTACGCCAAGATGCAGCGGGAAGGCCATTCCTTCCTTTTCCATCTGACGGACAAGCAGACGTACGGTCTCAATCATGACGCAGGTGTTGCTGGCCTTGATTGATATGACCACGTTCATGAAATCCTGCTCCACGCAGATGCGCAGGAATTCCATGCAGCTCTCGACCATGCCGGCCGGGGTGTTGCCGTAACGGCTCATTATGCGGTCCGAGAGCGAACCGTGGTTGACACCTATTCTTATGGCGGTGCCGTGTTCGCGGCAGATGTCAAGGAACGGAACAAGGCGGTGGCGGATTTTCTCAATCTCGGCCTTGTATTCCTCATCGCTGTATTCCAGATTCCTGAAAGTGCGTGCCGGGTCCACATAGTTGCCGGGATTGATGCGCACCTTCTCGACAATGGTGGCAGCAACATCGGCCACGGCAGGATTGAAGTGGATGTCTGCAACCAGGGGGGTGTCATACCCGCGCTTGCGGAGTCCGTCCCGTATGTTCTGCAGGTTCAGGGCCTCGCGTGTACCTTGTGCGGTAAGGCGTACAAGCTCCCCACCGGCATTGATTATGCGTATGGCCTGCTCAATGCACCCATCGGTATCCATGGTCTGGGTTGTGGTCATGGACTGGACGCGGATGGGGTTGTCCCCACCGATGGCCGTGTTGCCTACACGTACGGCGATGGTGCGCCTGCGGCTGTATTCTGCCATTTTCAATTTGTCTTGTAGTTGTATTTTACCTGGCTGAGTTCGGCATTCGCCTTTACAATCTTGTCCTTCAGTCCTTCCTTGTAGGCTGCAAGACGGGCTGCAAGGTCAGCATCGGCCGATGCGATGATCTGTGCCGCAAGTATTGCCGCATTCTGCGCTCCGTTCACTCCGACAGTGGCTACAGGTATCCCTGGAGGCATCTGGATGATTGAAAGCATTGCGTCCAGACCGTCAAGCATGCCCTTGATGGGTACGCCTATGACAGGAATGTTGGTGTTGGCTGCAATGACTCCGGGAAGGGCGGCTGCCATTCCGGCTGCTGCAATGATGACCTTGATGCCGCGTCCCTGTGCGTTTCTTGCAAACTCCTCGACAGCAGCCGGGGTGCGGTGGGCTGACAGGGCGTTCATTTCAAACGGAACCTGTATGCTGTCCAGGAACTGTGCTGCCTTCTCCATTACGGGCAGGTCCGATGTGCTGCCCATGATAATACTTACCTGTGGATTCATAATTGTATCTTGATTGTCATTTCTTTCTCATTCTTGCCACCGGGATTCCAATCTGGTCGCGGTACTTGGCAATGGTGCGGCGTGCTATTGGAAACCCCTTCTCGGCCATCATGTCGGCCAGCTGTCCGTCCGACAGCGGGTTTGACTTGTCCTCGTCATCGGTCAGCTGGCGCAGTATGCGGTGTATCTCCTTGACAGACACCTCCTGGCCGTCATCGCCCTGCACTCCATCGGTGAAGAACCATTTCAGCGGGAATGTGCCGTAGCATGTCTGTACGTACTTGCCGCTGGTGACGCGTGAAACGGTCGATATGTCATAGCCGGTCTTCTGTGCCACGTCCTTCAGTATCATGGGTTTGAGAAGGGTTTCGTCACCTTCGGTAAAGAATGGTCTCTGCAAATCCACGATGGCCTGCATGGTGCGGGTCATTGTCTGCTCCCGTTGTCTCAGGGCCTCGATGAAGCCGCGTGCCGCATCCAGCTTTCGCTTGAGGTATATTGCCGCATCACGCTGGCTGCCGCTTGAGCCTTTTATCTGGCTGTCAAGCATATCGGCATATTCGCGGCTCACCCGCAATTGCGGTATGTTGCTGTTGTTCAGTGTGAAATGTATGTCCCCGTCATAGCAGTCGAGCAGGAAATCCGGAACGATGTGCTGACGGCTGTGCCCTATGGTCTCGCCAAGCGAGCTGCCCGGTCTTGGGTTCAGTCTGACGATTTCAGAAATGAGCGACTGGACCGATGATGCGTCCATCTGCAGTCTTGCACCGATCTTGTCCCAGCGCTTGTGTGTGAACTCATCGAACATGGTGCTGATGATTCTCTCCTGCAGTTCAATCTGCGGGGTGCGTGGCTTGCGCTTCAATTGCAGCAGCAGGCATTCCTGCAGGTCACGGGCACCTATTCCTGCCGGGTCGAATTCCTGAATCACAGCCAGGACCTGTTCCAGTTCGCTGACATCGGCATCGATATTGTGGTAGAATGCAAGGTCATCGGATACGGACTGCAGGTTCTTGTCCAGAAAGCCGTCATTGTCAATCGAACCTATCAGGTAGCGTGCAATCTTTTCCTGCCGCCCGGACAGATCCTGTTCGGACAGCTGCTCCAGGAGCATGTCATAGAAGGAACGTGTGTCGGCTATGGGGATCTCAGCGTTTTCATTGTCACTGCTTCCGCTATAGTTGCTGTCATCGCTGTCATAGTCATCGCCCCATGAACCGAATGATTCCTCCCGGGTGTTTCCGTCACCATAGGAATCCTGGTCCTGTGCCTCATCGTTGCCTGTACCGTCATTGTCCTGTCCTTCGTCAAACGGTGCTTCCTGACCGTAATCCTGCGGGATGTCCTCAAGTGCCGGATTGTCGTTCAGTTCGGCACGGACATGTTCCTCAAGCTCCACGGTGGACAGCTGCAGCAGTCTGGCCTCAAGCACCTGCTGAGGCGACAGCGTCTGTGACAGAGTCTGTGACTGGGTCTGTATCTGGGTCTGTATGTTTCCGTTAGCTGACATTGCTGCCGTGGACACATCAATAGTGGAAACTGCTGCCGCCTATGAATTCGCGTACCAGCGATGTAGGCGGAAGATTCTGGCTTGGTATGGTGCGGAACAGTTTCAGGAAGTCACGCAGCTGGCTGGCCTTGATGTATTCATCGGAGTTCTCCTGAACCTCTTCCAGGAGCGGGGCTACCATATCCTTTATGACAGCAATCTCAAACAGCATGGCCGAATTGAACATGGCATCGGCATTCTCCTGATACGGGAAAATCCATTTCTCTTCGCCGGCTCGGACCGATGCCCAGCGCGATATGGTGTTCTGCGCACTGTAGCTGCGGTACTTGTAGTCGCGCGTCATGCGCCTGAGCAGGCGGTTGTCAGTGGTTGGAATATAGTTGTGGTTGTCTATGCGTATAGCCGTAAGTGCCGATACATATATAAGGAAGCGGCTCTCGGCAGGGATGTCCGGTATGAGTTCCGGGTTGAGTGCATGGATGCCTTCAATCAGCAGTATGTCATTGCTTCCAAGTGTCATGGGCTCGTTGGTGAATTCCCTGAGTCCGCCTTTCTTGAAGTTGAAAGTAGGGGTCTGGACGGTCTTTCCGGCCAGCAGGTCCTTGAGCTGGGCGTTGAAGAACGGGAGGTCTATAGCATACAGTGACTCGAAATCGTATTCGCCGTTCTCATCGATCGGGGTATGCTCGCGGTCAAGGAAATAGTCATCCAGGGAAAGCACCTTAGGCGAAAGGCCGTGGGCCATGAGCTGGACCTGAAGACGCTTGCTGAATGTTGTCTTGCCCGATGATGACGGACCCGATATGAGAATCAGCTTCAGGTTGCTGTTTTCGTAGCGGCGTTCCACGATGCTGTCGGCAATGTGCACTATCTTTTTGGCCTGAAGTGCTTCGGCCACATTTATTATCATGTTGGTCTGACCGGCCGCAACGGCCTTGTTCAATTCGCCTATGGTCGAGAATCCGAGTATCGACATCCAGTCATGGTGCTCCTTGAAGATCTCGAACATCTTCTCCTGGCGTACCATCGGTTCCAGCAATGCCGGATTGGCCTTCTGCGGAACACGCACCAGCACACCGTGGAACATCGGCTCCAGCTCGAATACGCTCAGGCAGCCGGTGTGGGGCGGCAATACTCCGAAGAACCAGTCAGGCATATCTTCAAGCGTGTAATATGTGCTGTAAATGGTGCCGCATGACTCAAGCAGGCCTACTGTGTCCTCACGACCGGCGGCACGCATGATTTCAATAACTTTATCGGTATGTGCGGTATGTCGTACGAAAGGCAGTTTCCTGGCCACGATTTCCTTCATGCGTTCCTGTATTTTCTCCACATCGGTCGTGCTGACTTCCTTGCCTATCTCAACCGGGCAGTAGAAACCTTTTGAAATGGCGTTCGACACTCTCATCGTGCCGCCTGGATACAGTTCCGCAATAGCCTTGGCAAGGACAAAGACAAGACCCAGGGAATATACGCGTGCACCGATGCTGGTGGTCACGTCAAGGAACTCAACATCGGAATCCTGATAGACGCAGGTGTTCATATCGACTATTTTCCCGTTGGTGCTTGCGCATAGCGGGCATCCTTTCAACTCAATTCCGGCTTCTGTGAAAATGTCCGAAAAAGACATTCCGGGCTTGCAGCTAAAGCTTTTATTGTTATTTTTGCAGAAGATTTCCATAGTGGTATCTTTAAATTTGTTTACGAAGTCAAAGATACTGATTTTTTGGCATAGGGAAATCATGCAGGCAAAAAAGGTGTTCGCGTTAGTATGACGGTTAACCATATAGTATGAGTTTTTTTGATATCGTAATGGTGCTGGGATGTCTGGCACTGCTGATGTTCGGCATGAAGACCATGAGTGAGGGTCTTCAGAAATTCGCAGGAAGCACTTTGAGAAAGGTTCTCAGTGCAATGACAACAAACAGATTTGCCGGTGTATGTACCGGTGCGGCTGTGACTGCCGCCATCCAGTCATCAACTGCCACGACCCTGATGACCGTGAGTTTTGTGAATGCAGGTCTGCTGACACTGATTCAGGCTATTTCGGTAATCATGGGTGCCAATATCGGCACGACTTTCACGGCATGGATAATGGCCGTGTTCGGTTTCTCGGTCGATCTGTCGAAACTGTCGTGGCTGCTGTTCGCATGCGCCATTCCGTTCATTTTCTCAGGAAAGGGAACACGCAAGTCCTTCGGTGAATTCCTGTTTGGATTCGCGTTCATGTTCCTTGGACTTATCACACTCAGGACCCATGCTTCGGAAATGAACCTGCAGGACAATATGGCCGTAGTCAATTTCTTCAGGGTTACAGGTGATTGGGGCTTCCTGTCAGTGCTGCTGTACGTGGTCATCGGCGGCCTGCTGACACTCTGCGTGCAGTCTTCGGCGGCAATCATGGCCATCACAATGATACTCTGTTCCACAGGCGTGCTTCCCATTTATCAGGGTATAGCGCTTGTCATGGGTGAGAATATCGGCACCACGCTGACATCCAACATTGCGGCCATGTCAGCCAACACATCGGCCAGACGTGCGGCTCTGGCTCATCTGGTATTCAACACGTTCGGCGTGATCTGGGTGCTGATACTCTTCAAGCCGTTTGTCCGTCTGATATGCTCACTCTGGGGTGTCGATGCCGATGCCGACACATCGGCCATGAGCACTCAGGCTGTGGCTGACATGAACTACAAACTGACATTCATCCTGGCCACGTTCCATACGGCTTTCAACGTCATCAATACCGGCATCCTGATAGGTCTCATAAAGAAAATAGAACAGCTGGTATGCCGCATCATTCCGGCAAAGAAGGAGGAGGAAGAGGATTTCCGCCTGCAGTTCATACCGCAGGGCCTCATGTCGACATCGGAACTTTCACTGCTTGAAGCCCAGAAGGAGACAGCCCACTTCGGCAACCGCGCATTGCGCATGTACGGTTTCATATCGACCCTGATGCAGGAAAAGGACGAATCGGATTTCGTGAAACTGTATACCCGTATCGAGAAGTACGAGAATATCAGTGACAACATGGAAGTCGAGATTGCCAACTACCTGTCAAAAGTGGCCGAGGGCCGTCTGAGTCCTGAAAGCAAGCAGAAGATCCAGTGCATTCTGCGTGAGGTGTCCGAACTTGAGAGCATCTGCGACAGTATCTACAATCTTGCCAGAACGCTGAACCGCAAGTTCGGAAAGAATGATTTCACTGAAGACCAGTATGCCCATATCAAGCATATGATGGGATTGGTCGAGAGGGATCTGAATCTTATGAATGAATTTCTGGTCAAGAGTTCACGTGAGCTTGATGCCACGGTCATCATCAATCAGGAACATGAGATAAACAATTACCGTTCCCAGTTGCGTGACCGTAACATTCAGGACGTGAATGACAGGAAGTACCCGTATCAGACCGGCGTATACTACATGGATATTATAGGTGACCTTGAAAAAATAGGTGACTATGTGGTCAACGTTTGCGAAGCCCGTCTTGGCGGTCAGAAAATTGTTACAGACTGATATAAAAATCATTACCTTTGCAGCACTTTTTTTGATAAGAAGTAGAAATTAACCAATAAACTGTTAGAAATGAAGAAATTGAATGTTTTGATGGCCTGCATGGCAGTAGCCGTCATGTCTTCCTGCGGCAGCAGTGTCTCCGCTCCGAAGGTTTCCATGAATGATGTCAAGGATACCATCTCATACGCAATAGGTATGGGACGTGCTGTCCGCGTCTACAAAAGCCAGCTCCCCATGGATGTTGTCGACTCAACAACCATGAAGTCGTTCATCCAGGGTTTCCTTGAGGCCGCCAAGAATACTGATGACAATGACAAGCTTGCCTATGCACTTGGCTATGAGATTGGCAATCAGGAAATGTCACAGGCATTCATGGCTCTGAGCTCACAGCTTTTCGGCGGTGACGAGACTTTCAACAGGGACAATTACATTGCCGCATTCGTTGACGGTCTGAAGGACAACTGGGATGTCATGACATTCGAGGAGGCCGATGATAACGCAAACCGTCTGTATCAGCTTTTGAGCGAGCAGCAGTTCACCAAGGCCAAGGAGGAGAACCTTGCATGGCTTGAGGAAAAGGCCAAGGAGGAAGGCGTTGTCAAGACTGAGAGCGGTCTTCTCTATAAGGTCATCTCACAGGGTGACGGCGGCCAGAAGCCGACTGCAAACAGCGATGTCGAGGTACGCTATCATGGCGAACTGATTGACGGAACGATGTTCGACGAGTCAACTACTCCTATCACTCTGAACCTTGGTGGTGTGATTGCAGGTTGGACCGAGGGCCTGCAGCTGATGAGCGTAGGTGACAAGTATAAGTTCTTCATCCCTTACAATCTTGCATACGGTGAGCAGGGCCAGGGCAC